>JANNBH010000098.1:0-19900 GCA_031385245.1 Hyphomicrobiales bacterium | reverse complement strand
AAATTTTCTTATATTCATCGTTGCGAACATCTTCGTCCACTTCGCGAAAAATTGATTCATCCGTATCGCTCACGTCTCGTCTCCGTAAAATTCAACTTGGGCAGTAAAGCACGCCCGCGGCCAAATCAAGGCATTTCAGGGCGTAAGCGCTGCCACGGTAAATGCGCCCAGAAGCCCAGAATCCACTCTTTCAGCAATTAAACTCTGAATTGCCCACAGCCCCAGGTTATCCGCCACGAAGGCCATTTTGACTTTTGAGAGGCCGGGCACAATGGTTGTGTCACGCCAAGGTTCACTTTCCAGCACTTGACCGTCAGCCTCAATCATCTGCCAAACGTGGCCATGAATATGCAAAGGCTGAGGGAAAGAGGTGTTGTTTTCAAGCGTAAGAACAACAGTTTCTCCAACAACCACATTAAACAAAGCAGGCCCCCCCGGCCCTGCCACGCCATTGAGCGCCCATGCCAACCCCTTCTCCAAAAGGGTGCGAAGTTCGAGCCGCTCATCACCTACAATGGCTGATTTCAAACCACCCTTTGCTCCACCCTCAATCAAGATCGTAAATGCCTTTGCTGCTACAAGATCACCTGGTATTGGCAATGGATTAGCTGGCAAAATAAAATTGTCGGGCAATTCAACTCCATTTTTTGAACCTTTCGAACTCAGAACCCCGACCACTGAAACATCTTCAGAAAGGTCAAGCGATACCGTGATTTGGGTTTTAAAATCAGGCAACAGCAAATCCGCACGCTGCCCAGGCGCTAATTTCAATGCCTCTTGCCCCAACGGCTTTAAGGGCACAGGTTGCCCGTCATAAGCCACCACATAAAGTTCGGCATTTTTAAACAAGATGTTCATAACTCGAACGTTGCAAGCGTTCAACAGCCGTAATCGTGCTGGCTTGCTGCGGTCAATTTCAATTTCAGCCTTGAAGACCCCATTCAGCGTAAACCAATTTCCCATACGTCCTTGGCCAATGGCATCTTGCAAATTGCCAAAACCTTGGTTCATTGCGCCATTGCCAGCAATCTGCCAATCATCAAAAATCATCGGCACATCATTGAAATTTTGAGGTGTGGCCTCTTCCACAATCAACATGCCATAAAGGCCCATGTCGCGCTGCTGCGAAGCGTGGATCAAGGGCCCAAACCAAAATGTCCCAGCATCGGGTGGCGTAAATTCAATCTCGGTTGGGGCAGCATCATCAGGGTTTGCAAACACTGTCATCATGGCTTCTGGCCCGCGAATACCAAACCAATGCAGTGCAATCTCACTCTCTAATTTATTTGAAAATTGCAGTTTAAAAGGCTGGCCCTGCTTTGCCCGCAACACGGCTATGGGGGCATCCTTCATAAACCGCCAGACCGGAGTTTTCGTTCCACCCTGAACCAATTGCATCTCAGCTTTTTCAGCAAGCAACACGGGCGAGCCAGCAGCATCCTGCGCCAGAACGAGACGTGGACTTACACCAACAGCCGAAACTCCAGCAATAAATGAACGCCGTGAAATCATACGTTCAAGTATATCTGAGTCGGTGGCTGAAATAAGGTCTAACCCCTCACCCTGAGGAGCTCTGCATAGCAGAGCCTCGAAGGGCACCATGCGTGGCCATGCTTCGAGGCTTTGCGTTCCGCAAAGCACCTCAGCATGAGGGTTTTTCTAATCCTTCACATCGTAAGTATTGTCTGCCGTTGGAAACGCCCTTGAGCGCACATCTTCAGCATAAAGCTTAATCGCTCCTTCGATTGCCACACCCACCTTGCCAAATTCTTTAACAAACTTTGGCACACGAGGGCTAAGGCCTAACATATCTTCCATCACCAAAATCTGACCATCACAGGAAGCCGAAGCACCAATGCCAATGGTGGGAATATCAATCGACTTCGTAATCTTGGCAGCTAATGGTTCGGCCACTGCTTCCAACACCACTGAAAATGCACCAGCTTCCGAAATAACGCGTGCATCCTCTTCAATCAATGCCCATTGGTCGCGCAATCTCCCTTGGGTTTTAAAGCCGCCATACACATTGATGGATTGCGGCGTCATGCCAATATGCGCCATCACCGGAATGCCGCGATCAGACAGAAATCTGATAGTCTCGGCCATGCGCGCCCCACCTTCAAGTTTAATGGCACCGCATTCGGTTTCTTTCACCACGCGCGCAGCGTTGCGAAAGGCTTGTGCTGGGCTTTCCTCGTAAGAGCCAAATGGCATATCCACCACCACCAGCGCGCGCTTTGCCCCTCGTGTAACGGCGCGACCATGCATAATCATCAGCTCAAGCGGCACTGGCAATGTGGTCTCGAACCCATGCATCACCATGCCCAGTGAATCACCGACCAGCAGAAAATCCACGTACTTGTCGGCAATCGCTGCTGTGTGTGCATGATAAGATGTGAGCGCCACAATGGGTTCAGCATTTTTACGCGCCCGAATATCCGGCGCACTTATTCTTTTCGTTGCAGAATGAACTGACATATTATTTCACCAAATTAAAAACAGGAACACCAAACAGAACAGCATGAAGCTGCACAGTGAGCGCAAATAATGCGGCACCGCCTAGCACCGACAAAACATTGTGGCCTTCGCGCACATCAGAGGGCAAAAAATTAGCTTTCGTATAGCCACGCCAAAACTGCCACGAGAATAAAATGACCAGAATGCCATATCCAACTGTGTTGATTGAGCCCTGCGGTCCGTATATGTGAGATAGAGCAATAAATGCAAACCCAAGTGGCAAAGGATGACGCAACGTGTTGCGCCAAGAGCCACGGCACAACGCAATACCTAAAATTATGAACCCAGCAAGGCTCAGTACAAAATGAACATAAAAACTCAAACTAAACTGCATCTGCCCAACACCAAAAATCCAAAACTATAAACCGCAATATACAAGTGCCATGGTTTTGCTCCAATCCCTTGCCAGCTTAGCATAGCAGGTTTCAAAAACTTGGCATCCATATAGTATACTAACATCACAACCCGTGATAAGAGGCTGGCCAAGCCTGCCAAATCATAGGCGTAAAATTTAGAGGGGATAAACATGAAACCAACACTCATTCTCGTCGGTGCTGATAAGGGCGGCGTGGGCAAAACCACAATGTCGCGCGCAGTTCTTGATTATTTTGCGCGCAAAAATGTATTGACCAGAGCATTTGACACTGAAAATCCCCGTGGCTCGCTCAAGCGTTTTTATCCTGCAATTGCCGAAGTGATTGATCTGGGCAATGTGGCCCACCAGATGAAAGTTCTGGACACTATGGAAACTGCCAACGTGCCGGTGACTGTGGTTGATCTTAAAGCTGGTAATTTATCTTATGCCTTGGATTTGTTTGAACGCATTGGCGTTCTTGAAGCGGCGCGCAATGGCGTGTTCAACATGGGTTTGATGCATGTGGTTGGACCATCCATCGCATCGCTTGATGAAATTGGTGAAATTTCTAAATATCTGCAAGGCATCCAATATATTGTAGCGCGCAACTCCATCAATGAAACCAACTTCTTTGAATGGGATGAAGTGACCCACCGCAAGTATTTCTCAGCCATTCCAAAGGCTCAAGAAATCAACATCCCAAAGCTCAATGAAATGGCTTATGAGCAAGTTGATGTGTCTGGCGTCACTTTCAAAGACTTCATTGAAAACCGCGGCGCTGATGGCAGCCAAGGCAAATTCTCCTTCGTGCTGCGTGGCTATGTGCGGAAGTGGTGTTCAGAAATTGATGCTGAATTTGCTCATGTGCAAATGCTCCAGGAAATTGTGGCCGGTGGCCGCGCCGCTGGCAATCTCGTCTAAGGATAAAGTTTTCCGTGGCCCACATTCCCACGGTTTACATCACCGCATCAGACCAGCACCGCAATGGCAAAACTTTGCTGGCGCGGTTGCTGGCTGATTACTTAATGCTGGATGGGCACGACCCATTTATGATCGACACTGATGCGCCCGATGGCCCCCTACGCAGTTACTTTCCTGGTCGAACAGCACTGGCTGATTTTTCACAAATGCAGGGCCAGATGAAATTGTTCGACACCATCATGGCCTCGCCGGGCCGCGATTATGTGGTTGATTTGCCCGTGCGCCACATGGAAAATTTCTTCAAAGCTGTAGGCGAGCTCAATTTTTTCGATGAGGCCCACAAAGCAGGCTTTCGCATTTTCGTATTCTTCATTGTTGATCGCACTACCACATCATTAAAAATGGCGCGCTCAATCCAAGAGTTTCAGGGCATTGACCTGTTTGTGCCTGTGCATAATGAGTTCGTCGGTTCCAATTGGCCAAGAGAAGAAAGTGGCCTCGTCATTCCCGCTTTGCCGCAAGCCTTGGCATTTGCAATCACCGAAAAACGCTTCTCGCTTCGCAGCTTTGTGCTGGGAGATACGCAACACTTGCCCGAAGAATATCACACCATGCTCAGCACGTTTTTATATGACGTGCTGGGCAATCTCGGAAATCTGGAACCGATTGTTAGCTTAAATTCTCTGAAAAGTTGAGTGCTGCGTCGCCAATCTTGACTTTTATGCTCCAACTGACTAGTTTGATGACTAGTCAGTTGGAGACACCCATGAGAGCTTGGCCTGTTCAAGATGCAAAAGCGCGGTTCAGCGAAATGTTGGAATCATGCCTCAAAGATGGTCCGCAACTTGTTACTAAACGCGGCGCTGATGCAGCTGTGTTGGTGCCCGTTGAGGAGTGGAAAAAGCAAGAGAAATTGCATCGCCCAACATTGCGCGAAGTGCTACTTGCTTCAGCAAGTGACAATGAATTGAAACCTCCAAAACGCGGTACATGGAAAAAGCGCGCGCCACCAATTCTTGATTAAACTAGATGTATTTGCTCGATACAAATGTTGTTTCAGAGTTTCGCCGCAAAAAGCCCCATGGCGCTGTTTTGAAATGGCTCGAACAAGCCAAAGATGTGAAGCTACACATTTGCGCTTACACTGTAGCGGAAATACAAATTGGTATAGAAAAGACAAGACGCAGTGACCCTGTGAAGGCCACCGACTTGGAAGTTTGGCTGGAAAAAATTATAGATTCCTACCCCATTCTATCACTTGACGAAAAAATATTTAGAATTTGGGCGAAGATAATTTATGGCAAACCTACACATCACCGAGAAGATGCACTGATCGCCGCAACAGCTATTCAACACCGCCTAATCGTTGTCACCCGCAATGAAAAAGACTTCAAACAATTTGGTATCGAGGTTTTAAATCCTTTCAAACTCTAATCGCTTCACTGCTTATCCACACACCTTCCATTGTTGTCGCGGTACTGTCCGTCAGCGCAATCTTTTTGCACATTGGTTCCACCGCCATTACCGCGCTGTGGGATGAGTTGCCGAAGAATATCAGGGTTTAATTTAATGCCTGGTTGTGGATCAAAATTGCCATTGTCCCCGCCATCACCATCTGGCTCAACGGGATCAGGTTCATTTTGGAAAGGCACGCATTTGTTGGTGCGCTTATTCAGGAAATAACCTTCACGGCACCCGCGCGGTATATTGGTGATGATACGCACACAACCGCCATTGCCATCTGGCCTAAAACCCTTCTGACAATCGGGGGCGGGTTGCCGAACTGGGCGGCAGCGCCCATTCACATCCTTCACTTCGTTGCGGCCACATTTGACCACAGGTGGCTGCCGTGTCACACACTTTTTCTGAACAGAAGAGTAAGTTTGGCTAGATGAGCATGTTGGCGTTCCAGGAGGAATGCGCTCACATTCATTTGTTTGCACATTCAAACGCTGGCCTTGAACACATTCTCGCTGTGGCGGTTCGCACACGCCATTGCCATTACGCACCTCATTCGGGCCGCAATCAGGTGTCTCGCATTTGCCACGCAAATTTGGATAGCTTCCATCTGGGCAAGTGGCTGGCACGCAATAGCCATAATTATCGCGCGTTAAACCATCTTCACAAATTGGCAGGCAACGGCCATTTTCTTCTACATAGCCATCCGAACAGTTTGGTGGTGGTGGCAAACAGCGGGTTGGATGGCGAATGTCACGATAAGTTCCTTGCGGGCAAGCCTGCAAACACACCCAAGCGTAATTTGGCGGCCAGATGCCGGGCGGAATACATTTGCCAGTTTCAGGATCACGCGAGAGGCCTTGACCACAAGAGCGGCCATAGGTGCTTTCGCATTGGCCGACTTCATTTAAATACATTCCCTGTGGGCAATCCGCTACACACTTTCCGTATGCGCTAGAATATGTGAAGCCATATCCACATTGGCCTTCATTTTCCAATTTGCCATAATCAGGAATACATTGATCAGGATTTCTTAAATCGCGCACATAATCATCTGGGCAATTGGGCAGTGGCACTTGGTCATAGCCTTCGGGGCAGCCATGATCACAAGGCGGCATACACAGGCCGGGCACGCCGGGATAGCGTTGGAATCCACTTGGGCAGCTCGGCAGGCAAACATCATCGTATAAGGTTTGCCCGGCGGGGCATGTGGGTCTGCCATAATCAGTGCCACATCCACATGTGGCGCAGCCACATGTGTTGACTGGCACAGTGCAAGATTGATTCGTTTGAGCGAATGCGGTGCTGGCTGGCGCAACAGCAAAAAAAGTAACAACAGTCCAAAGGCTCATTAAAATGCCAGCTAACCGCACAGCATCAATAAGAACACGCCCAGCTCTTTGCACCATGGCCAAACCCTTTCGGACTAAGCCCCCGGCCAAATGCTTAGCAGATAATGGAGCGCCTGATAAGTGTCTTCATAACAGTGCCGTCCGGATTCCCTAAATTATACCAGCCCTTCAAACAGCAGCGCCACTGCCTCGGCCCCAGGATCAGTCACGCCAAGTAGGTTTACAGCAGATACATAACTTGAACGACCTGCCTTTGCCCGTGTCATGTTTTGTGTTGCATTTGCCCCCTTGCGCGCGGCCATGGCTGCGGCGGTTAAATTTCCACCCTTGGCTAAAACATCAAGCGCTGGCGCCAACGCATCAATCATTGTGCGATCACCGAGCTTGGCACCGCCATAGGCCATCATCTTGACAAGGCCAGCCTGCAATGCATTCTGCCAAGTTCCCTTGGCACTGCCAGCCGCTGCAAAGAAAATTGCCATCAACACGCCGCTTGATCCACCCATGCTGCGTGTAAAGCCTTCGCTAGCACTTGCAAAAAAGGCAGCCGTATCTGCCAATGGCATCTTGCTCAAATTAGCTTTCAACATACGAGCCGCAGTGGCCACGGTTGAACCTGTATCACCATCACCTGCTTTAGCATCCAACATGTTGAGCTTGTTTTCTGCCGCAATCAAAATATCACAAGCCCGCGCAACCAAGGCCGCCAGTTCAGGATTTTTGCTGGCGCGAAATTGCTTTGGTTTCATGGCAGTGGGCAGCCTAACAATCTTGAGCGCGGCATGGGTTCTAACCCCCGGCCACACCAAAGCATTGGCTGGCGATTTCAAGGCCACTTCAAATTCAGGCGATAGTGGAAGCAAGCTGAGCGAAAACCCATGCATGTCAAGTGACGTGACCAATGCCGCCGGACCACAGACCAATTTAATCTTCTTGCCATATTTGCTTTTCAAAACTTCATTTGCAATCAACCCCATTTCAAGCGGAGTGGTGGAGCCAAGATTGTTGATGAGCAAAGCATATGAGCTTGCACGCTTTGCCTTTCTAAATAAACGATCTGCAATTTCCGCAACCGATTGCTTCGCACCAGCAAACTCTACAAGCTCAACACCAGGTTCACCATGGATGCCCAGCCCCAATTCAGCCTTGCCTGAAGGAATGCGGTCTTCGCGACCAATACCCGGCAATGTGCAAGAAGTTAAAGCAACACCAAGGGACACCAACCCATCCGCCGCCTTTTGTGCAATGGCTGCAACTTTTGCCAAAGGCCAACCCTTCGCAGCATAATGGCCTGCAATTTTTTCAACAAACACCACGCCAGCAATGCCACGCGGCTGCGCGATATCAGGAAGGGCAATATCATCCTTCACAATAACAATTTCCACTTTCTTGCCCAAGGCCCGTGCTTTTTCAGCAGCAAGGCCAAAATTCAATCGGTCGCCTGTATAGTTTTTGAAAATGACCAAGCACCCTGCTTTGCCAGTGACAGCCATAATCGCCGCAAAAACCGCATCAACACTTGGCGATGAAAAAACCTCGCCGCACACCGCAGCCGTTAAAAGCCCAGGCCCCACAAATGCAGCATGAGCAGGCTCATGGCCCGAGCCACCGCCTGCAATAATTGCAACCTTTGACGGGGAATGATCAGTACGTAGCACAACTTTTATGCCTGGATAACCATCAAGCCGTGCAAGCTTTGCACCACCAGCGGAACGCAATACGCCATTAATAGAATCTGCAACCAGATCTTCTTTTGCATTGATAAATTGTGGCACCGTCTATTGCTCCAACATGATGACGAAGTGCCAAGTGTTAAGCAAAAAATTTGAATTTGTAAATTGATCAAGATCAGCAAAATTAATTTCCGTGCTATGACAATTGCTCTTGTCGTTTTGCTCGTTTATGCAACAACAACCCAAATCGAACGATTGCGAGACCCTTATGAACATTGGCCTTAACATTGCTCCACATAGACGTATATTCGCTGCGTTCGCGCTTCACGCCTTTGCCATGGGCAGCATCTTTCCGCGCATGGCCGATATTAAGCAGCAGATGGGTGTTGGTGAGCAAACTCTAGGATTAAGCCTCATTGGCGTTCCAGCAGGCACAATGCTGGCGCTCACCTTCGCAACCCCTTTGATTGAAAAATTTGGCTTTCGCCGCACCCTGTTGGCCGCCATTCCTTTGGTGGCCATCGGTTATGCTTTGGCGGTTCATGCGCCAAACCCACCCATGTTTTTTCTGGCGCTCATGCCTATTGGCATTTTAATCGGCTGCATTGAAATTGTGTTGAACACCGAGGCCGACCGTGTTGAGCATATGATGAAGCGCCGCATTATGAACCGCACTCATTCATTCTGGAGCTTTGGTTTTTTTAGCGCTGGCCTCGTTGGTGCAGGCCTAGCCCAGCTTGGGCTTTCACCGCAAATGGATATAGCCCTCATAGCTCCTGTAATTGCGCTGGGTGTTTTTCTGTTCATTGGTAAGTTTGAAGCAGCCCCAAGCCGCGTTGTTGAAAGCGACTTTGCACGGCCAAAATTCTCGCTGCCAAGCTTGGCAATTTTGGGTCTTGTCGCTGTCACTTTGTCGGCCATGTTAATGGAAGGTGCAGGCATTGATTGGTCGGCTATTTACATGCGTAACATCTATAGTTCCGGCCCATTCATGGCGGGTGTGGCGGTGGCCGCCGTGGCTTTATCCCAAGCGCTCGCCCGCTTTTTTGCTGATAGCTATATCGATAAGCATTCGCCAGCTGCGGTTTCGCGCCTGCTTTCAATTGTCTTATTGCTCGGCACCATTATCGTATTTTTAGCACTCTCCCCGCTGCTTTCTCTTCTGGGCTTTGCGTTGATTGGCGTGGGTTGCAGCGTGATGTTTCCGCTGGCCATATCTGCCGCCGCTCAAATGACCGACCGACCATCTGCCATAAATGTGGCTTCGATGGTGCAAACAACTTTCATGATTTTCCTGTTAGGCCCCCCGCTGCTCGGAACACTCGGCGAACATTTTGGAGCGCAATGGATATACGGCATCGGCGCACCATTGGCAGTTTTGAGCTGGTTTACCGCCGGCACTTTGAGTGAGAAGAAAGCGGGTTAAGAATTACGTTCCTCACTCCCACTCAATCGTGCCCGGCGGCTTGCTCGTCACATCATAAACCACGCGGTTGATGCCTTTTACTTCGTTGATTATTCTTGTAGCAGCACGGCCCAAAAAATTCATATCAAACGGGAAAAAATCGGCGGTCATGCCGTCAACGCTTGTCACGGCCCGCAGCGCCAACACGCGGTCATAGGTGCGGCCATCGCCCATCACGCCGACCGTTTGCACCGGCAGCAACACAGAGAAGGCTTGCCAAATTTTATCATAGAGTCCGGCTTTGCGAATTTCATCAATGTAAATAGCGTCAGCTTTTTGCAGAATGAGAAGCTTCTCGCGCGTCACTCCACCGGGCAAACGGATGGCTAAACCGGGGCCGGGGAAGGGATGACGGCCAACAAATTTCTCAGGTAAACCAAGCTCTTGGCCAAGCTTCCTCACTTCATCCTTGAAGAGTTCGCGCAAGGGTTCCACCAGCTTCATCTTCATGCGCTCAGGTAGCCCACCAACATTGTGATGACTCTTGATGGTGACAGACGGACCGCCGGTGAATGAAACACTCTCAATCACATCAGGATATAAAGTGCCCTGTGCCAGAAAATCCGCGCCACCAATTTTAATCGCCTCACGCTCAAATACTTCAATGAACAGCCGCCCAATGGTTTTGCGTTTGGTCTCCGGATCCACCTCGCCTTCTAGTGCTGTGATAAATTCTTCCGAGGCGTCCACATGCACGAGGCGCAAATTATAATGCTCGCGGAACATCGAAACAACTTCGGCCCCTTCATTGAGCCGCATCAAACCATGGTCAACAAACACGCAGGTGAGCTGATCGCCAATGGCTTCGTGAATGAGCAATGCGGCAACCGATGAATCAACGCCGCCCGAAAGTCCACACAGCACCCTGCCCGTGCCCACTTGGGCGCGTATACGTTCGACCGCTTCAGCGCGAAACGCCGCCATAGTCCAATCCGCCTTGCAGTCCGCAATTTTCAAAACAAAATTTTGGATCAGTTTAGCTCCATCAGGCGTGTGGTGAACTTCAGGATGGAACATCGTGGTATAGATGCGTCGCGCTTCATCAGACGCAATCGCAAAGGGTGCATTTTCAGAGCTGGCCTTCACCGTGAAACCTTGGGGAAGTTGTGTAACGCGGTCACCATGGCTCATCCACACTGGATGGCGCTCGCCCACATTCCATAGGCCATCAAACAAAGCGCTTTCCGCTTTAATCTCGATGTCAGCGCGGCCAAACTCTGCCGCATGGCCACCTTCAACCACGCCGCCCAATTGCACGGCTGTGGTTTGCTGGCCGTAACAAATCGCCATAATCGGAAGGCCTGCATCGTAAATTGATTGTGGTGCGCGGGGCGAACCATCGCGCGTCACTGAATCCGGCCCGCCCGAAAGAATAACCGCCTTGGGCTTCATCCGCGTGAAAGCGGCCTCTGCCTTCTGAAACGGCACCACCTCAGAATAAACCCCCATCTCGCGCACCCGCCGCGCGATGAGTTGTGTGACCTGAGACCCGAAATCGACAATAAGAATTTGATCATGCATGGCGGGCATTTAGGCGACCGCACTGGAGTCTGCAAGACGGCAATTTACAAGGCCAAATCCCATATCAATTTTACATTCAAAGCGATAATAATGACGGCAATAACCGCCGCTACAATCGTCAACCAATTGGGTGCCACCAAAGATCCCATTTTCGCTTTGTCTCTTGTAAACATTACTAACGGCACAATCGCGAATGGCAATTGGAAGGCCAGAATAACCTGGCTGAGAATGAGCAATGTACCGGTGCCGCTGGCACCATAATAAATCGTCACCGCAGCTGCCGGAACAATGGCCACCATGCGCGTGGCCAGCCTTCGCGCCCATGCTGGCAAGCGGATATTGAGAAATCCTTCCATCACAATTTGCCCAGCCAGCGTGGCGGTGACAGTGGAGTTTAATCCGCAAGCCAAAAGTGAAATTGCAAAAAGTTTTGGCGCCAGCAGTGAGCCGAGCAGCGGAGCCAACATTGCATGGGCATCGCCCAATTCAGCCACATCAGTGCGGCCAGTTTTATAAAAAGTGGCCGCCGCCAAAATCAAAATCGAAGCATTCACCAGCAACGCAAACATCAACGCAATAGTTGAATCCCATGTGGCAAAACGCAAGGCTTCACGCTTTTCCGGCAAGCTCTCACCATAGTCCCGCGTTTGCACAATGCCAGAATGCAAATAGAGATTATGCGGCATTACAGTTGCGCCAATAATGCCAAGGGCCAGATAAAGCATTTGCGGATTACGCACGATATCCACCGTGGGTGCAAAACCCTTAATCACGCCAGACCATTCCGGGCTAGCCATGGCGATTTGGAAATAGAAGCACACAAAAATAACGCCCAGCAGCGTCATAATAAATGCTTCTACCCAACGGAAGCCCAGCTTTTGCAACCAGAGGATGATGAACACATCAAGCGCAGTGATGATCACGCCAATTTCCAGCGGAATGCCAAACAGCAAATTAAGCCCAATGGCTGTGCCCACAACTTCGGCAATGTCAGTGGCGATAATTGCAATTTCAGCAAAGGCCCACAAAATGAAAGCCACTGATTTTGGAAACGCATCGCGGCAGGCTTGCGCCAAATCACGGCCCGAACCAATAGCAAGCCGCGCACACAGAGATTGCAGAATGATCGCCATGATATTCGAGAGCAAAGCAACAAACAACAAAGTGTAACCAAACTGCGCGCCACCAGCGATGGATGTTGCCCAATTGCCGGGGTCCATATAGCCCACGGAAACCAAATAGCCGGGGCCAACAAAGGCCAAAGCCCGTTTAAAAAAACTGGCATCTGGGTTGAGCTTAACGGTACGGAACACATCAATCAGCGAAGCCTCGCCACGCTCGCGCTTCCAACCCCTAGTCTGCTTTGCAAGTTCCATTACATCAATCTCCGAACCAAAACTTAGCCTGTGCTAACTAATGTTTAGCATAGGCTAACTTATATGCAATAGGCTAAGAGATAAAAAAGTCTGAATGGAATTTCATGTCTCCCATTTCTAAAAAAGGCGCTTCCGCCAAACTTCGCTCGCAAGCCTTCAAACGCGTGCGCGCTGACCATTCGGCTGAACTGGCGGGCGATTATGTGGAGATGATTGCCGACCTTATTGATGATCGCGGTGAAGCCCGTTGCACCGATTTGGCCATGCGTTTGGGCGTGGCCAATGCTACTGTGGTGAAAACCTTAAAGCGCCTGACCGATCAAGGCCTCGTCACACAAGAGCCATACCGTGCCATATTTTTGACAGGGGATGGGTGGAAGATGGCTGAAGATGGCAAAAGGAAACATCAGATTGTTGAGAATTTCCTGCTTGCCCTTGGTGTTCCCGCTGATACGGCGCGCATCGATTCCGAAGGCATTGAACATCATGTCAGTGCTGATACACTAAAAGCCATGGCGCGTTTTTTATCGCGCAACCCAGCTAACTAAGAGATTTTGAAAATGCGCTTAGCTTTAATTGCCCTACTGCTGACAACCGCTTCGGCTTTCGCTGAGGATGCTGCGTTAAATTTTGACACTGCAAAACTTTGCCAATGGCAGAGCGAAAATAATTCAATGGACATAGGCGAATGCACCAAGCTGGAAGATGAAGCCAAAGCCAGTGCTATTGATTTAGAAACAACCGCCGATGCTAAGCGCAAGCAAGACTGCACCACCGAAGCCAAAAATTTCTCAGTTGATTCTGGCTTTGCCAGTTACACGCTTTATGCGGGCTGCTTGAAGGATGGGCCAGGAAGCCTTTAGAAAGGCGGCACCATCACATCAGCCAATTCATTGCTACGGCGCTTAGCCAAATGCTGTGCCATTTTACTGTCGGGATTGGCTTGATCAAAGGCCATGCGTGATGCCTCAATCGTCTCGCGGTGCAAAACTGCCCATGCGCCCACTTCACGCAAAGGCGCAATCAATGTGCGCCCAGTTTCGGTGAGTTCATATTCAACACGCGGCGGAATGGTGGGGTGAACTGTGCGCTTCACTAAGCCATCACGCTCTAGCCCGCGCAAAGTAAGAGACAGCATCCGCTGTGAAATCGCAGGCACTTGATGGCGAATTTCATTGAAGCGCATGGTGCGCTGAGACAACAAGCCAACCACATAAACCGTCCACTTATCGCCGATGCGCGCCAGCACATCCGCCACCGCTCGGCATTGGCCACTTTCATTGTTGATACTCGGTACCATAAATGTGCCTTCTTGTGTTACAGATAGTGGTTACATATATTGATCAAGTAACAATACGTTACCAGATATAACTTTACAACTGGAAACGTGTTTTCAATTTTAAAGCAACAAGAACAAGGATTTACATGATAAACCAGATTCTCTTTATTAACTCCAGCCCGCGTGGCGATGCCTCTCATTCCAGCGCAGTGGCCAAACAGCTCATCGCCCAACTGAAGGAAAAGAACCTAAAATCAACCGTGATCACGCGTGATTTGACCGTAAATCCTCTGCCCCATATTGGAGATGATTTCGTAATCGGCAGCCGTATCGAAGCAGATAAACGCAATGCCGCGCAGAATGAAGCTGTCGCAGTTTCCGATAAATTAGTAGCCGAACTTGTGAAGGCCGATACTGTGGTTATTGCTTCGCCAATGTTCAACTTTGGCCCAACCACAAATCTCAAAGGTTGGTTTGACCAAATTCTGCGAGCCGGTGTGACCTTTAAATATACCGACACAGGACCCGTGGGCTTGCTGTCTGCTAAAAAAGTTTTTGTAATTATGGCTCGTGGCGGCGTTTATTCGCAAGGCCCAATGAAGGCTATCGATTTTCAAGAACCATATTTGCGCCATTTGCTAGGATTCATGGGTCTCACCGATGTGAACTTTATTCCCGTTGAAGGCATTGCTTATGGCCCAGAAGCCGCTGAAAAATCAGTCGCCGCTGCCATCAGCAGCATTCCAGCCTTGCTGGAAGCTGCGTAAACTCAAACGTTTCTCTGCATCACGGCCACAAAGAACCCATCAGTTCCGTGGCGCGCTGGTGTGAGTAACAATGTATTGGCTGAGCCATCCGCTGAAACGGGTGGCTCTCCGCCGATGGTGTGTTTCCATTGTTCAGTATACGGAACAATTTTGAAGTTCTTGTGCGAAGCCAAAAATGCTTTCACTTGCGTTGTATTTTCCTCGGCCAAAACTGAACAGGTAATATAGACAAGCCGCCCACCAGCTTTCACCAGTTGTGAGCCCTGCTCCAGAACTTCGCGTTGGTCTTTCTGGCGCTGCTCAAGCTGTTTCAACTGTAAACGCCACTTGGCATCTGGCTTTCTGCGCCACGCGCCAGAACCTGAGCATGGTGCGTCAATCAAAACGCAATCAAACCCACCCATATCCTTCAACTTGTCGCCTTCATCAGCGGCAACCACTTCAATGCAACTGGCCCCAGACCTGTTCATGCGATCAAATATCGGACGAAGCCGATGCTTGTCCTGATCATAGGCAACAAGGCGGCCTTTATTTTTCATCAACGCTGCCAGCGCCAAGGTTTTGCCGCCTGCACCAGCGCAAAGATCAATCACTGATTCACCGGGCTGAACGCCAGATAAAGCAGCCACAATTTGCGAAGCAGAATCCTGCACCTCAAACCAGCCCATGCCATGTGCTGGTTCAACTTCAACATTGATATTGCGCGTGTCTCCACCCGGTTGTTCAATGCGAACGGAAAGCGGCGACAAAGGCCCAGCCTTGGCTCCATGCTTGGCAAAAGCTTCCAGCAATTGCGCACGCGATGCTTTTAATGTGTTAACCCGCATATCAATCGGCGCACGTTGCGCAAGAGCTGCACCTTCTTCGGCAGCCCGTTCGCCAAACACTTCGGTAAATGAAGACAGCAGCCATTCGGGAATGTCACCGCGAATATGGGCTGGCAAATCTTCGCGCAAGTCGCGCTCCAATGCAGTTTGTTCTTTTTTAGAAAGTATGCCGGGCCCAAATTGCTCCGTACACAGAGTTTCAATTTCGACTGCACTCATATTCCACACATCGCGAAGCGCACCTAAAACGAGCGCCCGTGGCCTGCCATCGCCCATGCGCGATGCGGCAGTTTCACGCCGCCGCAGCACATCATAAACCAAAGTGCCAATCGCATGACGATCCGTCGATCCTGCAAAGCGGTGCGCCTTGCCCCAATCTTTCAAGGCTTCAGAGGCAGGGCGATGCTGAGTGAACACATCGGTGAGAATTTCAATTGCCGCAGCAACGCGGCCAGCCATACGCATAACTTATCCAATCACATAAAGTCGAATTGCAAACCAAACCCACATCGCCAAAACCGCAGCGAATGAGGCCAAAAACGCACGCATCCTCAAGGGTACATTGTTAGAACCCATATGCACAATGCTGTGCAAAACCCGTGCTACAAGAAAAGCCCAAGATAAGCCAACCCCAATCCAATCGGCCTTGCCCGTGATCAAAAGCAGCCCGCACAAGGCATACCAAAGTGTTGGCAGTTCAAATTGATTGTTAAAATTATTACCCAGTTTACGCACATCGTCAGGCCAAGCCTCAGTGTTGAGCGCAATGGTTTTAAGCTTGGTTTCGCCACCCATAACTGACCCAATGCGCGCCCGAATGGTGCGAACTCCAACCCACAAGATCAACGCCACATGCAAAAACAGCGGCAACAGCAACCATTTTTCAATCGTCATCAGGTCATCCTTTGATAATTTGGCGCTTCTCGCGTCAACATCACATCATGCACATGGCTTTCACGAAGCCCCGCCCCTGTAATACGAACGAACTGCACCTTGGATTGCATTTCGGCAATTGTCGCAGCACCCAAATAACCCATAGAAGCCCGAAGCCCGCCCACCATTTGATGCAGCACCGCCATAACCGAACCTTTATGTGGAACTTGACCTTCAATACCTTCCGGTACCAATTTCAATTTATCAGCGACATCCTGCTGAAAATATCTGTCTGCGCTTCCCCGCGCCATTGCGCCGACTGATCCCATGCCACGGTAAGATTTATAAGAGCGACCATTATAAAGATAAACTTCGCCAGGCGCTTCATCCGTGCCAGCCAGCATGGAACCCATCATCACAACAGATGCGCCACCAGCCAAAGCCTTGGCAAAATCGCCAGAAAGTTTAACGCCACCATCGCCTATAATCGGAATGCCTTGCTTGGCCCCTTCTTCGGCGCATTCAATGATTGCCGAAAATTGCGGAACGCCAACACCTGCCACAACGCGTGTGGTGCAAATGGAACCAGGCCCAATGCCCACTTTCACACAATCAGCCCCTGCGCCAATCAATGCTTTCACCGCTTCTGATGTGGCCACATTGCCGCCGATGATTTGCACTTTGTTGGAAATTTTCTTAATGCGTTCAACTTGATTAAGAACATGAATCGAATGGCCATGGGCCGTATCCACCACCAGCACGTCAACACCCGCATCAATCAATTGCTCAGCGCGCGCAAAGCCAGTGTCGCCTGTGCCTGTGGCGGCAGCTACCAATAAACGCTCTTGATCATCCTTAGAAGCGAGCGGATGATCCGCCGCCTTTTCCATATCATTGACTGTGATCAAGCCTTCGCATTTGAAATCTTCACCAACAACGATCAGCTTTTCAATACGGTGCTTGTGCAAAAGTCGCTTTGCTTCTGCACGGTCCACACCAGCTTTCACCGTCACCAAATCGCGGGTCATCAACTCGGCAACTTTGGCGTTGAGATCAGTGGCAAAGCGCACATCGCGATTGGTGATAATGCCGCAAAGTTTGCCAAATTCATCCACCACCGGAATGCCAGATATTTTATGGCGAGCTTTAAGCGCCATCAAATCGCCAAGCGAGGCATCCGGCGCAATGGTAATTGGGTTTACCACCATGCCGCTCTCAAAACGCTTCACTTGCCGCACATGTTCAGCCTGAACATCAGCCGTGAGGTTTTTGTGAATAACCCCAAGCCCACCTGCCTGCGCCATAGCAATAGCCATCGGCGCTTCAGTCACAGTGTCCATGGCCGCTGAGATAATTGGAATTGAAAGCGAAATCGCTTTGGTCAGGCGCGTTGCCGTTGAAACATCAACCGGCAAAACTGAAGAAGCACCCGGCTTCATCAACACATCATCAAAGGTCAAATATTCAGGAAACAGATGAGCCATAGCTAACCTCGCAAAAAACAGGAAAAGAGGAGTTGGCGCACGCCCTTAACATTCATATGAGGCTGAGGGCAAGGGGTGAGTTTTGCACGACTTTCTATTCCTCTGAATTGTCATCCCGACGGAAGTCGGGACCCAGAACTACGCGAATGCAGTCAATTCTTGGAAGTTTTACCAGGCCATCTGGGTCCCGACTTTCGTCGGGATGACAGAATGTGGTGCTACCCCCTAAACCCCGTCGCCAACATAAACAGCTCGGCTGAATCATCCCTGCTCGACATGGGTTTCACATGGCGCACTGTGCGGAAGTCTTTTTTTAGACTGGTCAACAATGCGCCTTCGGTGCCGCCGCGCAGAACCTTCGCTAGATAAGTACCGCCCGGTTTTAAAATCGATTTCGCAAAAACATAGCCAGTCTCAACCAAGGCTATGATGTTGATGTGGTCGGTCTGCTTATGCCCAGTCGCGTGGGTTGCCATGTCAGACAACACGCAATCGGCCTGCTCCCCACCGAGTGCCGCGATCAAAACTGCGGGTGCATCTTCGTCATAGAAATCTTTCTTAAATATGATCACTGACGGAATGGGGTCCATCGAATGCATATCAATCGCCACAACCACGCCCTTGCCCTCTTCAGCCTTCACGCGCTTGACCGCAACTTGGCACCATCCACCAGGGGCAGCACCCAAATCCACCACGCGGTAGCCGGGCTTCAGAATTTCATACTTGTCGTCAATCTCAATCAACTTGAAAGCCGAGCGCGAGCGATAACCAAGCTTCTTGGCTTCTTGCACATAAGGGTCATTCAATTGCCGTTCGAGCCAAATTTTTTGCGAAACAGTTTTGCTCTTGCTGGTCTTCACCCGCACTTTAAGGCTGTTGCCGCTGGGCTTTGATCCGCTGCCGGGTCTGCTCATTGCTGTCTCCCCATCAGGCCATCGGCCATCATCATCTGAATTAATATACCTTCGCGAAGTCCGCGATCAGCCACGCGAATGCGCGGTGCCGGAAAGGCAATCCGAATTTCTTCAAGTATAGCACAGCCCGCTAAAACCAAGTCTGCACGCTCGCGGCCAATGCAGCCATTTTGTGTGCGCTCATAATAGCTCATCGCCAAAAGCTGCGCTGTCACTTGGCCTGCATCTTCATTGGCAAGCCAAGAACCATCCACCTTCGAGCGATCATAGTGCCGCAAGCCCAAATGCACGCCTGCTATAGTCGTAACAGTGCCAGAAGTGCCGAGCAAATGGCTGGGCACCGCCTGTGCTCCAATCTCAGCTTCAATTTGCGCCATAAAGGGCTGGAGCAAATTTTGCACATATAAGCGCATTTGCGCGAATGTATCGGGAGACACTTCGCGGCCGCCATCAAATTTTTCTGAAAGTGTAACAACACCCGCTGCAAGTGAAGTCCACGCCTTCACTTCAAAACCTGACGCACAGCGCTGCATCCACATCACTTCGGTTGACCCGCCACCAATATCAAAAATAATGGCGCTCTCCGCATCGGGAGAAATCAGCGGTTCTGCACCCGAAGCCGCAAGCCGCGCTTCGGTTTCACGGTCAATAATTTCAAGTTCCAGGCCAATTTCAGCTGCAACCCGCTCAATAAAGGCTGGCCCGTTGGCGGCCAGGCGACAAGCTTCGGTGGCAATCAACCGGCGCGAGCCCACTTTGTGCCAGATCAGTTTATTGGAGCACACGCGCAAAGCTTCAATGGTGCGGTCCATGGCAGCTTCACTCAAATGACCATTGTTGCCAAGGCCTTCGCCCAAGCGCACAATGCGTGAAAAACTATCGACAACGCGAAAACGCCCCGGCTTTGTGGGCGAAGCCACGAGCAATCGACCACACGCCCCCGGTGCCCAACGATTGAAGCAGAACCGCGTGCGACATTAGGCGGGCCACTCGCCCGTTGCCATCGAGGAAGGGATGAATCCACAGCAAGCGATGGTGGGCGGCTGCGGCGGCCAGGATCATTTCCGATCTGCCGAGGGCACCGTAGGCTTCGGTAAAGCGCTGCAGGAAACGAGGGA
>JANNBH010000095.1:0-30181 GCA_031385245.1 Hyphomicrobiales bacterium | reverse complement strand
CTCGCGGTGAGGGTGAAACGGTGCGGTAAGAGCGCACCGCGAACTTGGCAACAAGTTTGGCATGGCAAACCCCACCCGGAGCAAGACCGAATAGGGGTGGCACGCACGCGCAAGTGTGCAGGACTGTTTTCGGTTCGCCGCCCGGGTTGGTTGCGTGAAGTTTGCGGCAACGCAAGCTCCAGATGAATGGCCATACACTGTGGGTGAGACCCCATGGGGACAAAACCCGGCTTATAGGCCGACTGGTATTTCTTTCCGACGCACACGGAAAGTGTTGAAATGAATCGCTTTTGAAACGATTTGTTAATAATCGCGGAGGCATTGTCAGTGAATTATTAACCTCTTGTTCACTGTATTAAACTGCCCCATGAATTCCCAATCTCATCAACCACATGTGCCGGTTATGTTGGCCGAGGTGCTTGCCGCACTCGCGCCGCAAGATGCTGGCCTTTACGTTGATGGCACATTTGGGGCTGGCGGTTATACGCGCGGAATTTTGGCTGCGGCTGCCTGCAAAGTGATTGCCATTGACCGTGATCCTTCGGCTATTGCGGCTGGTGCTGATTTGGTGGCTTCATCCAATGGGCGTTTAGAATTGGTGCAAAGCACATTTGGCGAAATGGCATCGCTTGTTTATGACAAAAAAGTGCAAGGCGTGGTTTTGGATATTGGCGTTTCATCGATGCAGATTGATGAAGCGGAGCGTGGATTTTCATTCATGCGCGAAGGGCCGCTCGATATGCGCATGGGGCAGGCGGGCAAATCGGCGGCTGACTATGTGAATGGTTTGGATGCGGAAGACCTAGCACAGATTATTTATATTCTAGGCGAGGAGCCGCGTTCGCGTTCGATTGCAAAGGCAATCGTAACGGCGCGGGCCGAAGCGCCATTGCTGATGACATTGGATTTGGTGAAAGCTGTGGAACGCGCCACCGGACCGCAACGCATGAAAGATCGCACGCACCCGGCCACGCGCACGTTTCAAGCTTTACGCATTCATGTGAATGGCGAACTTGATGAATTGGCGCAGGCTTTATGTGCTGCTGAAGATATTCTTGATGTGGGTGGGCGTTTGGTGGTTGTCACATTTCATTCGCTGGAAGACCGCATTGTTAAAAAGTTTTTTGCTGAGCGTTCAGGAAAATTGCCAACCAATTCGCGGCATATGCCAGCTTCACATGAAGGGCCAGCAGCGAGTTTTGATCTGTTGTTCAAAGGCCATAAAGAGGCGGGGCCAGAAGAAAACTTAGATAACCCACGCGCACGTTCGGCCAAATTGCGCTGCGGTGTTCGCACTGCTGCGGCTTCATTTAAATTCGATGCCAAGGCGATGGCGGTTCCAAGAGTTGAACGTAGGAGGCACTGATGTTTAAATTTTTTAACGGCTGTTTGGTCGTCGCAGTTTTAGTGTCGGGATTTTTTATCTATTCGCTTGAGCATTCAACGCGGGCTTTAGAGCGCCAGATTGCCCATGAGAAAAAAACCATTTCGCAAGAGCGCGAAGCCATTAAATTATTGAACGCGGAATGGAGCAGTCTCACAAGGCCGGAGCGTTTGCAAAAATTGGCTGAAGAGCAATTGAAACTTCAACCGATGGTGGCCAGTCAAGTTGTGGCGGAAGCTGATCTTGCGGCTGCAGTGCCTGACGCTGCTTTGGTTAAACCCAGCTTGGATGCCGCTGATCCAATCGCTGCAATTCTGGAGCAAATGCAATAATGGGCCAGAGTGAGATTTCACACGCTGATGGAAAGCTAAAGGGCCAAAACCGCATTAGGCTTTTGGGCATCATGTTTAGCGTGATGTTTATTGCCATTGCTGCTCAGCTTGGCAATTTGACTTTGCGGAAATCTGGGGAAGTCGTGAACCCCGAAGTTGCGGCCCATGAAGCTGCTCGGCCGCGACCTGATATTGTGGACCGCAATGGGGTGGTAATGGCCACGGATATTGCCGTTGCATCTCTGTTTGCTGACCCACGTAAAATTTCTGATTTTGATGAGGCAGTTGAGCTGATCACGGCCACCTTACCAGAACTTGATGCAAAAACTCTGCGCGAAAAACTGACAGCACCCGGCCGCGCCTTTGTGTGGTTGAAACGCCAAGCTAGCCCCGAAGAGCGCGATGCGGTTTATAATCTCGGCATTCCCGGTGTTGGTTATGTGAATGAGCGCAAGCGGGTTTATCCGCTAGGACGGCTTGCTGCTCACGCCATTGGCTATGTTGATGTGGATACCAAAGGCATTGCCGGCATTGAAAAATTTTTGGATGATCAGGGCGCGCTATACACGGCTTCGCTATCAGAGCCTGCGACGCAAACCACGGCTCCAGCTCAGGTGTCTTTAGATATGCGGGTTCAACAAGCGGTGACGGATGAAGTGGCGAAAGCCATTGTAAAATTCAAAGCTAAGTCTGGCGGCGGGATCATTCTCAACACTCAAACGGGAGAAGTTTTGGCATTGGCATCATTGCCTGACTACAATCCCAACTCGAATGATAAACGTTTAACATCAGACCAGCAGAATAAAATGACCAGTGGTGTTTACGAACTGGGCTCTGTTATCAAGGCTGTAACTTTTGCAATGGCGCTTGACGCTGGCACCGCTACTTTGACCTCAAGTTACGATGCGCGTTTTCCGCTGGTCATTGGGAGTGCAAGAATTAGCGATTTCCATGCGGAACGTCGCGTGCTTACTGTTCCTGAAGTTTTTACCTACTCCTCAAATATAGGCACTGCAAAAATGGCTTTGCAGGTTGGGGTTGAAGGGCATGTCGCATTTTTGAAGCGTGTTGGTTTACTCGATCGTCTGGTTACAGAATTACCAGAGTCTGCAAAGCCGCTTTTGCCAAAGCATTGGAGCAAGCTTGCATCAGCAACGGCTGCATTTGGTCAAGGATTTGCCGTGCAGCCACTTCAAGGTGTTTCAGTTGTGGCAAATTTAATCAATGGTGGAATGGCGGTGCCCACCACTTTTATGAAGCGTTCGAATGAAGAAGCTTCTATTTTATCAACGAGGTTAATTAGGCCAGAAACATCTTTGGCCATGCAAAAATTATTTCGACTCAATGTAACCGAAGGTACGGCCTCTAAAGCCGATGTTATTGGATACCGTGTTGGCGGAAAAACGGGTACGGCAGAAAAAGTAATCGGCGGACGTTATTCGCCGAATAAAAATCTCACAACATTTATCGGTGCGTTCCCTATGGACAATCCCAAATATGCCATACTTGTTATGCTTGATGAACCACAGGCCTCGCCGGAAACCTATGGCTTTGCCACAGCGGGTTGGAATGCTGTACCGACTGCAGCCAAAATCATTGAACGCATCGCGCCCCTTTTGGGTGTGACCCCAGTGTTTACGGAAGAGGATAAAGCTAAACTTGAGAAGCTGGCTAAAAATGCAAAGAAGGAAGGCTGAGTGAGATGAGCATTCGTCTCAGCCAACTGCTTCGTGAAGACGCGCAATTGCCAAAATTTGGTGATGTACAAATTTCTGGTATCACATCAGATAGCCGCGAGGTTCAACCCGGATTTGTGTTTGTGGCCTTGCACGGCACCAAGGCTGATGGCGCAAGCTTTATTCCACAGGCGATTATAAATGGTGCTGTGGCAATTGCGTGCCAAGCAGGAAGCTTCAGTGGCGAGGCGGCTATTCAAAGCGAAAATCCAGGGCGGTTATTATCGCTGATGGCTGCGCGGTTTTATGATCGCCAGCCGGATACGATTGTGGCGGTTACTGGCACAAATGGAAAAACTTCGGTTACAGTATTCGTGCGACAGATTTGGGAAGCGATGGGCTTTCGCGCTGCAAGCCTTGGCACCATTGGGGTGGTGGGGCCAAATGGCAGTGAATATCTTTCACACACCACGCCAGACCCAGTGAAGTTGCAAGCACTGGCCGCAAGTTTACGCGATGATCATGTGCAGCATTTAGCAATCGAGGCTTCAAGCCATGGCCTCGCGCAGTATCGTTTGGACGGGTTGCGTTTGACGGCAGGGGCCTTCACCAACCTCACGCGTGATCATTTAGATTATCATGCCACACTGGATGATTATTTTAATGCTAAGATGCGGTTGTTTGAAGACTTACTGCCGACGAGTGCCGCCGCCGTTATCAACGCGGACATGCCTGAAGCTGAAGAAATTTTGAAGCGCGTGAAGGCGCGTGGTTTGCGGCCTTATACAGTTGGAAAAAAAGGCGCTGATCTTTGTCTGCTGGAAACGCAGCGTTTTGGCCTTGGCCAAAGTTTGAAAATAAAATCAGCTACTGCAACCTATGACATTAGCTTGCCATTGGTGGGAGAGTTTCAAGCGTCAAATGCTTTGGTTGCGGCGGGCTTGGTGATTGCGTCTGGTGGGGAAGAAACTTTAGCTCTCCATGCGCTTGAATCTTTGAAGGGTGCTCGCGGACGGTTGGAACTTTCTGGTGTTTCTGACTTGGGTGCCAGTGTGTTTGTTGACTATGCTCACACGCCAGATGCGCTGGAAACCGCCATCACTGCTTTGCGTCCTTATGCAGATAAAAAACTTGTTGTGGTGTTTGGATGTGGTGGCGACCGCGACAAGGGCAAGCGGCCTTTGATGGGAGAGATTGCTGGACGCTTGGCTGATGTTGTTTATGTGACGGACGATAATCCGCGTACGGAAGAACCTGCACAGATTCGCCGTGATATTTTGATTGCGGTTCCGCAAGCCAAAGAAATTGGGGATCGTGCCGCCGCGATTTTAGAGGCAGTCAAAATTCTTCAAGCTGGCGATATTCTTTTAGTGGCGGGCAAAGGCCATGAGGAAGGGCAAACTGTGGGCAAAACCGTCATTCCATTTAGCGACCATAGTGCGGTGGCGGCAGCCTTGCGTGGGGAGATTTATCATGGCTGATCGCTCCCTTTGGACATCACAAGAATTGGTGGCAGCAACTGGCGGCACGTTGCATGGCGAAGTGCGCGGGCCGGTGAATGGCGTTTCAATTGACTCACGCGCGGTTGCATCGGGCGATGTGTTTGTGGCCATCAAAGGTGACAAGATGGATGGCCATGACTTTGTGGTGGGTGCTTTAAAATCAGGCGCTGGCATGGCCATGGTTTCGCGTGTGACGGATGAGATGCGCGCCGCTGGAACCTTGTTGCAAGTGGCGGATGATCCCTTGCGTGGGTTGGAGAATATGGGCCGCGCAGCGCGGGCTTGGAGCAAGGGGCAGGTGGTTGCCATCACCGGCAGTGTTGGCAAAACCAGCACCAAGGAAATGTTGCGCGTGGCACTTGCAGCATCAGGTGAGACCCATGCTTCGGCAGCCTCATTTAACAATCATTGGGGTGTGCCGCTAACGCTTTCGCGGTTTTCGCGCAACGCTGCCTTTGGTATTTTTGAAATTGGCATGAACCACAGTGGTGAGATTACGCCGTTGGTGAAAATGGTGCAGCCGCATGTGGCGATTGTCACCAATGTTGCGGCAAGTCATTTAGGGTACTTTGCATCGCTCGATGAAATTGCGGCGGCGAAGGCTGAAATTTTTTCAGGCGTGGTTGCGGGCGGCGCGGTGGTACTTAATCAGGATTCTCCGCATTTTGAATATCTGGTGGCGCAAGCAAAAACGCATGGCATTAAACATATCATTGGCTTTGGCCACCATGCAAATGCTGCTGTGCGCTTGGAGCAAGTGGCGCTTCATGCAACGTGCTGCTGCGTGACTGCCGATGTGATGGGCGAGAAGGTTTGCTATAAGCTTGGCGTTCCGGGTGAGCACATGGCGCTTAATAGTTTGGCGGTGTTGGCTGCTGTAAAACTTATGGGTGCTGATTTGGCGCGGGCCGCAATGGCGCTGGCCCATGCGGAACCTGCTAAAGGTCGCGGCGTGCAGGAGCGTTTGCAAATTGATGGCGGTGAACTTTTACTGATTGATGAAAGTTATAATGCCAACCCTGCTTCAGTTTTGGCGGCGCTGGCATTGTTATCCCATGCAAAGCCAGGAAAAAATGGGCGGCGCGTGGCGGTTTTGGGCGATATGCTGGAGCTTGGAAAGTTTGGGCCAGACCTGCACGCGGGGCTTGCCAAGCCCATAGACGAGCACGCGGTTGATGTATTATACGCCGCTGGCCCGCTGATGAATAATCTGTGGGAGAAAACCCCTGCGGCCAAACGCGGGGCCTATGCCGCCAGTTCCGCTGAACTCAAAGACAGTTTGCTCACACAACTTCGTGTCGGCGATGTGGTGATGGTCAAAGGCTCGCTGGGCAGCCGCATGGGAATTTTGGTGGATGCTCTTAGGGCGCAATTTGCCCCAATAAAAAAGGAACTTTGAACGATGCTCTATTATTTGGTGTTAAAGCTCACCACTGAAATTTCGGCGTTCAATGTGTTTCGTTATCTTACCACGCGCACCGGCTGCGCCATTCTGACAGCATTGTTATTTATCTTCGTGTTCGGACCCAAAATCATTGCCTTGTTGAAAGTGAAACAAGGCAAGGGCCAACCCATTCGCTTGGATGGGCCGCAGCGCCACATTGTTGAAAAGCAGGGAACACCCACCATGGGTGGCCTGATGATTTTATCTGGTGTGTTTGTGGCCACGTTGCTGTGGGCTGATCTCAGCAATCTTTATGTGTGGGCGGTGTTATTTGTGACACTTGGTTATGGTGCGATTGGGTTTTACGATGACTATTTAAAAGTCACCCGCGCTTCGGTGCGCGGCTTCTCTAGCCGGGCGCGCTTGCTCGCGGAGTTTGTGATCGCGGGGGTTGCCGTACTCTGTTTCATGCGTATTGGGCAGGCACCGCTTTCGAGCTCTTTGACTGTGCCGTTTTTTAAAGATGTGCTGATTTATTTCGGGCCATTTTTTATCTTCGTTGGCATGTTTGTGATTGTTGGTTCTGGTAATGCTGTTAATATGACGGATGGTTTGGACGGACTTGCGATTGTGCCAGTGATGATCGCGGCAGGCAGTTATGCTTTGATTGCTTATCTGGTGGGCAATGTTGTGTTCGCTGGATATTTGAATTTAGAGTATGTGAAGGGCACAGGCGAGCTTGCTGTGATCTGCGGATCGCTGATTGGCGCTGGTCTTGGCTTCCTATGGTTCAACGCGCCACCAGCGATGATTTTTATGGGCGATACAGGTTCGCTTTCATTGGGGGGTTGCCTTGGGGCAATCGCCGTTGCGGTGAAGCATGAAATTGTTTTGGGCATAATTGGTGGCTTGTTTGTTCTCGAAACTGTTTCGGTTATTGTGCAAGTGGCTTCCTTTAAAATGACCGGCAAGCGCGTGTTTGCCATGGCACCGTTGCACCATCATTTTGAACAGAAGGGTTGGAAGGAACCCACAATTGTTATTCGCTTTTGGATTATTGCATTCGTGTTGGCGTTGATTGGCCTTTCAACTTTGAAGCTGAGGTAGTTCAAGCGCGATGTTTTCTGCCACATCATTCAAAGGAAAATCAGTTGCCGTGTTTGGCTTGGCGCGCAGCGGCATATCCTGCGCGCAAAGCCTTATTGCGGGTGGTGCTAAAGTTTTTGCTTGGGATGATTCAGAGCCTGCTGTTGAAAAGGCACGGGCTGAAGGCATTGCGATAACCAATCTGCACACGGTTGATTTCAAAACTTTGGACAGTTTAATTTTAAGCCCAGGGGTTCCACTCACGCATCCTGAGCCGCATTGGACTGTGGTGAAAGCCAAGCAAGCTGGCATTGAAATTATCGGCGACACCGAAGCCTTCACGCGCCAAGTGAAAGGCAGCGGAGCCAAGATTGTTGCGATCACCGGCACCAACGGCAAATCGACCACCACAGCTTTGATTGGCCATGTGCTGCGCTCCGCTGGGCTTGATGTGGATGTGGGGGGCAACATTGGTTTAGCCGTTTTTAATTTGCGGCCTCCGGCAAAAAATAGAATTTATGTTTTGGAGCTTTCATCATTTCAAATTGATTTGATGCCGGGGCTTCATCCTGATGTGGGTATTCTTACAAACCTAACACCAGATCACTTAGACCGCCATGGCACCATGGAACATTATGCTGCTGTGAAAGCGCGGATGTTTGCGAAGATGCAAAAGGGTGACACGGCTCTGGTTGGTGTTGATGATGAATGGTGTGCAGCCATTGCTGCTGGCAATTCATTAATTACACCAGTTTCAGTTTTTACGAATCTGGAGAGTGGGTTTAGTGCGCCAGATGGCATTTTGCGCGATGGCGATATTGAGATTGACCTTCGCGCTATGCCCGCCTTGAAAGGGCGGCACAATTGGCAAAATGCGTGCATGGCTTATGGTGCGGCGAAGGCGCTTGGCGTTTCGGTTGAGGCGATTGCCATGGCAATGCATAGTTTTCCTGGCCTTGCCCATAGGATGCAGCAAGTGGCTGTTGTAAATGGAGTTCCATTTATCAATGACTCAAAAGCCACAAATGCGGATGCGGCAGAAAAAGCTTTGGCATCATTTGATAAAATTTATTGGATAGCAGGTGGCATTTCAAAATCTGGTGGAATTGAATCGCTGACACCTTATTTCTCCAAGATAAAGCGCGCCTATTTGATTGGGGCGGCAGCGGCGGATTTTGCAAAAACACTTCAGGGCAAAACTGATTTTGAGTTGGCCGAGACCTTGGAACATGCAGTACGAATGGCTGCGCGGGATGCAACGGCAGATGCTGTTGTGTTGTTGTCTCCGGCCTGTGCCTCATTTGATCAGTATAAAAATTTTGAAGTGCGCGGTGATGCTTTTGTTTCATATGTTGCACAATTGCCGGGCGCTGTGATGGCCAGTGGAGGACAATCATAATGTTGATTTCTCGCAGTGATCGTGGGGCTTTGGCGCGCTGGTGGTTCACCGTGGACCGTGCATTGTTATCTTCTGTTTTATTGCTCATGGCGATTGGTGTTCTCATTAGCATGGCGGCTAGCCCTCCAGTGGCTGAGCGCATTGGGCTTGATACATTTCACTTTTTCAAAAGTCAGCTTTTTTATCTTTTCTTCGCGGTGATTGGGCTGGTCATGGTATCTTTTTTTGATGTCATTTGGGTGCGCCGCTTGGCAATTTTAACGTTTGCAGGGTCACTGATTTTAATGGTGGCAGCGTTGAAATTTGGCCCTGAAATTAAGGGCGCGCATCGCTGGATCAACATTGGCCCCATTGGCATTCAACCTTCAGAATTTGCCAAGCCAAGTTTTGTGGTTGTTGCTGCTTGGTTTCTTGCCCAGCATGGCAGAAGGCCTGATATGCCCGGGCAACTTATTGCCTACGCAAGTGCTTTGACTTTTCTTGGACTTTTGATACTTGAGCCGGATTTCGGTCAAACGGCCTTGGTGACCATGACCTTCGGCTGTATGCTTTTGGTGTTTGGTATTTCATGGATTTATGTTTTTGGTTTGGCAGGTTTAACTGTTGCTGCCATGGGCGTTATTTATAGTTTGGTGCCACATGTGGCTTCGCGCATTGATCGGTTTTTAGACCCTGAAAAAGGTGACACGTTTCAGGTTGATACTGCTGTTGAAGCTTTTAACAATGGCGGTTTGCTGGGGGCTGGCCCCGGTGCCGGCATAGCAAAATTGCGCTTGCCAGATTCACACACTGACTTTGCCTTTGCTGTTGTGGGTGAAGAGTTTGGGTTGATTGTTTGCTTGGCGTTGATGGCATTATTTTTCGTGGTGATCATGCGCGTGTTGAAGCGGGCCGCACACGAGAAGGATTCATTTTCGGCTTTAGCAATGACAGGCTTGGTGACTATGTTTGGCTTGCAGGCCTGCATCAACATGGGTGTGAATGTTGCGCTGCTGCCGGCCAAGGGTATGACACTGCCATTTATTTCGTATGGTGGGTCTTCGCTTTTGGGCACGGCATTGGCCATGGGTTTTGTGTTGGCACTGGCACGACAAAACCGATGAACATTTCTGAACCAAATCCACTAATCATGCTTGCTGCAGGTGGCACTGGCGGGCATTTGTTTCCGGCGCAGGCTTTAGCTGAAGTGCTAGTTGCGCGCGGGTATCGCATTCATTTGATGACCGATGAGCGGGTTCGTGACTATGGAAAGTCTTTTCCGGCGGAACAAACGCATATCGTAGAATCCGCCAGCCCTTCACCAAAACGGCCGAGCAGCTTTCTTAAATTATTTCGCGGCTACCGTGCTGCGAAAGCGATTATGAAACATGAGCGACCAGTGGCGGTGATTGGCTTTGGTGGCTATCCTTCTTTTCCGCCAATTTATGCGGCTGCAGCACTTCGTATTCCAACTTTGGTGCATGAGGCCAATTCAGTTTTGGGCCGTGCTAATAAAATGTTGGCAAAAAAAGTGAATGCTGTTGCAGGCTCGTTTGCCACTACGATTGGCCTGCCAGCCCATGTGAAATTTGTAGTCACAGGCAATCCAGTGCGCGCCGTGGTCTTGGCACAAAGTGCGGCGCCCTATTCGAAAATTAAAGAACAAATAAATCTTTTGGTTTTTGGGGGCAGTCAGGGGGCAAGAGCTTTTTCTGATTTAATGCCGCAAGTCTTTGCCGAAATGCCTGAAGCCGTGCGGCGTAAAATTTATCTAACGCAACAATGCCGCGCTGAAGATATTGAGCGGGTGCGCGCAGAGTATATGGCTCTTGGCATGGCTTGCGATTTGAAAGCATTCTTCATTGATATGCCAAAGCGGATTGCGAGTTCGCATTTAGTTATTGGGCGTTCCGGAGCTTCAACGATTGCCGAACTTGGGGTGATCGGCAGGCCTGCCATTTTGGTGCCGCTGCCTCATGCCCTCGATAATGATCAGCTACGGAATGCTGAAAGTTTTGCAGCGGCTGGTGCTGGGTGGTTGTGCCCACAGGCCACAATTAAACCTCAGGAATTTGCTGCGTTTATACAGCGTTTGCTGCGTGATGGGGCAGGGCTTAAAAGGGCCGCAGAATCAGCTTTAAACCATGGCAAGCCAGATGCAGCGGAGCGGCTGGCTGACCTTGTAGAAAAAACACTTAATACGGAGAGACTATGAAACTTCCACGCGACGTTGGCCCCATTCATTTCATCGGCATCGGTGGCATAGGCATGAGTGGCATTGCTGAAGTTATGGCAACGCTGAATTACAAAGTTCAAGGCTCTGATATTTCCGATAATTATAATGTGGCGCGTTTGCGTAAGCACGGCATTGATGTTGCTATTGGCCATGCCGCCAAGAACATTGGAGAAGCGCAGGTGGTGGTGGTTTCATCAGCGGTGAAGGCTGATAACCCTGAATTGGTGGAAGCACGCGCACGCTATTTGCCAGTGGTTCGGCGTGCGGAAATGCTGGCCGAGTTGATGCGCTTTAAATCTTGCATCGCCGTTGGTGGCACCCATGGCAAGACGACGACGACCTCAATTGTTGCTGCCCTTCTGGATGCTGGCAATCTTGATCCCACGGTGATCAACGGCGGCATCATCAATGCTTATGGCACCAATGCGCGGCTGGGCAAGGGCGAATGGATGGTGGTTGAATCAGACGAGTCTGATGGCACCTTTGTGAAGCTTCCGGCTGACGTGGTCATCGTCACTAACATTGATCCTGAACATCTTGATCATTACGGAACTTTCGATAAAGCCAAAGAAGCGTTTTTGGCTTTTGTTGAAAACATTCCGTTTTATGGTTTTGCGGTTATGTGCATTGATCATCCGGTTGTGCAGGAACTGATCGGTAAAATTCAAGATCGCCGCGTGATCACTTATGGCCGCAGCCCACAAGCGGATTTCCGATTGCTCGATGCATCATATCGCGATGGTGCGATGCGCTTCTCGGTTCGCGTCACGCATCGTCTAACAGGCAAGACGCATGATATTACTGACTTGGCTTTGAATATGCCAGGCGAACACAATGCACTTAATTCAACGGCAGCACTGGCGGTGGCGCGTGAGCTTGGCATGAATGATGACGCCATTCGCCAAGGGCTTGCTAATTTTGAAGGTGTGAAGCGCCGCTTTACAAAAACGGGTGAGCATGATGGTGTGACTGTCTATGATGATTATGGCCATCACCCCGTTGAAATTGCAGCGGTGCTCAAAGCCGCTCAAGGTGTGACGAAGGGCAAGGTTGTTGCCGTGATGCAGCCGCATCGTTTCACGCGGTTGCAAAGCCTGTTCAGTGATTTCTCATCCTGTTTCAATGATGCAGACACAGTGATTTTAACGCCAGTTTATGCGGCGGGGGAAACGCCAATTGAGGGTGCAACACACACGCATCTGGCGGAGGCCATGCATGGGCGTGGGCACCGTTCAGTTTATAAAATTGATACACCAGAACAATTGGCACCCATGGTAAAGGGCCTCGTGCAGCCTGGTGACATTGTTGTGTGTTTGGGGGCTGGCACCATCAGTCAATGGGCTTATGCCTTGCCGGATCAATTGGCGGCCATTGATAAAGCGAGAAGTTAATGACGCGGATTGATGGTGATGCTTTGTTGAAACGATTGCCGCAAGTGCGCGGGCGTTTGTTGCCCAATGCGCCACTGGCGGATTTAACTTGGTTTAAAACCGGTGGCCCAGCTGAAGTTTTGTTTATGCCTGCGGATGAGGCGGATTTAGCTGCCTTTATGAAGAGCACACCAAGTGACATACCAGTTTATGTGATCGGAGTTGGCTCCAATCTTTTGGTGCGCGATGCTGGGGTGCCCGGCGTGGTGATCCGCATGGGGCGCGGGTTTAACGAAATTGGACTGGCTGCGCCACATCAAATTCGTGCTGGCACTGCGGCCCTAGATATGCGTGTGGCGCAGTTTGCCCATATGCATAGTATTGATTTGTTAACCTTTCTTATAGGTATTCCGGGCACCATAGGTGGTGCGCTTCGCATGAATGGCGGGGCGCATGGGGGCGAGACAACAGATGTGCTGATTGAGGCGCGGGCTGTTGATCGCGAAGGGAATATAAAAGTGCTGCAACACGCCGACATGAAATTCACTTATCGCCATTGCGGCGCTTCGGAAGATTTGATTTTCACGGAAGCTTTGTTTCAAGGCAAGGCGGGCGATGCTGCTGCTATTAAAGCGCAGATGGATTCGCATGTGGATCACCGTGTAAATGCACAGCCAATTAAGAGCCGCACAGGTGGTTCTACATTCAAAAATCCAGAAGGTGAAAAATCTTGGCAATTGATTGATAAGGCTGGAATGCGCGGCTTCAATGTGGGGCCTGCTAAAGTTTCTGAGATGCATTGCAATTTCTTAATCAATGAAGGGGGCGCTACTGCTGCTCAAATTGAAGAACTTGGCGAACTTGTGCGGGCGCGGGTTTTGGCCACATCAGGCATTGAACTCGATTGGGAAATAAAACGCATTGGCATTGCTCTGGAGGCTGTAAATTGAGTTCGGAAAAATTAAGGCCAGATGAAACCACGGTTGCCGTTTTAATGGGTGGCTGGTCGGCTGAGCGCCCAGTATCGCTTGCATCTGGCGAAGCTTGCTATGGCGCTCTGCGGCGTGCTGGCTTTAACGCTATAATGGTGGATGTGAAGCGCGACACAATCCATTCGGTTTTATTGGATATGATGCCGAACGTAATTTTCAATGCTCTGCATGGAAAATGGGGTGAAGACGGTCATGCTTCTTCGCTGTTTGAAATGCTTAGCATTCCCTACACGCATTCCGGTGTTATGGCTTCGTCGATTGCAATGAATAAAGAAATATCCAAAATCATATTTAAAGATGCCGGTATTCCGGTTGCTGAAAGCAAACTGGTTGATATTGAAATTGCCGCAACTTCGCACCCCATGGCCTTGCCATATGTGATCAAGCCAGTTGCCGAAGGGTCTAGCTTTGGGGTTCACATTGTAGATCGCACCAGCAATGGACCGGTTGCTTCACTGTTGGAAGAGCGCGCCATATTTGGTGACAAGGTGATGGTGGAGCGCTTTATACCCGGCAAGGAGCTCACCTGCGCTGTGATGGGCGATGTGGCTTTGGGTGTTATTGATATTGTGCCTAATACTGGTTTTTATGATTATCAAGCCAAATATGCCCAAGGCGGTTCACTGCATATTTTGCCCGCTGAAATTCCCAATGAAATTTATCGCAAGTGCCAACGCTATTCATTGATGGCTCATCATGCGTTAGGGTGCCGTGGTATTACGCGCTGCGATTTCCGGTATGACGATACGGCAGTTGAAAAAGGCGAGCTCATTCTACTTGAGATTAACACGCAACCCGGCATGACGGGCACATCATTGGTGCCGGAAATGGCTAAGTATGCTGGTCATAGTTTTGAAGATCTAGTGACCTGGATGGTCAATGATGCGTCACTGAACAGATGATTTTACTTCGCCGTATTTTTCAAAAACTGCAGTCACGTAAATCGCGAATTTTGGTGCGAAGCTCGGCAGTAGTATTCTTGAGTGCAACCATTGTGCATGGTCTTACTTTGGGTGGACAGCTTGACTATGAGGGCAGCCCATGGACACGCATTCCTGATAAATCAGCGAGTTTAATTGGATTGGCTGCTAATGATATTCGTATTAGCGGGCTCGCACATCACGACCCTGAGCTATTGATGCGCGCATTAAATGTAAAGCCAGGTGGTAGCTTGCTTGGTTTTGATGCAGGGCAAGCGCGACGGTTGCTTGAAGGTATGGATTGGGTGGCATCTGCTTCCGTACAGCGCAAATTTCCAAATATATTGGAAATTGCAGTTATTGAGCGCCAAGCCATTGCTATTTGGCAGCGTGATGGTTTGTATTATTTAATAGATAATTCCGGCGTTGCCATGGGTGGCTTGGAACTTTTGAGCAAATCAAAATTTTTGTTGGTTACGGGCGAGGGTGCAAATTTTGGTGCGGCCGAACTTATTAACCATATGGAAGTCACTCCTGCATTAAGACTGAAAATCAGAGCTGCTGCTATGGTGGGCAAGCGGCGCTGGACTCTTTATCTCGACAACGGAGTCAAGATTGCTCTGCCTGAAACTGGTGTGCCGGAAGCACTGGCCAAAGTGAGTGCTCTTGAAGCCAGCCAAGGCATACTTGAAAAAGGAATTGCCGAACTGGATATGCGAATTGCGGGGCAGGTTACTGTTTCAATTGCTGAAGTTGTCGAGCCGGTAGAATCAGTTACGACTGGAAGTTTGGGGAAATTGATTCCCAAGACTCCATAATACGTGTGTTAAGTGGGCGTGTAGAATGACGATAGTAAAGATGCAGCAGCGTGGCGGTAATCGGAACGGAGCCCGCTCAAAAAATCCAATCGTTGCAGCCCTTGATATTGGATCAACCAAAATTTGTTGTATAATTGCCGAAGCTTCGCCGCGTAACGGCAAAGATCGGGGAGATCCGCGCTCGAGTTTAAAGGTGATTGGATTTGGCCAAACACTTTCGCGTGGTGTTCGCGCTGGTTCGATCATTGATGTGAGTGAAGCAGAGTGCGCCATTCGGCTTGCCGTGGATGCAGCTGAGCGCATGGCCAATGTTTCGATTTCAGATGTGTATATTGGAATTTCAGGCGGACGGCCACAATCGCGTTGCTTTAACGCGCGGGTTCGCACGCAGAACGGCGTTGTAAGCCGCCAAGATATTGACCAATCTATCACCACAGCACTGGCGCAAGTTAATGTTGGCAAGCGCAAACTTTTGCATGTGACACCGATCAACCACAGCCTTGATGGCGTGAGCAATGTTTCAAGCCCGATTGGTATGCATGGCGATGTGCTGGGAACGGATTTAAGTGTCACCAGTGTTGAGCCAGCTTATCTCAACAATGTGTCGCTGGCTATTGAGCGGGCGCATTTGCGGCCTGCCGGTTTTGTAATTTCGTCCTATGCTGCTGCCAAGGCGGCCTTAACTGCCGATGAACTGGCACTTGGGACTTTTGTGATCGACTTAGGTGGTGCGCTCACCAGTGTTGGCTTTTTTAATAATGGCCAATTGGTCCATGCCGATAGCCTGCCTTTAGGTGCCATGCATGTGACCCATGATATTGCTCAAGGCCTTTCCACCACGATTGCCCATGCTGAACGGATGAAAACCTTGTGGGGCAGTGTTTTGCCAGATGGCCATGGGAGTCGTGAAATGCTGGCGGTTCCGGCCTTGGGTGAACGCGGTGTGGACACTGTTCATAAAGTGCCAAAATCTCATCTTACCAATATCTTACGTCCAAGAGTTGAAGAAATCTTTGAGCTTGTGGCAGCGCAAATCTCTGAAATGGCTGGTGCTGTGCCTGGAGCGGGTCGTGTCGTTTTAACAGGTGGTGGAAGTCAGCTTACAGGCATTCGTGAATTGGCAAGTGCCGTGTTGCAACGACAAGTTCGGTTGGGGGGTCCAACAGGTTTTTCTCAAATTTCCGAGCAAGCAAAACAAGCGCAGTTTACTGTGGCGGCTGGCACATTGTGTTATGCGGCGCGTCCCGATTTGCAACATGGTGTTTCTGACGAAGTAGAGAAGTTTTACCAACACTCGCAAATGGGTTATTTGCGTAAAGTTGGTCAGTGGTTAGTGGATGCTCTTTAAGTTTTGGTGTAATTTTTAAACGCGACACTCTGTGGTTGCTGGATATTAACAGCTTGCACCCAACTGATTCAAAATGAATCACATTTAAGGTGAGGTTTTCGGGTTTGGTTAGCGTTTGTTAACCAATTCTTATCTTTTGAGTAACATTGATAGGGTTGCGTAAACGTTTCCGAAAGTGCCCAACATGACAATCAAGCTCACCGTGCCAAATCTCTCCGAACTCAAGCCCCGGATCACCGTTTTTGGTGTGGGAGGTGCGGGTGGCAATGCCGTTAATAACATGATCGAGAGCCGTCTCGAAGGTGTTGAGTTTGTTGTGGCCAACACAGACGCGCAAGCGCTGTTGCAAAACGCAGCCCAGCGCCGCGTACAAATGGGCACGGCCCTTACCCAAGGCTTAGGTGCAGGTTCACAGCCGCAAATTGGTGCTGCTGCTGCTGAAGAAGCTTTACAAGAAATTGTTGATCACCTCGCGGGCTCACACATGGCCTTCATCACCGCTGGCATGGGTGGTGGCACTGGCACTGGTGCTGCTCCAGTTATTGCACGCGCTGCCAAGGAGATGGGTATTCTCACCGTTGGTGTTGTGACCAAGCCGTTTCATTTTGAAGGCGCACGCCGCCAAGCAACAGCCGAACGCGGCATTGAAGAGCTGGCGCGTTATGTTGATACGTTGATTGTTATTCCAAACCAAAACCTGTTTCGCGTGGCCAATGAAAAAACCACGTTCGCTGCGGCCTTCGCTATGGCCGATCAAGTGCTTTATTCGGGCGTTGCTTCGATTACAGAACTGATGACCAAGGAAGGGTTGATCAACTTAGACTTTGCTGACGTTCGCGCCATTATGAGCGAAATGGGCAAAGCCATGATGGGCACAGGCGAAGCCTCTGGCGAACGCCGCGCCATTGAAGCTGCCGAAGCTGCAATCAACAATCCGCTGTTGGATGATGTTTCTATGCGCGGTGCGCGTGGACTTCTGATTTCAATTTGCGGTGGACCAGATTTGACACTTTACGAAGTAGATGAAGCGGCAACACGCATTCGCGAAGAAGTGGACCCAGAAGCCAATATCATTTTGGGCGCTACATTTGATGATGCGCTGGAAGGCACTATGCGGGTTTCCGTTGTGGCAACTGGCCTTGCTGTTGAAGCGCGCGCGCAAAATGACGATGCTGAAGAAACGAATGCTGAAGCTGCAATGCCTTATAATCCAGCGCCAGCGCAGGTGAAAATTGTAAAACCTGCGCCAATGGTTGCTCGTATTCCAGCGCCTACGCAACATGTTGAGATGGAACTCGAAGAAGCACACGAAGACTATAGCCACGAAGAAATTGCAGCTCAGCAAAATCGCATTCCGTCCATTGATAAATTTCCAATGATTGCACAGCGCCAAGTTGCCGCCCAGCAAGGCCGCATTGAAAGCATTGCCGAACATGCCAATAAGCGCAAAAAAGGTATTTTTGAACGCTTGGCAGATGTTGGTCTTGGCCGCCGTGAGGAACAGCAAGCGGCACAACGGCCAACACAACCGCGCCGCGCTGAACCAGCGATGCAGCCGCAAGCACAACGCCGTATGCCAGCACCTGAACCGATTATTGCCGAAGAAAGCAGCTATGATGATGACCAATTGGCTATTCCAGCTTTCTTGCGCCGCCAAGCAAATTAGCCTGCAATTGAGTTGGTGAGTTATGGAGCGAACCCGGCGGACACACTTCTGCCGGGTTTCGTGGTTTTATAGGCCCTTCCAAGTTTGACCAAAGCTGGCTAGACGGCGTATAACGAATTGAAAGTGTTGATAAACTATGGGGCATCACGAGAAAGCAGGGCAATTGTTGCGACGGATTCGCACTGGGGTCTTATTGGCGCTTGTTGCTTTTGCTGCGCTTGGTAGTTCTCCTGGTTTTGCTAAAAATTGGTTTGGTAATCTTTTTGGTGGAAAATCTTCAGAGCCTGTACTTGCTCCAGACCTTAATCAATCCGATGAACAAGCGGTTGCTGGACTTTACAATGATGGGCTGGCTTCGCTGAAGGCTGGCTCTTATAAAGCGGCGGGTAAGAAATTTGCCGAAGTTGAACGGTTACACCCTTATTCCAAATGGGCAACCAAGGCTCTGTTGATGCAAGGCTTTGCATTCTATCAGTCAAATAGATATGGCGATGCCATCAATGCCTGTCAGCGCTTTATCACCCTTCATCCTGGCCATGTTGATGCGCCTTATGCCTATTACTTAGTTGGGCTTTCGCAATATGAACAGATTGCGGATGTTTCTCGCGATCAATCGCAAACGCAACGCGCGTTAGAAGCTCTTGATGAAGTGTCTCGGCGGTTTCCTGATTCCAAATATGCCAATGATGCGAAAAGCCGTGCTTTGCTGGCGCGAGATCATTTGGCCGGCAAAGAAATGGAAGTGGGCCGATATTACCTTAAAAAAGGATCGTATCTTGCAAGCATAAATCGCTTCAAAAATGTGGTGACGGATTATCAAACATCGTCTCAAACACCTGAAGCACTTTATCGCCTTGCCGAAAGTTATTTAGCTTTGGGTGTTAATTCTGAAGCACAAACAGCGGCGGCAGTTCTGGGGCATAATTTTCCGCGCAGCCAATGGTATAAGGATGCTTATAATTTGGTGTCGTCCAATGGACAGGCGCCAATCGAAAATAAATCCTCTTGGATGAGCAAGATTTTCAACCGATTCTAATTTTTGTTTATTTTTTGTTCTCCCCCTCGCAACAGGGCAAAAACCTTTGCTATAGTGAGTCTATGCTCACTGCTCTTTCCATTCGCGATATTGTTCTGATCGAAAAACTCGACCTCTCGTTGGAGAATGGTTTAACCATTTTGACGGGTGAAACTGGGGCGGGAAAATCGATTCTGCTGGACTCTCTGGGCTTGGCTTTGGGGGCCAGAGGCGATTCGTCTCTGGTGCGAAGTGGCCAGTCTAAGGGCAGTGTTACGGCGGCGTTCAGCCTTCCGGCGGGCCATGCGGCTTATGCTTTGCTCGAGGAACAGGGTGTTGAAGCGGAGGGCGAGATTGTTATCCGCCGCATTCAAAACGCTGATGGGCCGAGCCGTGCGACCATAAATGAACAGCCTGTGAGTTTAAATTTATTACGTCAAATCAGTGCTTTATTGGTTGAACTTCATGGTCAACATGCGGACCGGGCTTTGGTGGATGTGGGCGCGCATCGGCGTTTACTGGATGCTTTTGGCGGGTTAGAAAGTCAGGTCGAGAAGCTGGGTTCACTTTGGCAGGCGATGACTGCGGCGCGGGTTGCGCTCGACGAACACAAGGCTCTCATGGCGCGGGCTGAGGCTGAGCGCGAGTATTTAGAACATGCAGCCGCCGAACTTTCCGAACTTGAGCCAGAGCCTGATGAGGAGCAACATCTTGCTGAAAAGCGCCAGCTGATGATGCAGTCTGAGCAATATGTTTCCGCTTTGGATGATGCTGAAAATGCACTGGCAGGCGATAGTTCTGGCGAGGCAAGACTTCATGCGGCTTTACGCAAGCTAGAACGGCGTAAAGAAGGGGCGGGCGGCAGGCTTGATCAGGTGTGTGCAGCCTTGGACCGGGTGATCTTGGAATTCACCGAAGCCCAACGCACTATGTTTGAAGCCCGCCGGGCTTTTGCTTTTGACCCCAAAGATCTGGAAAAATCTGAGGAGCGCTTGTTTGCTTTGCGGGCGGCAGCGCGGAAATTTAAATGCACTGTTGATCAACTGGCTGGGGTTCGCGCCAAGTTTGAGACTGACTTGCAAGCGCTTTCAGATGGTGGGGCCAAGTTGAAAAATTTGGAAGTGGCTTATGCTGAGGCCAAAACATTCTATGAAAAAGCGGCTGATACGCTGTCAGCAGCGCGGCGCAAGACGGCCAAGAGTTTGGATAAGGCGGTGGTAGCCGAACTTCCGGCTTTGAAATTGGAACGCGCACGCTTTGAAACTGATGTGCAGGTGGATGCGGGCAAGCCCAATTCATATGGCATAGACCGCGTGGAGTTTGTGGTGGCGGCCAACCCGGGAACGCCTTTGCAGCCTTTGATGAAAGTGGCATCTGGCGGTGAATTGGCGCGGTTTATGCTTGCGCTCAAAGTTATTTTGGCGGCCAAAGGTTCAGCACCAGTTCTGATTTTTGACGAAATTGACACAGGTGTGGGGGGAGCGGTGGCTGATGCCATTGGTAATCGTTTGCGCAGGCTTTCCGATGGCTTGCAGGTGATCGCAGTCACGCATTCACCACAGGTGGCTGCGCGCGCCGAGCAGCATCTGTTAATTTCAAAAATGGAAGATGTGAAAGGCAAGCGCATGGTGACACGCGTGCAGCCGCTTTCATCTCCCAGCCGCCGAGAAGAAATTGCGCGTATGTTGTCTGGCGCTTCGGTTACCGATGCGGCGCGCGCGCAAGCCGATGAACTTTTGGCAGGGCGAGGATGAGCCGCAAAGACGCTGCTTTAGAACACGCTAAGCTGGCTGAAGAGTTGGCTGCACATGACCGCGCCTATTATCAAGATGATGCACCAGCAATTTCAGATGCGGATTATGATAAGCTACGTTTACGGTTGCTCGAATTAGAATCGCAATATCCCACTTTAGCTAAGGTTGGTTCGCCCTCTAAAAAAGTGGGCGCCGCGCCCTTAGAAAAATTTGGCAAGGTGGCTCATGCCGTTCCTATGCTGTCTCTCGCCAATGCTTTTGCCGATGAGGATGTGCATGAATTTTTAGGTCGGGTGCAGCGGTTTTTGAATTTGGCTGATGACATTCCAATTGCAGTTACAGCGGAGCCCAAGATTGATGGGCTGTCGCTTTCGTTGCGCTATGAAAATCGCAAGTTGGTACAAGCGGCCACGCGTGGCGATGGCGCTGAGGGTGAAAATGTTACGGCGAATGTGTCTTATGTGAAGGACATTCCGCAAACATTGGCTGCTTCAGCACCTGATCTCATTGAAGTGCGTGGCGAAATATATATGTCTTCCAATGACTTCGCAGCACTCAATGAGAAACAGATTCAACTTGGCGAAAAGACCTTTGCCAATCTACGCAATGCGGCGGCGGGTTCCCTCAGGCAACTTGACCCCACAATAACAGCATCGCGGCCCCTCAAGTTTTTTGCTTATGCTTGGGGTGAAGCTCCTCAGCTTCCTGCTCAAACTCAATACGACGTGGTGCAGGCTTTTAAGGCTTGGGGCTTGCCGGTTAATCCGTTGATGGTGCTGTGTCACTTCGCAGATGAATTACTTACACACTATCGCAAGATTGAAAGTCAGCGTGCCACATTGGGTTATGATATTGATGGCGTGGTTTACAAGGTGAATGATCTGGCATTGCAAGGGCGGCTTGGCTTTGTGTCGCGTTCACCCCGTTGGGCCATTGCCCATAAATTTTCCGCCGAGCAGGCCAACACGATTCTTGAAGCGATTGATATTCAAGTGGGGCGCACGGGAGCACTTACGCCGGTGGCGCGGTTGAAATCCGTCACTGTGGGTGGTGTGGTGGTGTCTAACGCCACACTGCACAATGAGGATGAGATAGCGCGCAAAGATGTTCGCATTGGCGACACTGTGGTTTTACAGCGGGCGGGCGATGTGATCCCGCAGATTGTTGGCGTGGCACAACGTGGGCTTAATACGGTGCCATATGTTTTCCCGAAAGTGTGCCCCGCATGTGGCAGCCATGCGACACGCGAAGAAAAAGCGTCGGGCAAAGCTGATGCGGTTCGGCGTTGCACGGGAGGGCTGATTTGCCCAGCGCAGCGCGTGGAACGGCTCAAGCATTTCGCCTCGCGCAATGCTTATGACATTGAGGGCTTGGGCGATAAAATTATTGAAGAGTTTTATGCCGATGGCCTCATCATGTCACCGCAGGATATTTTCACGCTAGAGATCCGTGATGGGCGCTCGGTTAAAAAACTGAAAGACCGTGAGGGTTGGGGCGAGTCCAGTGTTGCTAATTTATTTGCAGCCATTAAGGCGCGGCGAAAAATTGCATTAGATCGTTTTATTTTCGCATTGGGCATTCGCCATGTGGGGGAAACCACAGCGCGGGTTTTGGCGCGTAGTTATGGCTCAGCACTCATCTTGCGTGAGCAAATGAAACTTGCTGCCACTTCACCTGAAAACGAGGCCCGCGCGGAACTCACGGCCATAGATGGTATCGGCGCGGTGGTCGCAGAAGCGCTCATTCAGTTTTTTGATGAGCCGCATAATATCGAAATTTTTGATGCGTTGCTGAAGGAAGTGGAACCGCAGGCGCTGGCTGCTGTTGCGGCAAGTTCACCAGTCTCAGGCAAAACTGTGGTGTTTACAGGTGCGCTCGAACGCATGACACGCGAAGAAGCCAAAGCCATGGCGGAGCGTTTGGGGGCGAAAGTGGCAGGCTCGGTTTCTAAAAAAACTGACATATTGGTGGCGGGGCCGGGGGCTGGTTCTAAGCTCAAAGATGCAGAAAAATTTGGGGTTGAGGTTATTGATGAAGCGGCATGGTTTGTGTTGGTGGGGGCTTGAACTTGAATTTTTCTGAATTTCGGCGGGGCTTTCTCGACATATTTCCGATGACCTTGGCTTATGCGCCAATCGCCGCTCTATGGGGCAGTGTTGCGGCTTCCAAAGGCTTGTCGCCGCTTGAAGCGGTTCTGATGAGTGCTGGGGTTTATTCTGGTGCGGGGCAATTTGTGGCCATGGATTTATGGGCCACGTCAATGCCTCTGGCCCTTTTCATTTTTGCGATTGGCACGGTGGCGCTGCGCCATGTTCTCATGTCGGCCTCTGTGTCTCGGCATATTGCTGGTTTCCCACGCTGGCTTGCCAGTATTTTATTATTTTGGCTCACCGATGAAGCATGGGCCATGGTTGAGCGGCGGGCTTTAACACATCCAATTACTGTTTCTTATTATGTTGGCGTGGCGCTGCCGCTGTGGCCAAACTGGATTTTGTTTACAGGTATAGGTGCGGCGCTCGGCCAGGCGATAGGCGATAGTTCGCGCATCGGTTTAGATTTTGCTTTTGCCGCGATGTTCATTGCGGTGCTTGCGGGTTTTTGGAAGGGACCAAAAACCGCTGCAGTGTTAATTGCGAGTTCTATATTCGCGGTGTTGGGGAAAATCTATTTGCCGGGGGCTTGGTATATTTTGGCGGGCGGCATTGCGGGCATTGTGGTGGCCATAATAACATATACTAAGGGCAGTCAAGAATGAGTTTAGACTCACACACATTGTTGCTCATTCTGTTGATGGGCTTGGCCACTTATAGCACGCGCATTGTGGGTTATTGGCTGTTGCGTGGGCGCAAAGTTGAAGGCCGCATGAAAGCAGCTTTAGATGCTGTGCCACCCGCAATTTTAATGGCGGTGATTGCGCCCACAGTTTTTCTGCAAGGTTACGCCGAGATGATGGCAGGTGCTCTCACCTTAGCGGCGGCCTTGCTGCGCTTACCCTTGCTGGTGACGATAGCTGTTGGCATGGCAAGCGTGGTGGTGTTTCGGCTGGTGCTGAATTAAAAAAATAGTGAACTGTCATCCCGACGAAAGTCGGGACCCAGACTTTCAATATGCACCGAACGTGGACTACTGGGTGCCGACTTTCGTCGGGATGACAAATCAAAAGAAAGCCGTGAACCTACAATCCTGCACAAGCTTGCTTCATCCACGCCAGCGCATCGCCAACCATGAAACTGCCCACATCTTGCAACACTTGCGCGTGATAGCTATCCAGCCATTGCAGTTCTTCGCGGGTGAGCAATTTGGTGTCAATCAAGTTGCGATCAATCGGTGCGAAGGTGAGAGTCTCAAAACTTAACATCGGGCGTTCGCCGCCTTTAATGTCGGCGGCCTCTTTCACCAGAAGAAGATTTTCAATACGAATGCCGAACTCTCCCTGCTTATAATAACCAGGTTCGTTGGAAAGGATCATGCCCGCTTGCAATGTGATGTAATTATTTTTGCTGATCCGGGCCGGACCTTCATGCACCGAGAGGTACGAGCCAACACCATGGCCAGTGCCATGGTCAAAATCTAATCCGGCTTTCCACAAGCTTGCCCGCGCCAGCACATCAATGTTTGCACCAGTTGTGCCTTTGGGAAATGCGATTGTGGAAATGCCGATCATGCCTTTGAGCACGCGGGTGAAACGATCGCGCATTTCATCGGTAGGCTGGCCGATGATTATGGTGCGGGTTACATCGGTGGTGCCATCTTGATATTGGCCACCTGAATCAATCAGGTAAATTTCATTGTTGTTGATGCTACGGCAATTGTCAGGGTCCACATGATAATGCGGAATTGCGGCATTGGGGCCGCTCGCAGAAATGGTGCTGAAGGAGAGGTCCATCAACACGCCAGTGTCTTGGCGGAAGGCAGTTAGTTTTTCTGCTGCAGTATGTTCGGTGAGCCTGCCCTTTGGTGCTTCAACGGAGAGCCAGTGCAAAAAGCGCGAGAGTGCCACACCATCGCGGCGCTGAGCTGATCTTGCGCCTTCTTGCTCGGTTTTGTTTTTACGCGCCTTGGGCATGGTGCAAGGGTCGATGCCTTCTTTGATCACTGCACCGGATGCGGCCAACACACTGCGGATTTTTTCTGGGGCCGAGCCTGCATCAATCAGCACCGTCGATTTTTTTGCGCCTAATTTTTTGAGCGAGTCCGTAAGCTCTTCAGGCTTGCGTATTGTGGCGTTTGATTTGAGATGTGCGCGCACATCCTCAGGCAAGCGCTTGGCATCGACAAAAATCTCGGCCTTGCCCTTGGCGTGGATGATGGCATAGGCTAGCACCACGGGCGTGTAGGGCACATCGCTCCCGCGCATATTCAAAACCCACGACACCGATGATGGTTCGGCCAACACAGCGGCATCGGCCTTTGCGCTGAGAAGCTCGGCCGCCATATCTTTCAACTTATCAGCAACGCTGCGACCTGCGAATTGTTGTGGTTGCACCGACAATGGGTTTTGCGGGCGGGCGGGTTGCTCATCCCAAATCTGATCAATCAGATTTTTAGCGACCGGCACCAGCTTAGCTCCCACCTTGGCGCAAGACGCGGCCAAGCGCTTTGCATCGGCTGCCGTAGTGAGCCACGGGTCAAAACCCAAGCGATCATTTTTTTTGAGATTGGCTTCAATCCATTTGGTGGGCGGTTCATCCATCAAATGCTGCGGCGTAAAATCTTTTACATTCACCTGTTCGCGCACTTGAATGGTGTAGCGACCATCAACAAAAATTGCGGCCTTCTTGGTGGTCACAATGGCCATGCCCCATGAGCCTGCAAAACCAGTGAGCCATTTCAAGCGCTCAGCATAGGCGGCCACATATTCTCCCTGAAATTCGTCTTGGCGCGGCACGATATAACCTTCGAGCTTGGCGGCTTTAAGTTTGGCGCGGAGCAATTGCAGGGGAGTGGATTTTGCCATTTGATTTTAACTCGCATGATTGAATCAGTCTAGCTTAGCGGTTTTGTTAGACAGTGGTAATTTTGGTTTCATGTTGCGTTGCATTATTTTATCTATTCTAATTTTGCATAGATAAATGCCAATTAACACTCCGTTAAGCAATTTATGGAGTGAAAAACTGTTAATTTGGCATTCATTCTTGTGACGGAATTGTGACATTTGTTGTTATGAAAACGCCATAATCATTATGTATTTTAAGTTTTAAGTGATGAATTTGAGGGTTTAATTACATTCAAAAAGAGTCATGCAAAATTTGCATGACAATCATTCAAAATCTGGTCTGGTCAGGCCGTGATTGAGTGACTATCTCAAGCTTGAAATGGTGCGTTGCACAAGTAATTAAACTCAAAAGACAAGCTCACCTGAGCCCAATTTGAGAGATGGAGTATAGAAAATGACAACTAATTTAAACCGTGACACAGTTCGCAATGTCGGCGTTATGGGCCGCATGAAGACATTTTTGGCCCGCAGCCGCGCAGTGCGCCAGTTGAGCCAACTTGATGACCGTATGTTGGCCGATATTGGTGTGGCGCGCGGCGACATTAACAACCGCGTTTGGGGCAACTAACACCTAACGCTTTAAGCATCCTCCCAGCCGGGTCCCCATGATCCAGCACTTAAGCGCCCTGCCAAATTTTTGGCGGGGCGTTTTTTTGTCTCGATACGATTCTGGGGATTGACCATCACCAACGCAATCCAGTTGCCATTGCGAATGCAACGGGCAGGCACCAGCCCGCGTGTGGTGTAACAGGCCTTGATCCAGCGCAGTTGATCGTAAGTGAGGCCGGAGAGAATCAGCTTTCCGCCCGGCGCCAACATAGAGCTGAGACCTTGAGCGAGATTGGCCAAGGGTCGCGCCAAGATATTTGCGAAAATTAAATCAAAGGGTGCGGCTTGCTTGATCACCTTGTGGTGCAAGCCCGCGGCGGTGACAGCATTGATGAGAGGGGTCACGCCATTGAGCTTGGCATTGCCGAAGGTAACGCGCACGGCTTCAGCATCAATATCGGTGGCCAAGGCTTTTCGTTTAAGCGCTTTGGCCGCAGCGATGGCGAGAACGCCAGTTCCGCAGCCCAAATCTAAGATGCGGGCAGGGCGTTCGCGTTTTAGAATTTCGTCAAATGCTGAAAGGCAGCCCGCCGTGGTTCCGTGGTGGCCTGTGCCAAAGGCAGTGCCGGCATCAATCTCCAGCGAAACTCCTGAAGCGCGGCGTTGATGGCGATCATGCGATCCGTGCAGAAAAAAGCGGCCCGCCGTGACTGGGGCCAAACCTTCCAGCGAGCGGCGCACCCAATCCACATCTGGCACAGGGGCGATGATGGCATCTGGCTGGTTTAAGTGGGAGCGGGCGGCGGCGGCGGTTTCTTCATCTTCAAACCACGCCACAGTTTCCCATAAGTTTAGCGCTTCGTCTGTTTCATTGATGGTGACGGCGAGGGGATCAAGTTGAAAATCATTCTCGATGGTTTCGGCCATCGCATGTGATGCTTCGTGGGAAAGATTCGGAAATGTTAAGGTGACGCGGGCTGCTTGCATATGCAGCATATATGTTTTGAAGGCGCTTACGTCAAAGGCAGAATTGTAATCTCAACGCGGCGGTTCATGGCTTTGCCGGAGGGCGATGCGTTTGAAGCAATGGGGTCACGCTCGCCGTGGCCTTCAACTGAGAAGCGGTTAGGGTCTAACTGTTGCGAGGCGAGGAACTGCGCCACAGATGATGCGCGACGGCGCGAGAGATCGTAGTTCGATTCATCATCGCCAACGGAGTCAGTGTGGCCCACCACGTCGATCACCGTTTGCTTATACTCTTTGAACACTTCCGCCACTGAACTCAATGTGCCAAAAAACTGTGGCTTGAGTTCGGAGCGAGCGGAATCAAACGTGATGTTCGATGGCATGTTGAGCACAATGCTATCGCCTACACGGGTGACAGATACGCCAGTATCAGCCAGCCGTTCGCGCAATTTTGATTCTTGACGGTCCATATAATTGCCAACCCCGCCGCCAGCCAGCGCACCAATGCCAGCGCCAATCAGCGCTGCTTTGCGGGTGGAGAAACTGGTGGTGGCTCCAAGTAACGCGCCCACGCCTGCGCCAATAGCAGCCCCCGTTCCAATGCCCGCAGCGGTTTTGGAAAGTTGTTGTTCGCCCGTGAATGGGTTGGTGGTGCAAGCACTAAGCAAAAGGCTCGCAAGTGTGGCGATGATGATGGCGTGTTTCATAGTGGTCCCCTCGGATGGGAGATGGAATGGCGGGGAGTTGTGGCGGAATTTGGGTTAAGGGTGGGAGAGATTGGGGCGGGGATAACCCAAAACCATTGACTTATTTGTTGCTTGGCTTACATTGTCTGACAAATGACACCCTTCCAAAAGTTAGACATATGAGCAGTGCGCGATTTTCACTTCGATTGGAGCCGGATCTGAAAGATTGGCTTGAGGAAGAAGCTAAACGCAAGGACAGGTCTGCAGGTTATATTGCCATCCAAGCTTTGCAAAATTTTAAGGATGCAACTGAAGCCAAACGCCAGTTGATTGAGCGTGCGATGGCCGAGGCTGATCAAGGCGCTTTTGTTTCGGAAGAGGCAATGACAAAATGGTTTTTGGCATTGGGCACAGAGCATGAATTGCACGAACCAGATGAGGATGTTGTGGTGCGGCGCGGCTGAACCATGAAACTGGTTTATCTCAAAACTGCCACCGCCGATCTGCGCTGGTTCAAGCATTATTATATGACTGTGTTTCCCGAAGGCCGCGTGAAAGCTGATCAGGCGTTTTTGACCACGCAGAAATTGCTGAAAGCAAACCCTTATATTGGCCAGCCATCAGATTTCGGTGAAACCATCCGTGAACATCCCGTGCCGCGCACACCTTTTACATTTGTATATCGGGTGCGTGGAGAGCAGATTGAAGTTCTGCGTGTTGTGGATGGGAGATCGGATTGGCGGGCGTATGTAGTTGAAAGTTAAACAAGGAAATATGTTTTAGAAAATGCGTGGCAACTTCTTAATGATAGGGCAACTGAATTTGGATAATTTGGAGGTATGAATGGCCAAAAACCTAACATTTGACGAACTATTACAATGTGCGCGAGCTTGCGAACCAGAAGGAGGGCGTTTGAGAGATTTAGCGGACTCTACGGTCAAAACGTTGGAATTGGTGACCGCTAACTTGGTAACTGCGATCGCACATGAACTTTCTGTTTATTATGGAGATGTCGAATTTGGACCAAAAGGGATTGAAGAAATTCAAGCCAAATTCTTTGCTAAACGCATTGGTCAGAGCTGCCCGACACCTCTTGATCAATTTGGAAATAGTGAATGGTCATTGCAGTCGGGTAAGCAGTTAGATCCAGAAACAGGCGCGGAATTACCTGTACAAAGTAAATGATCTTAATCAAAAAAATTGTACCCTTCACTCCGCTGCCTCTTTCTTAATATCATCTGGCACCAAGAACCCGCCGCTCTGCCGCTTCCATAGGCTTGCGTATAGCCCGCCTTTCTTTGCCAGCAATTGCTTATGGCTGCCTTCTTCGACTACTCGGCCTTTGTCCATCACCACCAGTCTATCCATGGCGGCGATGGTGCTCAATCTGTGCGCCACGGCGATTACGGTTTTGCCTTCCATGAGCGTGTAGAGATTTTCTTGGATGGCGGCTTCGACTTCACTGTCCAGCGCCGATGTGGCCTCATCCAGAATCAAGATGGGCGCGTTTTTCAGCAACACTCTTGCGATGGCGATGCGTTGGCGTTGGCCGCCGCTGAGCTTTACGCCGCGTTCGCCCACATGGGCGTCATAAGCTTTTCTTCCATTGGGATCGACCAAGTTGGCGATGAATTCTTCGGCGTGGGCCTTTGCTGCTGCGGCTTTGATGTCATCGAAGCTGGCATCAGGCATTCCGTAACGGATGTTGTCGGTTACTGAGCGATGCAACAATGATGTGTCTTGCGTGACCACGCCGATTTTACCGCGCAAGGATTCTTGGGTTACGCCTGCGATGTTCTGGCCATCAATCAAAATGCTTCCGGAGCCCACATCATAAAAACGCAAAATCAAATTTGCGATGGTGGATTTGCCTGCACCCGACCTTCCCACCAACCCCACTTTTTCGCCGGGTTTGATGACAAGATTAAAATCATCAATCACGTTATGGCCGCGTGCGCCTTGGGCTTGACCATAATTGAAATTGAGATTTGCGAAGGTAATTTTTCCGGCAGTGACACTCAGTGATTTTGCCTCGGGCTTATCAACCACGGAATGAACCCGCGATGGTTTCAACGCCATCGCGCACCACACCAAAATCTTCAAACAATCCAGCAATTTCCCAC
>JANNBH010000077.1:0-22121 GCA_031385245.1 Hyphomicrobiales bacterium | reverse complement strand
TTCCCTGAAACGATTTTCATCATGGAGTTATGCCCTTTTGCCATGCGAGATTATGGCGCTCTATAACAATGCTATGACACAAGTGCAATTGCGGCATTTGAGCTGTGTATAATGGCGGTTAACGAAATTTCTCAATCAACTTAAAAATGCCCTCGGCAGCGGCTTGGCTGGCATAACCCGCATTCTCGCCCCAGCCCGCATCAAGCGAACCAGGGGGCACTGGATTGTTTTGCTTGATATCACCCAGAACTTTGCCCTTTGGCGTGCTCACCACCCAGACGAGATGGACTAGCTGTTGACCATCCTTTGCAGGATCAACCACAACGCGGCCTTGAATGGAAAGGGCATCTGCACGCGCCGCTGATAACACCGGCCAGCCCGCTTCTTTCAAATTTTTTCGCATGGCCGCAGTTAATTCTGCTCCACCAGATCCACTGACTTGCAAAACCGCAACGGCTTTAATTTCAGTGTCACCTGGTTTCGGCAAAGATTTTTTAGGCGCAGGGGCAGCGGCAACTTCCTGTGGCTCTGGCTCTAAATCAGGCGGCGGCTCCGCTGTTTTCTGTGGGCCATTTAAAGTTTCCAGATCAATATCTTTTTCAGCCCCCGGGCCGGCTTTCACCAACGCTTCCCAAGGTGGCTGCAACAGAGAATCCGCGCTCACATCTGAGGGCTGCGATTTTGAAAGCGGCAGCTCTGGTCCACTGCAACCAAACAAAAACAATGTGATAAAAATGACCAAGAAGCGATTCATGAATCTGTCAACGCAATTGCCGAAATCAAACGGCCATAATCTTTCTCGTGAGCGTGAGTGGCGCGGCGATAACTGAAAAAGCGCTGCTCATCAGCATAGGTGCAAAGCGCCAAGTCATGCACCTGACCAACGCCAAACACCCTCATGCGATCAGTTAAATAAGCTGGTAAATCAAACATATAATGACCAGACTTAAGAGATGGTATGAAGTATTTTTGATGCGCTGAACTTTGCTCCAAAAACGCTTTTGGAAATTCCGGCCCTACTTCATAAGCTGTTTGCGAAATTGTGGGCCCCAGCACCGCCGCGATGTTTTCCCGCACCGCCCCAAGCTTTTCCATGGCCAAAACCGTTGCATCAGTAATGCCCGAAACAGCACCCTTCCAGCCCGCATGACAAGCACCAATCACTTGAGCGTGTCTATCTGCAAATAACACTGGCCCACAATCGGCAGTCAGAACCCCAAGGGCAATTCCGCGCGTGCGCGTCACTAAACCATCCACCGTTGGCCGCTCCGAAAATGGCGCTTCAACCACGGCAACATCAGCACTGTGAACTTGAAAAGACGAAACCAAATGCGTGGGCTTTACCTGCAATGCGCCAGCCACTTTAGCTCGGTTGCGGCCTACGGTTTCAATGTCATCGCCAGAACCCAACCCACAATTCAACGACGAGAATATGCCTGTAGAATATCCGCCTTCACGCGTAAAAAATCCGTGAGTGAGGCCGGATAGATTAAGTGGTGCAGCCGTGATCATCTTGCCTCGAATGGATAAATTTGTGGCGCACCCTTTTGCACCACACACATCGCTTTGAAAAGCTCCCCCATTTGTGTGTGTTCAATAAGGCGGCGGGTGGCAGCAAGGAAATTATCGCGAGCTTCGCCTTTCAACTTTATTGCCAATTTTTCAGTTCGCATTTCAATGCCCATGGCTTTTAGAAACTTGCCTTGCGACATTGTGGGCGCAGAACTCAATTTTGCAAAATCCACATGCGCCGTAATATCAACTTCGCCTGGCGCATCAAAAATGCTGCAAAATTCATGTTTCCGCATAGCCTGCAACGTGTCGCCAGCGGCAGATTGCACATGGCCGTAGTCAATAATCAATGCGGCCCCACCACAGGCTTCTATGCGTTCGGAGATTTCACCTGCAATAATTTGTGAAATGGGAGACGCCTCATAAATACCATCCGCACCCTCACGCGGAGGCGATGGCACCAAACCCATTTTCAATTTTCTGCCGGAAACCCCCACATAACGCTCATAAGTCTGGTCACCACGAATTTCAAATTGCTTCACTGGCAAAGCATCAAAAAACTCATTGGCCACATATAATGTGGGCATATTGGGAAGCATATCAATGCTTGAATGCCACGTTACATGAGCATCCAACTTTTCACGCTGCAACTTTTGTAATACTGGGCTCATTTCAACCATGTGAACTTCAACAGCCAACATAAATTCTGTAGAAGCTTTGGCAGCGCGCAACACATCCGCCATGAGCGTGCCGCGACCAGGCCCCAACTCCACCAAAGCAAAGGGCGATGGCGAGCCCAAGCTCATCCACGCGTTCACACACCACACACCAAGCATTTCACCAAACACTTGGGAAATTTCGGGGGACGTTGTGAAATCCCCAGCTGCTCCAAATGGGTCGCGCGTCATATAATAGCCATGCTGCGGATGACCGAGACACAGGCCCATGTAGCGATCAAGCGGCATCGGCCCCTCGGTCTCAATCATCTCAATAATAATTTTCTCAAGCGCTGTCACGCGACCGCCACAACAACCAAATGCCAATGAGCACCAGCGGCAAAGACAAAATCATTCCCATCGTAACGATGCCTGAGAGATAACCAATCTGCTCATCAGGCACACGGAAATACTCAGCAAAAATCCGAGCCGATCCGTAAGTTAATGCAAACCACCCCGAAGCCCTGCCCGGATGGGCAAGCGCACCAAACCGATGCGTGGCAAGGCGCACCACCACAAACAAAACCAAACCTTCCAGCAGCGCTTCATAAATCTGGCTTGGGTGGCGGCCAAAGACCTCGCCCGGAAAAATCACCGCCCAAGGCAGGTCGCTTGCCCTGCCATAAAGTTCGGAATTTATGAAATTTGCAATGCGGCCCAAGCCCAAACCAACAGGCACTGAAGCAGCGCCCAAATCCAACATACGGTCCAACGTTGTGCCAATTTTACGGCCATAAAAATAGCTTGCTATAACCACCCCAATAAAGCCGCCATGAAACGACATGCCTCCATCCCAAACCTTAAATATATCAAGCGGTTGCTGCATATACTTCAAGGGATTGTAGAGGATGACATACCCAAGCCTGCCACCCGCCACCACACCTAAAAAAAACCAGATGAACATATCATCAACTTGCGCCAGCCGCATCGTCGGCTTTTGCCCAAACCAAAGGGCTGGATTGGTGACCAGCTTCTTCATATACCAAGAGGCAAATAGCAAGCCCCCAACATAGGCAAGCCCATACCACTTCACGCTGAAGCCCCCGATGGAAATGGCATCAGGACTGATATTTGGAAATGCAAGTGCGGCTAACATAATGCCTCTGTGCCGCATACATCAGATTCTTGCAACAGCACTTGAAGAAGCAGCTTGGAATGCCTAGTTATGCAGCAACAGAGGATTGTAAACATGGCCGCCACATCATCGCGTTTTTTTGACGAACTTGCAAAACTTATGACCAATGCTGCAGGTGCAGCACAGGGCGTTCGCAAGGAAGTTGATACACTGGTGCAAACCCAAGTGGAGCGCGTGCTCAATAATATCAATGTGGTCAAGCGTGAAGAATTTGATGTGGTGCGCGAGATGGCAGAAAAAGCCCGTGAGCAAAATGACAAGCTTGCCGCGCGCATTGCTGAACTGGAAGCCAAGGTGCCTAATTCTTAAAACCCTCACCCTGAGGTGCCGCATCTTAGCGGCCTCGAAGGGCACAACGCGCTCGACGCGTCGAGGCTCGCAAAAGCTCGCTCCTCAGCGTGAGGTTGGTGTGTAATTAAAATCATGTGGAGGAATCAGTGCTGCCGTTGAAGCGGTGCCTTTCGTCCTGCACATTGCACTCACAAGCCGCGATGATTCGTGAGACTTGATGAGGAATTTTGAATGCCGGCATTTGCCACTGAAATAAACCCGCTCGACCGTGTTGAACGCTTGGCCGAAAGCCACCAGTGGACCATAGACCGCACCAATGACCACGAAGTGGTGATGCTGGTGGGCGGTGGCTGGGCTGATTTGAATCTTTCATTCACATGGCGTGATGATTTAGAATCTTTGCATTTTGCTTGCGTGCTCGATCTTAAAGTTCCTGAAAAACGCCAAGATGAAGTGGCCAGATTGCTGGCCATCATCAACAGCCAAATGATGCATGGCCATTTTGATTTATGGGCCACTGATGGCACCATCGTGTTCCGCTACACGTTGCTGTTGGCGGGCGGTGCCGAAGCAAATGATGCCCAAGTAGAAGCCATTATTGCTGTTGGTGTAAATGCAGCACAGCGTTATTATCCAGCAATACAGTTTGTAATCTGGGCGGGCCACACAGCAGAAGATGCATTGGCCAGCGCCATGTTAGAAACACAAGGTGAAGCATGAGCATCACTCTCAAAGGCACATTGGTTCTGGCTGGTTGCGGCAAAATGGGCGGCGCCATGTTGGAGGGCTGGCTGAAAGCCGGAGCAGACGCAAAGAAGATAGTTGCTGTCGATCCCCAACCGCCCCAAGAAGTTCAGGATCTTTTGGCCAAGCACGGTATTCGCCATAACCCTGAAATCGCGTCAATTACTGATGCCGAAGTCATCATCATCGCTGTTAAACCGCAAGTGATGGAAGATGTGCTGCCAAATCTGGTCAGCCTGAAATCCTCAAAGCCGTTGATCTTGTCAGTAGCAGCCGGAAAAACCATTGCAACATTTGCAAAACATTTTGGGCAAGATGCTGCCATCATCCGCACCATTCCCAACACACCAGCCGCCATTGGCCGTGGCATTACGGCCATGTCGTCAAACCCAAACGTCACGCAAGCGCAAATGGCCTTAGCAACCGCCCTGCTCTCGTCAACTGGCGAAGTGGTGACGGTTGAGAATGAAAGCATGATTGATCTGGTCACTGCCGTTTCAGGTTCTGGTCCAGCTTATGTATTTTACCTCACTGAATGCTTGGCCAATGCTGGCGTTAAAATCGGCCTGCCCGCTGAACTCGCCATGCAGTTAGCCCGCGCCACTGTTGCAGGTTCCGGCGAGTTGATGCGCCAATCCGGCATTGATGCCGCAACGCTGCGCCAGAATGTAACGTCACCTAAAGGCACCACATATGCAGCCTTGCAAGTGTTGATGGCGGAAGATGGCATGGAACCCTTGTTCGAAAAAGCCATCGCTGCTGCCGCTCTGCGCTCCAAGGAACTGGCGAGTTAATGGCTGAAATCACCTTCGCTGATTTTGAAAACGTCGATATCCGCGTCGGTACTATCATTTCCGTCGAACCATTTCCCGAAGCACGAAAGCCGGCCTTTAAATTGAAAATCGATTTTGGTGGCGCTATTGGCGTGAAGAAATCATCCGCACAAATCACCACGCATTACACCATTGAAACCCTACTTGGCCGCCAAGTGGCCGCTGTGGTCAATTTTCCACCACGCCAAATTGGGCCGTTTATGTCTGAGGTTCTTACACTTGGTTTCCCTGATGAAACTGGCGGCGTGGTTCTCATCGGCCCCAGCCAAGCAGTGCCCAATGGTGGCAAGCTTTTTTAAGGCTTGTTTGAAAGCAGCCACTTAGCTAGCCTTCATCTTGCAAGGTGCCAGCGCAAGCTGGAGAATCGGGAATGCGATTAGAGCCCGCAACGTGCCCAACGCTGTAAGGTGGATGATGCAACGAATGCCATTTGCTTAACGCAGAGAAGGTGTTGCTTCAGTTGAAACCCAAGTCAGAAGACCGGCCTTGCATCATCGTTGCTGCGTTTGGAAAACGGAGCGGCAATGCTTTTAAGGGGACTATTCATGCCACAGCTTTCTGACGATCTGGCTCAAGTTAGTGCATTCAGCACAACGGATAAAGAGGCGGTTTACCGGGCCATCTTCACGCGCCGTGATGTGCGGAGCCAATTTTTACCACGCCCGATTCCCGATGAAATACTAAGCCGATTGCTATTGGCCGCCCATCACGCGCCATCCGTGGGCTTTATGCAGCCGTGGAATTTCATAGTGATCAAGTCGCAAGAAACCCGAAGCCGCGTCAGCAATGCATTTACCAAAGCCAATTCAGAAGCTGAGGGACTTTTCACTGATGACCGAAAGGCCCTTTATAGCAGCCTGAAACTTGAAGGTATCAAACAAGCCCCAATAAATCTCTGCATTACTTGCGACCGTGAGCGTGGTGGCCCCGTGGTTCTGGGCCGCACTCACAACCGAGACACTGATCTCTATTCAACAGTATGTGCCGTTCAAAACTTATGGTTGGCCGCCAGAGCTGAGGGTCTTGGGGTGGGTTGGGTGAGCATTTTTAATGAAGTCGATATTCGCCAGATCCTTGCCCTGCCTGATCATGTGGTTCCAATAGCTTACCTTTGCCTTGGCTATGTTGATGAACTTTATCAAATACCTGAATTGGAAGCTAAAGGCTGGAGCAAACGTTTAGACTTGGAATCCCTTGTATTCCACGACCGTTGGGGCGAAAAAGACAAATGAGTGATCTCGAATCTGAGGAAGCACAAAGTGTCCACCATCACAAGCATCGCCGAGTTAGAAAGCATTTATAACCTAAAACCAGTGTTGGCTTCGACGGCCAAAGAAATTTATTATATTGCACCCGCCTATAAAAACCTGATTGAACTCTCGCCTTTCGTGGCACTGGCCACCATCGGCCCCGGCGGGTTGGATTGCAGCCCGCGTGGTGATCTTGCTGGATTTGTTAAAATTCTTGATCAAAAAACTTTAGCCATGCCAGATAGGCGCGGCAACAACCGCATCGATAGTCTCCGCAACATTGTGGCTGATCCGCGCGTGGCCTTGCTGTTCCTCATCCCCGGCAGCGGCACCACATTCCGAGTCAATGGCACAGCGACACTCACCATGATGAGGCGCTCTGTGAATCATTTGCTGTTGAAGGTCAATTGCCCCGCAGTGTGATTATTGTGAATGTGCAAGCTGCATATTTCCAATGTGTAAGAGCCATTTTACGTTCAGGCCTTTGGGATGCAAGCAAGCACGTAGCCAAAGATGTTGTGCCCTCAACCGGTGAAATTTTAGAATCCCTCACCCATGGTGAGATCAATGCGGAAACCTATAACAGCAATTGGCCCTCCCGCGCCAAAACGAGCATGTGGTAAAAACCACTTTCGCTTCTGTTGTGAGAGTGGCCTTGCTAAATCGGAATCTTAATCGCCACGCGAAGGCCACCCAACGCACTGTCTTCCAAATAAATATCGCCGCCATGGGCCTGTGCAATATCAAGCGCTATTGCCAGCCCTAGCCCCGTTCCAGTTTTGTCGAGATTGCGCGCTTCGTCTAGTCGCACGAAGGGCCTAAAAACATCTTCACGGTGAGATTCAGGAATGCCAGGGCCATTGTCATCTATATAAAGCCAAAGGCGATCATCTTTCGTCTCACCTGAAATTTTTACCAAGCTGCCATAGCGCACTGCGTTGCTGATGATATTCAGAAGCAATCGGCGAAATGCATTCGGCTTCAAGTGCAAATTTAGTTGTGGTAAATTAGAAACTTCGATAGCAGTGCCTTCACGGCTAAAACCATTCACCACCGCGTGAACGGAATCCGGCATAAATAAATGCGCCACTTGCTCGCCGCCATCACCGCGCACAAATGCCATATAATCTTCCAGCATCTGTTGCATTTCATTCACATCATCACGCAGCAGTTTCACTTTTGAATTATCGCCCAAAACAGCAAGCTCTAATTTGAAACGCGTGAGAATAGTGCGTAAATCATGTGACACGCCAGCCAGCATCGTAGTGCGCTGCTCCACATGGCGTGCAATGCGGCGCTTCATATCCAGAAAAGCTTCACCCGCAAGTCTAACTTCGGTGGCCCCACGAGGTTTAAATTTCAACACCTCATGGCCCTTGCCAAGCGCTTGCGCTGCACGCGTTAAATCCAGAATAGGCCTAATTTGGTTCCGCATAAAAATCACTGCGATGCCAACAAGTGAAAGCGTGGAGGCAATTAAAAAACCTAGCATAAGTGGAGTTCCGACGGCATGGGCGCGATCTGCATCCACATTGGCTATGAAGATTAAACCCTTCTCAACTTCAACTCGAATTTCCACTTGCCCATTAGGCGCCCGACTGTTGACCCAAAATTTTCGTTCCGATTCTTTGCTCAAATACCTTGTAATTTTTGCATCAAATATCGAGAAGAATGGTGTCACCATAGCTTTTGGCAATTCCTCGCCTCGCGTATATTGCAAATTCATCCGTAACTTATCATGTGCGAGAGCTATAATATCAATTAACGCAATGTCCGATTTATCTGTCCTCTCATATAAGGTAATCAACAAACCAATTTCATTAGACAATGAACGCGCTAAAACCTTCGTCACATTGTCCCAATAGCGTTCAATAATAATGCCAGCCATAATCAACTGAAGCAAAACCACAGGTGTAATCATAATGGCTAGAGCGCGGCCATAAAGTCCATGCGGCGCATAGGTTTCAAGGAACTTATTAAAGTGATCATAAAGTGATTTTGGCTGCTTCCCAATCATGCTCACACAGCCCCATCAACAAACAAGGCATAACCAGCACCACGCACAGTTTGCAAAAATTTCGGATTTCCAGAATCCACTTCAAGTTTTTGCCTAAGCCTGTTGATTTGCACGTCAACGCTCCGTGCGCTGTCTTCACTGCCTGATTGTGCAAGTTGCAAACGGCTAAAAGTGTGCCCAGCCTTTTGCGCCAACATTCGCAGAATATCCTTCTCGCGTGATGTCAGCCTAACGGCCATGCCTTCGCGCAGCAATTCACCATTCACTAAATTGAAGTGGCAATCACCAAACCGAACCTCGCGCAATGCTGCGGCTTGAGGCGTTGTTCGGCGCAATAGGCTTTGCAAGCGCAAGAGCAATTCTTGCGGCTCAAAAGGCTTTGCCAAATAATCATCACTGCCAGATTGCAGCCCCGCAATGCGGTCAGGAGAATCCGCCAATGCCGATAGCATCAAAACCGGAGTCATTTTCTGAGCGTTTCGCAAACTTGCCACCAGTGAAAGTCCAGTTTCACCGGGCATCATCACATCAAGGATAATAATATCAAATGAAACTCCGCGCATCCGCTCGCGCGCCTCTGCAGCAGTTGCTGCGAGTGAAACCAAATAGCCATTCTCAATCAGATAAGACCGCAACAATTCACGAATGCGCTTGTCATCATCAACGATGAGAATATGTGGTTGCTCACTCACTTTTTAGATTTCCGGCGCTGAACCCATTCGGATGCTTCATCGCGATTTTCAGGGTTGATAAGATGAAGCAAAAGATTTTGAATTTCTGCCCCACCGCTTTCCACCGCCGCGCGCTGAAATCGTGCAATTTGCGGTGCCGCCAAAGCCTGCCGAAGTGTATCGCCTTTTGGAGTTAAGTGCAGCAGGCGCTGACGGCGATCAACAGCACCTTCTTTTTGAAACACATAATCTTTGTCAATCAGCTCCTTCAGAACCCGCGCCAAACTTTGTTTGGTAATTTTCAAAATATCGAGCAACTTCGCCACCGTCATGCCCGGGTCGCGGCCAATGAAATGCAGCACACGATGATGGGCACGGCCAAAGCCCAGACCCTCGAGCATATGATCAGGATCCGCTACAAAATCACGATACGCAAAAAACAAAAGTTCAACCAAAGCCAAAGCTTCTGTCTCACTCATCGTCTTCTTTAAATTTATGTCAGTCATATTGACATATTATCCAGTTCTGTTAGCGTTCTCAAGCTGCAATGTAGAATAGTTTAGGAGATTCCAATGTCCATCATTCCTTTTGATCAACGCGACGGCCACATTTGGTTCAACGGCGAAATCATTCCATGGAAAGATGCGAAAGTGCATGTCCTCACCCATGGCTTGCATTATGGCTCAAGCGTGTTCGAAGGCGAACGCTCTTACGGTGGCAAAATCTTCAAATCCAAAGAGCACACCCAACGCTTCCGCAAATCTGCAAATCTTATGGATTTTGATCTTCCGTACACAGATGATGAGATCATTGCAGCCAAGGATGAAGTTGTAAAACTGGCTGGTGGTGGTGATCAATATGTGCGCCCGGTTGCCTTCCGTGGCTCAGAAATGATGGCCGTAGCAGCCCAGCACAATAAAATCCATGTGGCCATTGCCACCTGGGATTGGCCCTCCATGTTTGATCCTGAAACAAAAATGAAAGGCATCAAACTGGATATTGCTGAATATCGCCGGCCAGACCCCATGTGTGCACCCGTTCACGCCAAAGCCGCTGGCCTTTATATGATCTGCACCATCTCAAAACACAAAGCCGAAAAGAAAGGCTATGCCGATGCCATGATGTTAGATTGGCAAGGCCGTGTCGCGGAATGCACTGGCGCTAATATCTTCTTCATCAAAGATGGTGCCATCCACACGCCAATTGCTGATTGCTTCTTGAACGGCATCACAAGACAAACTGTTATCGCCATTGCTAAATCGCAAGGCATGGACGTAATCGAAACCAGAATCATGCCCGAAGAGCTGAGCACATTTAACGAATGCTTCATCGTGGGCAGTGGTGCGGAAATAACCCCCGTTTCAGAAATCGGCCCCTACACCTTCAAGCCCGGCAACATGAGCCGCACTTTGATGGATGCTTATTCAATGGCGGTGCGGGCATAAATTTCCTGCGATAGGAAATTATACTTGACACCGTTCGGTGGATCGGTTAGTTCTGTCCATACTCCAGCATTGGGATTCGAATTTCAGCCCCCGCAACAGTCTTGAGCCCATCAGGAAGACGACGCGGGGTGCAGGGGTCGATCAAAATGCAACTTCTCATAAAATTTATTTCCACGCTGCCCGACGCTTATTCTCGACAACTTCAAACTTTGTAAAGCCCGCTCTTGACTTAAATTTTTGAATTTTCGAAGCGCGGTCACCAAGTACCTTATCTAATTTTGCCCTTGTCACTTTCGATCGCTCACCAAGAATAACTTGGTTCAACGCCAAATTTTCAGAAAACGGCAAAAAATACAGGCCGCTTACGGGATCCGGTTCGTCAAGTTGGCAAAAAGCTCTGTACTCGGATTCATATTTCCAAGCGTCAAATTTTTTGTACAACAAATGCTGTACTGCTGCTTCGTTCATGTCATTGAGAGTTTTGATTCCAATTTTCGACAACGAGAGACGATCTTTATGATAATCTACAATCTTGAAAACGTCAGTTTCCGGAACTTCAAAACCCAAACACATTCCATTGTGCTTGTCGGCGTAGTGCCCCCACAATAAGGGATGATGCCAATGTGTACTCATACTGATCATTCCGATTCTTTCCGACATTGTATCTTTCGTCGCACGTATGATCCGCCTTCCCGCTCGATCCAACTTCAACCCTAAAAACTCAAACGGATCGTTCAATTCATTTATTCTGGCAATTTTGATACGACTGTCTCGTATCGTTTCAAGTCCATATTGTTCAGTTGTAAAATAGTAAAGCCGCATTCAATTTCACCTCAAACTTCAAACCCATTCACCCTCAAATCCACCATCCGCACAATCATTGCGCGGTGCGGATCGAATGGTAAATCTTCGAAGCCCCATTTGGCATAAAGTTCCCGCAACTGATCATCCAACGGATGCGTGATCACACCAATGCTGCCGATCACTTCAGATGCTTTGAGCGCTGTTCTGAGCGCGAACAGCATAAGAGACGTAGCATGACCCCGCCCTTGAAATTTTTTATCAACGGCAAGCTGGCCCAGTAGTGTGACGGGCAAAGGATCAGGTTGATTGCGCTGACGCGGTTTTGGCAGATAGGCGCGTTCGATTTGACCTGCGCTCAGGCTGACATAGCCAATAATGGTGCCACCTTCACAAAGCACACTCACACGAGATGCTCCACTCAAATGATTATTCAAAGCATGTCGCCTAAACCAAGTGTTCAATGACTCTCGGCCACAATCAAACAGCGCCCGATCATCACTTTCCAACAACGGTCGTGGCGGGCTTATTTCACCCATGTTGGCTTTTTGTTGGCCAGTTTTTGCAATTTCATGTTTTTAACAGGAGGACGCGAAACCCAAGCCTCAAACTCATCCCAGCGCTGCGCCGGAATGGACACTATGTTTCGCGACAACATGCTCAGTTCCGCTGCCTCTAAAGAAGCGCGCCGCACAAAATCACTTAAATTCGTGCGCGCACCTTCGCTCGCCGCTTCAAGCACGGCGCGTTCTGCAGGGCTGATGCGAACACTCAGAACTGTTGTTGAGTTTAACTGGGTCATGTGTGTGACAATAGCATACAGTTAAATTATTTCAAGAATCATCTTACACTGCCCCTATGCCCGAAACCGATCTCTACCCACCCGTCAAAACATTCCTCGAATCCCAAGGCTACACCGTCAAAGCGGAGGTTAATGCTTGTGATGTGGTGGCCATGCGCGGGGACGATCCACCAGTTATTGTGGAATTGAAAACTGGCCTCACGCTGCAACTTCTTTATCAAGCTATGGACAGGCTCACACTTTCGGATGTGGTTTACATAGCGATTGCGCGGCCCAAACGTGCAGTGCCTTCTGACGCGGTGAAGCTGATCAAACGCCTTGGCCTTGGGCTGATTGTGGTTTCAAGTTCTGGCAGTGTTGAAGTGGTGGTTGATCCGGCACCCTATGCACCGCGCCACCATGCCAAGCGTAAATCGTCCTTGCTCAAGGAGTTTTATAAACGTCAAGGTGATCCCAATACGGGGGGGTCAACCCGCACCAAACTGATGACAGCTTACAAACAGGACGCGCTGCGCTGCCTCTCCCATTTACATGTTCACGGCCCCACCAAAGTTTCCGATATTCGTAAGCAAACTAAAGTCGAGCGCTGCGCAACAATTCTGCGAAGTGATTATTATGGCTGGTTTGTGAAGCAGACACGCGGGGTTTATATGGTGACGGATAAGGGTGTTGAAGCTGTTACTATTTTCAAAACTGAAATTACAAGACTCACCGCGCTGCCCAGATAAGCCCGCGCTCCACAATTGTTGCCATTTGTGGCACTGCAAACTCATCCGCCGTGTGACCCAGCGCTGAATAAAACACCCTGCCCGCCCCGTAAATTTTCTTCCACACCACAGGCATCACCACGCCCTTGGTCCAGGCGCAATGTTCACCGGTGAATGTGGTTGTGGCCAATACTACATTGGCTGGGTCCACATGCATGTAGTATTGCTCGGAATGATAATCAAAATCGCCGATGCCCTGCACCAAAGCATCATCTGGCTTCGTGATGTTCACGCGGTAATCGATAATGTTGCCGGGGTGCGAAACCCACTGGCCACCCGTCATAAATTGATACTCGGTTTCATTGCGAAATGAATCGCACATGGTGCCATGAAAGCCACCCATGCCAACACCACCACGCACAGCTGCACAGAGATTTTCGCATTCCTCTTTGCCAATTGTAGACATCGTAATCATCGGAACGATGAGGTTGAGGTCATGAATCGCAGGATGGGCATAGGCCGCTGTCGAATTTTCCACGCGCACGTCAAATCCGTGGCGCTCCAACATGCCTTTAACTACGGCAGCAGATCGATCTGGCGTGTGCCCATCCCATCCGCCCCAAACGATCAATGCATTTTTGTGCGACATGTTGTTCTCCCTTTTAACATATGTAGCCAATTACGACTTTTGCCGCTAGATATTTCCCAATCAACAGGAAATGAAAATGAAAACTCTCGACACTAAACTCGCCAAAATTCGTGGCGGTAAATACACCCCAAAAGACTTCATCATTGCCGATGCAAAAGATGGCGATATGGGTTTTGGCCGTGCTTGCCCCGGTCCACGCCGCGATGGGTCTGGCAAGCTTAAAAACAAGGCCGAATATCTGGCAGCCATGGCTGAGATGACCAAGTCTGGCTTGGTCGATATTATGCTCATGTCGGCATCTTCCTGCGAAACGCTTTCAGCCAAAGGTTTTTTCACAAAATCCAAAGTCACTCCAGCAGTGCGTTTGAATGATGCCACCGATATTTGGTCTCAACGCGGAAGTTCTTATCGCGAGACTGAATCCTATCCCTTCCGCACGGCGCGGCCTGAAAAAGTAAAAAAGATTTCTGATCTTGGACTCTACTCAGTGACCTTCAGCAATGATGTGGAAGCTGATCTCTATTCGCTGGAAGAATATACCAAGTTCCGCGAAGAGGCGACCGCAGCCAAGATGCGCCACTTCCTTGAAGTGTTTAACCCCGCAATGGATATCGGTTTGGTTGGCGCTGATCTCGGCACTTACATCAATGACTGCATTGTCCGCAGCCTTGGCGGCGTGTTGAGCAATGAACATCCACTGTTCCTCAAGATGCAATATAATGGCGCTGCTGCCATGGAAGAATTGGCAAGTTATGATCCAGCAAAATTGATCATTGGCATTTTGGGTGGCGCACGCGGCACCACGCGCGACACATTTGAACTGGCCAGCCAATGCGAAAAGCATGGGGGCCGCGTTGCTCTGTTTGGGCGCAAATTTAATTTTGCCGAAGCACCATTAGAACTGGTGCGCCTGATGCGCGGCGTGATTGAACGTAACATCACATCATCTGATGCCGTGAAATCTTATCACGATTATCTAACCAAACATAAACTCACACCTGATCGTGATTTAAAAACCGATATTGAAATCACTGATCCGGTTTTGAAAACCTAACATGCAACGCAGTGGCATTCTGTGTGGTGCAGCCTGGTGCATTGATAGCAATATCAGTGTCGCCACCTGGCCACCCGAAGAAACTGTGGCCATAATTATATCGCAAGATGATCAGGGCGGTTGCCCTGGTCACAACATGTCCACTGCACTCGTAAAGCTTGGCGCACCCTTTCCAGTCAGCGCCATTGGCTTGATTGGTGATGATGCCCAAGGCAAGCAGCTTCAAAACATATGTGACGCACATGGCATTGATCGATCTCAACTTGAAATGCGCCAAGGTCTGAGCACATCTTATGTAATGGCGATGACCGCCAAGGACACCGGCAAACGCACCTTCTTCAGCAAAGCCGGTGCCCATGCGGCTCAAACACCCGATGATTTTGATTTCACAAAATCAAACGCGCGTTATGTGCATTTGGGCCTGCCCGGATTCCATGAAAAACTCGATGGGCCATGGCAGAATGATGCAAATGGCTGGGTGACACTTCTCAAAAAAGCCCGCAGCTCTGGCCTGAAATCTAATTTGGAAATGGCATCTTTTGATTCCACACTCATCAGCACCGTCGTGCGCCCCATGCTGCCGCATCTCGACTCCCTGATCATCAATGACTTTGAAGCCGCCGCCATCACCAGCCATCGCGCTGTTGAAAATGGTGAAACCAACATCGCCGCCTGCCGCAATGCCATCGAAGAAATTATTCAAGCCCACAGCAATCTTGATTACGCAGTGATCCATTTTCCATTGGGTGCAATTGCTATGACGCGCAAGGGTGAAGTGTTCGCGCAAAGCTCCGTAGATGTGCCGCGCAGCGCAATCGTCGGTGCAAATGGAGCTGGCGATTGTTTCGCAGCAGGCATTCTCATCGGCCAGCATGAAGGCTGGTCCATGCAACAATCCCTGAAACTAGCCCACGCCAGCGCCGCATCAAGCTTGCTCGCCAGTTCAACAACTGCTTCAGTTGTAAATTGGAAAGAGTGTCTAAGCTTGGCGGATGGTTGGGGCTGGCGTTAGTTTTTTGGAAGCGGCAATGGGTAAGACGTCCCATTTAGCTTGTGGAAAACTCCGGCAATTAGCACCAGCAGAACACTGCCTACTAATACTGGAAACAGCAAGAAGGTCCAGCTAGTAGCAACACTGTAACCCACTAAAGCGGTGGCCCCTGCAGGCGGGTGGACAACACGAAATAGCATCATGCCTGCAACTGCCAAACCAACCGCAAGACCCGCTATAGCAAAATTTCCGGGCAGTACGAAATGCAAAGCCAAGCCAACAGCCGCTGATAGCACATGACCCCCGACAACATTTGCCGGTTGCGACAGCGGGCTGGAAGGAACAGCGAATTTTAGAACACAGGATGCACCGAACGGTGCCATTAACATGGCATAGCTGCTCATTTCAGTCACAAGCCCCAAAAGACCAATTGAAATCGCTGCCCCTAATCCTGCGATGATTACGATGCGTAACTTAGGACTGGGTTGATGCCGAAAGAAAAACCGTTGCATAATAAGTACACCCTCATTTCAACGCGCCCTTGGTTTCCAATTCATCCATAAAGCGCGCCACCTTCCATGGACTCACTTCAACCATGGCACCAGCTTCCAGTTTATCCAAAACAAATGGTCCATATTGCGTGCGAACCAGCTTGTTCACCATGCCACCAAAATGCTGCACCAGTTTGCGAATTTCGCGGTTCTTGCCTTCCGTTAAAGTCACGCGGTACCAAGAGTTAGTGCGCCCACCTTTATCCTCCTCTTCCACAAATTCGGCACCACGATAACGGATGCCCTCAACTGTAACACCCTTAGCGAGTGAAGCAATTTGCGATTCCGAAAAGCGCCCGCGCATCCGCACCCGGTAAACGCGGGCCAAGCCTGTGTCAGGATGCATCATGGCTTGCGCCAATGGCCCATCTGTCGAGAGCATCAGCAAACCTTCGGAGTTCACATCCAAGCGGCCCACAGCCATTAAGCGTGGCAAACCTTTTTTTTGCAGAGCGGGCATTTCAAAAACCGTTGGCCGATCTTTGAAATCGCGATTGGTCACCAACACATCAATGGGCTTATGCAGCATAAACAAACGCGGCAAGGCCTTGGTGTCTGGTGCAACAGGCTTTCCGTCTAATGTTACAACGTCACCATCTTCAACAGGCGTTGTGGCTTCGGCTTTCACGCCCTTAACAGTCACGCGGCCCTCGGCCACCATGCGTTCAGCTTCGCGCCTGCTGCCCACACCCGCTTTTTGGAGGAATACATTAAGACGCATTTATCAACCACCTGTAACGGGTGGGAAAAAGGCCACTTCCTTGGCTCCGACAATCGAAGCATCCAATGCGCTATGATTCTGATCCACTGCTACTCGCAATGTGCGAAGATCGGCAAATGCCGCCGCACAATTAGCATCAGTCGACACCAAATGATTGAGCAGTGCGTTCACTGTGGTAACACCAGCGGGCACAGCAATCTCATCTTGCCCACGCCCAATCACTTGGCGAAATCGTGCGAAATATAAAACCTTCATTCTTCATCCACCACATGCCGCAATCCAGCACGAAAATAATCATAGCCTGTATAAAGCGTGAGGGCTGCGGCAATCCACAGAAAGAAAATGCCTGTCTGCGTAGTGTACGGAATGATTTTGTCACCAGTTGGCCCCGCAATGAGAAATCCAATCGCCAGCAATTGCACTGTGGTTTTCCATTTGGCAATTTGAGTAACCGGAACCGAAACTCGAAGCTCACCTAAAAATTCCCGCAAGCCCGAAACCAAAACTTCTCGCGCCAGAATAATAATCGCGGCCCACATGTGGCCGCCAAACAAAATTCCATCAGCCGCCAAAACCAACAACACCACCGAAACCAAAACCTTATCAGCAATCGGATCCAGCATCCTGCCTAAGGCAGATTGCTGCTGCCATTTGCGTGCCAAATAACCATCAAGAAAATCAGTAATCGCCGCCAGCACATAAATGCCAAGCGCCACCCAACGCGCATCGTCGCCGCCCCACATTAAAAGGGCCGCCACAATAGGCACCGCCAAAATGCGGCCATAGGTCAAAAGATTTGGCAGGTTCCAAATTTTTGAAACTGGTGCAACTGTGCTCAATCAAGTCTCCGCATGAAAGTGGTCGTATATCATTTGCGCCAATTGCGTGCTCACGCCCTCAACTGCCGCCAAATCAACGACATTAGCCTTAGAAATAGCTTTCGCCGATCCGAAGCTTTGGAGCAAGGCTTTCTTGCGTTTAGCACCTATGCCGGAAATCTCATCGAGCGGATTAAGCCCAATCGCCTTGGAGCGCTTGGCCCTATGCGTGCCGATGGCAAAGCGATGCGCCTCATCGCGCAGGCGCTGGATATAATAAAGCACCGGATCACGCGCTTCGAGCATGAAACTCGGCTTGGCCGAAGTGTGAAAATGCTCGCGCCCGGCATCTCTGTCTGGTCCCTTGGCCACGCCCACCACTGGCAAATCATGCAAACCCAAATCTGCCAGCACGGCTTGCACTGCTGAAAGCTGGCCTTGCCCGCCATCGATCAACAGCAAATCCGGCCAATTGAGCGATTCATCGTCGTCCTGCTCGTCACCATGTTCTTTAATCAACCGCGTAAATCTGCGCGTGAGCATCTCATGCATCATCGCAAAATCATCACCAGCTTGATAGGTTTCGGCTTTGATATTGAACTTGCGATATTGCGCTTTCATAAAACCATCCGGCCCGGCCACAATCATGCCACCCACAGCGTGTGCGCCTTGAATGTGGCTGTTATCATAAACCTCAATGCGCCGTGGCGGCGAAGCCAGGCCAAAAACTCTCGCCACCCCCTCCAGCAATTTTCCCTGCGAAGATGATTCCGCCATGCGCCGCCCATTGGCTTCGCGGGCGTTGGTGACAGCATGTTCCACAAGCGCCTTCTTCTCTCCGCGCTGCGGCACCAGAATTTCAACCCTGTGACCTGCATGAGCTGTGAATGCTTCCTCCAACAAACCGCGCTCCTCAAAATCTTGAGAGATTATGATCTGCGAAGGGATCGGCTTGTCATCATAAAACTGGCTGAGGAAGGATGATAAAACTTCAGCCTCTTCCATCGTCTTATCCGTCTTCGGAAAATAAGCCCGCGTACCCCAATTCTGGCCAGAGCGAATGAAGAACACTTGAACGCAAAACTGCCCACCCTCCAGGGCCATGCCAAACACATCCGCCTCATCCACCGTTTGTGGATTAATGCCTTGCGTTTGCGTGACAAAACTCATGGCCTGAATGCGGTCGCGAAACCGCGCCGCATTTTCAAATTCCAAAGCCTCCGCAGCCTCTTCCATTTTCTTGGCGAGTTCAGCTTTTACGGCTGTCGATTTGCTAGTAAGAAAATCCTCAGCCTCTTGCACCAGTTCGGAATAGTCTTGCGGAGTGATGTAACCCACACATGGCGCAGAGCAGCGCTTGATTTGATACAGCAAACAGGGCCGCGAACGATTGGCATAAACTGAGTCATTGCAGGTTCGCAAAAGAAACGCTTTCTGCATAGTGTTGATGGCATTGTTCACCGCCCCAGCGGAAGCAAACGGCCCATAATAATTACCTTTGCGATTGCGGGCACCACGATGTTTCGCCAGCTGCGCCACTGCATGATCCTTGGCAATCAGGATATAGGGAAATGATTTATCGTCCCGAAGTAAAACATTAAACTTAGGCCGTAACTTCTTGATAAGATTCGCTTCTAACAAAAGCGCATCCGCCTCAGATTCCGTCACCACAAATTCCATATTGCAGGTAAGTGAGATCATCAAAGCAATGCGATTATTATGCCCCTGCCCCAGCGCATAATTAGAAACACGGTTCTTCAGGTTCTTCGCCTTGCCCACATAAATCGCATCACCCTTGGCATCAAACATGCGATAAACCCCGGGCTTCGAAGGAAGCCGCGTGACGAAATCACGGATGAGTTCTGTGCCGGTGAGGGAGGGTGAATCGGTCATGGGTAGGTTGTAGCGCAATCAGTGAGAGAATGAAATTTTCCGACTAAGGCAAGCTACTAAAATCTCACCCTTCCCCCATCGGGGGAAGGTGGCGCGGAGCGACGAATGAGGGCCTTACAGCAATTTTCGAACTAAAACTTTAAGCGACCCCACGCGTGGACAGACCCTCATCCGCCCTTCAGGCACCTTCCCCCAACGGGGAAGGGTGAGGTTCCGTACGTGTCATAATTTATTCAAAATACTCGCTTGACATTGGAACATCAATTCCCAGATTATCAAATTGAGTTTCACACGAGGACATTCGGAGATGAGAGAGGTCATGCCAAAACATCCCGAAGAAAAAGCGTTTGTTCGTCTACATGCGCTAGTCCGCAGAGGCTATCATGCGGATTTAGGCGTCCAAAACGATGCTGGCTTAATCCAACTTGAACATCCTCGGGGAGCTAGAGCAGGCGCACCTCGTCTTGTTCTTCATCCCGATGGATTGATTCATGGAGTCGATAACACCCTAGCTCTTAACAACCGAGAAGGAGATCCAGATTGTATCTATGCTTCTGATGAAGCGGATTGGCAGCTCTTCAACTCATTTGTGGAAGGAATTCCCCAACCATCATTTTGGCAAGAATTCGATGCAATGACAGTTTGCAAGGTGAAAGCAATAATTACCAATTACCTAATTATTTTAATCTTCGGCGGGATTTTGATACTTTTTGGAGAATGGGTTTTTAAGATAGTAACTCGGCATTGACCTTACAAAGCACTCCCTCACCGTCCCCGCTCAATCTCCACACCCACACTTCTCGCGTTCTTGATAATATCAGGCTTCTCAATCCTAACCCTTGCCGCCAACACCCGCTTATCGCGCAAGCAGGCTTCGGCGAATTTCTCCGCCAAAGTCTCCACCAAGTTCACATGGCCAGCGGCCACAATCGCTTCGATTTTTTTGACCACAATTTCATACGACACCACATGGTCAATATCATCGCTCATCGGGCCATGCGCTTCTTGCACGGAAAGATCGACATTCACCACAATGCGCTGCGGCTTCAGCTTCTCGTGGTCATAGATTCCGATCAAAGCCATTAGGTCTAAATCGCGCACAAACACATGGCGCACGCGCGCTCCAGCGCTGGCGACGTGGTGGGTTATTTTGCTCATTCATTCACCTCAATCACATCGGCCGTTTGCCACACTAGATGTTGCCCACCATCAAGCGCAATCATCTGCCCTGTGAGCGCTGGTTGTGACATAATGAATTTCGCCGCTTGCGATATTTCCGTGGGCGACGTGCCAATGCCCAGCAACGTAAAACTCTCCTGCTTGGCAAATTCTGCGTCATCCATGCGCGCTGATGGCAATGCAGGCCCCGGCCCAATGGCATTCACACGGATGTTCGGCGCAAGCGCTTGGGCCAAAGTGCGCGTGGCCGTCCACAAACCGGATTTTGACATGGTGTAAGAAAAGAAGCGCGGGTTTAGCTTCCACACGCGCTGGTCAATGATGTTAATAATGCAGCCTTTTACACCTGATGGAAGCTGCCGCGCAAATTCTTGCGCTAGCATTACAGGCGCACGGAGATTTATATTCTGATGTCGTTCCCAGCTGGTGAGCGTGATATCACCAACGCCATCAATCTCAAAAATCGAAGCATTGTTGATCAGCGCCGTAAGTGGCCCGATGCCAGCAACGGATTGTCTGATCAACCGTGATGCAATATCTGCATCGGCCAAATCACCTTGCACCACGCAAGCCTTGCGGCCTTTGGCGCGGATAAGAGCGGCAACCGCCTCGGCCTCAGCCTTTGAGTGGTTGCAATGCACCGCCACATCCCAGCCGTCATCGGCCAAATCCAAAGCCATCTGGCGGCCAATGCGCTTTGCCGCGCCGGTGATAAGAACACTCTTCATCTTATTCCTGCGGCATCATAATAACATAGTGCTTCTTCACTTTGCGTACCGTTTGCCAAGTGCCTTTGAAGCCCGATGGAATGATGAAGGCATCGCCGCGTTTCAAGCGCCACTTCTTACCATCCTCAGCGCGAGTCAAAACCGCCTCGCCTTGAATGAGATGGCAAAACTCCCATTCTAAATACTCCACCATCACCGTGCCGGGGGTCGATTCCCAAATGCCACAATGCAAGCGACCATCTTCACCGCTAAAATGATTCCAAGTGCTCGTCTTGTAAGAGCCTTTCAGCAGTTTCGATTTATCGGGCTTGCCCGCATCTTTTTTCGGCGCACCTTTGCCCGTGGTTTTCATCACAATGATGTCAGTCTCATTTTCCATTTTCAATCCTCAATAAAAGTTCTTCGCGGGTGGGCGCAAAATCCGATGCCACCCACCAATCTTCAAGTTGCTGCAATATCTCACCCATCTTAGGACCAGACGGCACACCAGCAGCCAACAAATCTTTTCCCGTCACCGGAAATTTTGGAATAGGCCAGCGCTCTGGCAAATCCAAAAGCGCCTGCCATTGCAATTTGGCATGTGACCTTGCCCATGCCACATGCACAGCATCCA
>JANNBH010000043.1:0-5184 GCA_031385245.1 Hyphomicrobiales bacterium | reverse complement strand
CTTATTCATTCAAAGGCGTAAAACCGCTCCGAATGGCAGGGGCAGAAGGATTTGAACCCTCGACCTATGGTTTTGGAGACCATCGCTCTACCAACTGAGCTATACCCCTACTGATCCACCCAAACCGATGTTATCATTAGTTTTTCTTCATTTCAAACAACACCTCAAACAAGAGAGCGGCGAAAGCTTGAGGGCCTTGCCGCCATGAGAGTCGTTTGGAATGACTGCTTCCTACAGATAGGAGTGCGCTTCGTCAACCGCTAGGGGCAATTTTCTATCATTCGGTTTGACTCACTCTAAAAATCCAGCGAGACGGTAGGCATCATCCCAAAACTGGAGATCCTCTTGCCGTTGAAATGGCCTTGTCTCCAGCCAAAACTTATAACTCCAATGTGGATCAATTGCCAAATAGGAAGCCACTTCATGACGGGCTTCGTCTTTGCGCCCCAACAGCGCCAATGCAACGCCCAAGATACGTCGGGATATTGTTCTGTAGGTTTCTTCTTGGGTTAACGTTTGCACTGCTTCCACATATTTGCCGCAGCCGATCTGGGCTTGCCCAAGTATCCAAATGTGCCAACCGGGTGGACGCGGATTGAGACGCAAGGTGATCGCTGCCGTTTCAAGCGCCTCCGCGTTATTGCCATCTAGAAACAAATAGTCTGCATAAAGAGCGCGCGCATCAGCATCATTCGGGTTCATAGCAATTGAAATATGAAATTGTTTTCTGGCTTCTTCCCAGCGGCGTTCATAGGACAATATGGTTCCTAATGCACAAAGCGCACTCGAATCCTGCGGGCTTATCGCTACTGCTTGTTCGGCAGAGTGCAATGCTTTGGGGCCAAAAATCTTGCGCTCTTCACCATATTGAGCCCAACTGAAAAGCTGAGAGAGACTCAGCCGCCAATGCGCTTCCGCATAATTGGGTTCAAGCGCCAGCGCTTGGTGAAGGAGAGCCATTGCTTCCAGATTCGCTTCCTTCGATTGCGACCACAAATTTCGTGACCTGACACAGAGATCATAGGCCAACATATTTGCCGGACGGCTGCGGTCTGAAGTGGATTTGGTGTTTAGCCTACCGGTTATGGCTTCAACAATCCGCCTTGTCACTTCATCTTGAACTTCGAAAATATCACTGAGGTCGCGGTCAAACCTTTCGGCCCAAATATGATTGCCGCCTTCGCTTGCATCAATCAACTGCACGTTTATTCGAAGGCGCTGCCCTGCCCGCCGCGCACTGCCTTCGAGAATATATTTTACTCCGAGATCATGGGCAATCTGGCGCACATCTGTGGGCTTACCTTTATAAGCAAACACCGAATTGCGGGCGATCACAAAAAAGCCGGGCACATTTGACAAGTCGGTGATGATGTCTTCCGTCAAACCATCGGTGAAATATTCTTGGCCCTGCTCATCACTCATATTCACGAATGGCAAAACCGCGATGCTGTTATTTGCCGGAGCCGCCGTGAGCTTGGCCGAAACATTCGTACCAAGGCTGGCAAGTGCCGTGAGATAAAGTGGGTCAGCCGATATGTCAGAAAAATTTGTCATGCTCACTCCGGTAAACCAGCGAGGCGGTAGGCATCTATCCAGAAATCTGCGTCTTTTTGGTGCTGGAACGGTTGACTGGCAATGAACGCACCGATGCGCCAGTTGGGCGCCATGGCTTGGAAAGCTTCGCCCTCGCGTTTGGCTTCAACATCACGGCCCAGAAGTGCCAAGGTTGCAGCAAGCACGCGGCGCGCCAGTGTGTTGTAAACTTGTTCGCGTTTCAATATATTGAGCGCATCTTCAAATTGGCGCGCGGCCACCATCGCTTCACTTAACACCCAATGATACCAAGCGGGTGGATTGGGGTTAATACGCAATGCTTTGGCCATCATTGCCAGCCCATCCTTTGGCTTTCCAGTGTAGTTAAGGAGGTCACAGGTGAAAACGAGAGCATTTGCATTGTTTGGGTTTAATCGCAGCGACTCCTTAAAACAGGCTGAAGCCTCTTCCCATCGACGCTCCATCATGAACATATGGCCAAGCACACCATGTGCAATTGAATCTTGTGGGGCAAGAGCAACCGCTTTTTGAGCAGACATAAGTGAGAGACTACGAAATGGCTCTTCAGGCTCGCCCCATTGCGACCATCTAAAATGTTGGGCCCAAGCCAATTGACGGTAAGCCGCGGCATAATTCGGATCAAGTTCGATGGCCCGCTCAAGATCAATATAGGCTTGGTTGTTGGCTGCCTGTGACGTGTGAAAAATACCATTTGCACGCTGAACAAGATCATAGGCTTCTATACTAGTGGGATGATAACGTTCGAAAATCGTATCAGCGTTGAGCTTACCTGTTATGGCCTCAACAATTCTCAAAGTCACTTCATCTTGAACTGTAAAAATATCAGAAAGGTCGCGATCAAATCGTTCAGCCCAAACATGCGCCCCACCCTCGGCTGCATCAATCAACTGCACGTTAATCCGCAAACGTTGCCCTGATCGTCGCGCACTGCCTTCAAGAATATATTTGACACCTAGGTCATGGGCAATCTGGCGCACGTCCGTGGGTTTGCCTTTGTATGCAAACACCGAATTTCGGGCGATGACGAAGAACCCCGGCACATTGGAAAGATCTGTGATGATATCTTCGGTCAGACCATCGGTGAAATGTTCATGGCCCGCTTCGCCGCTCATATCGACAAATGGCAGAACAGCAATGCTGCCCTTTGACGGGACTGCCATCAGCTTAGCGGGAACACTCGCGCCAAGACTAGCAAGCGCCGTGAGATAAAGTGGGTCAGCTGATATGTCGGAAAAATTCGTCATGCTCACTCCGGCAATCCGGCAAGGCGGTAACCCTGAATAACACCCTTAACACTCGATATGTCCAAAAAGGCTCCTAATTTCGCCCATTGTGAAATGGTCCAATTCGGATTCTCGGTCATGAATGCTAACGCTTCCAATTTTGCTTGTTCAGCTCTGCCGCTTAATGCAAAGGCTGCTGCCAACATCCGCCGTGCAACAGAATGGCGTACCTCAGGACGGTCCAGCGTTCGTACGGCGTCTTCATATTGGCCAAGTTCAATTTGCGTTTCACCCAATGTCCAATAATACCATACAGGTGCGCGTGGATTAAGCCTGAAAGCCTGATACATGTGCATGAGCGCTTCTTGAAATTTACAAACTCGTAATTTGTAATCGGCAATTGAAGCAAGAACATCGGCATCATTCGGGTTCAATTCCAAAGATTTTGCGAATGCGTGGCCAGCATCATCCCACTTTTGATCATACATCAATGCATATCCCAGAAGGCTGTAAGTGGTTGGGTCGCGCGCGTCTATGGCTAATGCCTTATGCAAATGGTCTAGCGCAGTCTTCAGGGCATTAACCTCACTATCGCCATAATGGACGGCTGAAAACACATATGTCATGGCAAGTTCAGCGTGCGCTTCGGCATAAGTAGGATCAAGAACGATAGCTTTTTGAAGATTTATGCGAGCACTTTGGTTTGCCGATTTTGAGATCAGGTATTGCTCCCGTGACTTCACACAGAGGTCATATGCCTCAATGCTCGATGTGCGATACTTCTCAAAAACTGGACCCGATGTAAGTCTGCCGGTAATGGCTTCCACCACGCGCCGCGCAACTTCATCTTGGACTTCAAATATATCAGATAACTCTCGGTCGAAGCGTTCCGCCCAAACATGATTGCCGCTCAGTTCGGCATCGATAAGCTGCACATTGATCCGCAAGCGTTGCCCTGCCCGCCTTGCACTGCCCTCGAGAATATATTTGACACCAAGATCATGGGCGATCTGGCGCACATCAGTAGGCTTACCTTTGTATGCAAACACGGAATTGCGGGCGATGACAAAAAAGCCGGGGACGTTGGATAGATCAGTGATGATGTCTTCGGTCAATCCATCGGTGAAATGTTCGTGGCCAACTTCGCCGCTCATATCGACGAATGGCAAAACTGCGATGCTGCCTTTGGCAGGAGCTGCCGTAAGTTTTGCTGGCACGTTTGCTCCAAGACTGGCCAGCGCCGTGAGATAAAGCGGATCGGCGTGTAAACTGTTGGCTTCATTCGAATCTTGCAATTTATGTTCCACCTGATCAGAATTATCGTAAGTATTGCGCTATGCATTTCATTCCGTAAAGTGCAATGTTAATCCGCTAGTGGGTGGGAGCATGTGATGGAATTCATCAAACAATACCAAACTTTGGTTTCGGCATCTGCGGCTCTTATGGCTGCCCTCATTGCCTTTACTGGCGTGATTTATTCTCAATACCGCGTTGCTAAAATTGCTGAGATTGGTCGCACCCATCAAGAGAAGATGGCAAAGGAGCAAGGTGAGCGGTCGAAAAACTCAGAGCGCAATTCATTTCAGAATGCAGTTCTTGGCGAACTTTCAGCACTTCAAACCGCAATCGCAAGCGCCATGCGGATTCTCGTCGCGCAGATTTCAATTGCTGAGGAAATGGCAAAGCAAAATATAGGTAAGCGCACACAGCCGCGAATTTCGTTTCGCTTTGTAACACCAGTGTTTGATAGCCATGTAGCGCGCATTGGAATTCTCACGCCGGAACTCTCGTTCAAGGTTTCTAACCTCTATGGTCAGATCAAAGCACTGGCCACCAATGCCCAAGATCAAGTGCCAGAGATGGAAGCTGGCATGGCAGCCCAAGTGATGACATCAGTCAAGAATTCACTCGTAAAATTGGATTCCGACATTCAGGAATTACAGGCTTTGATCAAAGAGACATCAACAAAATAAAAAGCCCGCAGTTTCCTGCGGGCTCTAATTTTTAACGTTCGGAAACTCAGTCCGAAATCTTAGCAACAACGCCGGCACCAACGGTGCGGCCGCCTTCGCGGATGGCGAAGCGCAGTTTTTCTTCCATGGCGATCGGTTGAATAAGCTCAACTTGGAACGAGATGTTATCGCCAGGCATTACCATTTCTGTGCCTTCTGGCAAAGTAACAACGCCAGTTACGTCGGTGGTGCGGAAGTAAAATTGTGGACGGTAGTTGTTGAAGAATGGCGTGTGACGGCCACCCTCTTCCTTGGTGAGGATGTAAACCTCAGCCGTGAACTTCTTGTGCGGCTTTACAGAACCTGGCTTGCACAGAATTTGACCACGCTCAACGCCTTCACGTTCAATACCACGAAGAAGAGCGCCAACGTTG
>JANNBH010000042.1:0-35976 GCA_031385245.1 Hyphomicrobiales bacterium | reverse complement strand
AACAATAACATCAAACGAATGGTCAGTGATTGGATAGGCGGTCATTAAAGTGCGAAGCTCATTTTCAAAATAGAGTAAAGTGCCAGCGCACCCAGAATGAATGTTGCGGAATTGATCATCATCAGTGCGGCCAATTTGCGGGTTTCGCTGTGGACATAATCTTCGATGACCACTTGCAGCCCAAGGCGCATGTGCCACAGGATTGAAACCATGGCCAATGATAGCGCCACAGCACAGAAGGGATTTTTGATTGAAGCAACTACTGCTGCGCGCGGTGCGCCCAGATGCGAGAGGATGAAATAAATTAGAAATATCACCAGTGGCAAATTGGCAATTGCTGTTACGCGCTGCATCCAGAAATGTTCGGTGCCGGATTTGGCCGAGCCTAGGCCCCGCACTTTGCCAAGGTCACTCATGCCCGCACTCCATATGCAATAAACCAAACTAACAGTGTAAGCAGAATAGACCCAATGAGATTAGCTCTGGCCAGCCATTCCACTTTATTCAATGCAAATCCCCGCCCCGTATCCCAAAGGAAATGGCGAAGCCCGCCCAGAATATGATGCATCAAAGCCCAAGTGAAACCAAACAACACCAAGTGGCCAAACCAATGCGCGAAGAGGCTATTCACAAAATTAAAATAATCATCCGATGTGGCAGCGGCAGTGAACCACCACACCAGCAAAATCATGCCAACGCTCAATGCAACACCGGTGATGCGGTGGAAGATCGACATGGCTGTGGACAGCATGGGCCGATAGATTTGCAGGTGCGGCGAGAGTGGCCGCGACGGAACTTTATTTTGCGACATAAATTGACCTTTAAACGAAGCGGCCTTTTAGCGGGTGCGCTGCAACAAAGCAAATAGTTCAATGCATCGCGGGTAATTGGAGATAGGATTTGGCATGGTTTTTGGTAAACATATTGTTAGGGCTGGTTTGGTGGGCGTTTTCATTATTGTGGGTGCTTATGGCTTATCTCGCATAGGGGCTTTCAATTGGTCCACTCATTACGACCCCCTCGCCTTGCCGGATTTGAACGAACAACCGTACTGGTTGACGCAGGTGCGGCTGAAACTGCTTGATGCCGACCCAGAAAACTGTGAACTTGCACTGTCGCGCGCTGGGATATCATTTCGTGTGGCAGTTGACCACAGCACTAACCCATCATGCGTCCTAAAGGATGCGGTGCAGATTTCGCATTTGAGTGTTGCTAAAATCAGCAACGAAGATATGCGCTGTAACATTGCCGCACGGCTTTATATGTGGGAACGCAATGTGGTGCAGGCGGAAGCGTTGCGGCTGTTCGGCGAGAATGTTTCGGAGATTATTCATTTTGGGTCATATAGCTGCCGCACCATTCGTGGGTCCAGTTCAATGAGTGAACATGCAACAGGAAACGCATTTGATGTTTCAGGTTTTCGTTTGCACAGTGGAAAATTGATCAGTGTACTGAAGGATTGGGATCGTGGAAAAAATTCTGCGTTTCTGCACCGCGTGCATGATGGTCTATGTGACTATTATAATCTCACACTCAGCCCTGATTATAATTCAGATCATAAAGATCATTTTCATGTGGATATGGGTTGGGCGCGGGGATGCAAATAAATGATATTCATTTGCCATTCATTTAGCGAACCGTAGTGTGAGAAGGATAAAGAACGGAGACTCACATGTCAAAAATACTTAAATCTATTATTGCCGCCTCAATTTTAGTTGGCGCAAGTTCCGCAGCAATGGCCAGCGCATTTGTTGGCGGCACGGTCATTTTAGCACCAGCATCAGACCCCTTAAATGCTAGAGTATGGCCTTCAACATCATCAGTTGTGCAACGCACTTATGTGAATGGTGATATGCTGAGCCTCACAGGCACATGCAAAAACATTGTAACCAATGTAACCTTTAGCATCAACTATACAAGTTATTGGAAAATGAAAAAGCCAAACGTGTGGTGCAAAATTTGGCACGAAGTTCCAAATGGTTCAGGCATTTATAAAATTGGCTGGGTGCGCGGCAAATTTGTTCACCCTTAAATGACAATAACTTTTGTGCCTATGCGGGTCAGATCATAAAGCTCAATCACTTCCTTGTTCAACATGCGAATGCAGCCTGAGGAGGCTGCAGTTCCAATTGATTCAGGATGAATGGTGCCGTGAATGCGAAAGCCTGTGTCTTTTTTGCCGCTGTAAAGATACATAGCGCGTGGGCCTAAGGGGTTGATGGGCAAACCACCCGGCATTCCATCAGCCCATTTTGCATATTCAGGTTTGCGCTGGATCATCTCGGGTGGCGGTGTCCACACTGGATCTTCACGTTTCATGGCCACTTTGGCAACACCTGCCCATGAGAAGCCTTCCTTGCCGACGGCCACCAAAAACCGTGTGGCTTTGCCGCCACCCAAGACGCGATAAAGTGCGCGTTCCTTGGTTTTGATAATCAGTGTGCCTGGCTTTTCAAATGAGTAAAAAGTAACGTCTTCGCGGCCCTTGTATTTTGGGCGTATGGGTTTCAAAAGTTTGCGCTTGGCAATTTTAACTTGCTTTTTTGCGGGGATAATTTTTTTGGGTTTGCGATCAAAAATGCCAGCTTCGGCTGCAACAGGAAGAGCCGCTAAACCACCCACAAATATCTGTAAAAAATTTCGGCGCAACATTACGATTCGGTCCCAGCTCAGCTAAATTCTGGGTGTAGAAATCACAGTAGCGGCAAAATTACAAGACGATAACTTTGGTGCCAATTTTCACTTGTTCATAAAGCTCAGACACTTCTTCATTCAACATGCGAATGCAGCCGGACGATGCTGCAGAACCAATAGACGAAGGTTCATTGGTGCCATGAATGCGAAAGCCAGTGTCACCCTTGGCATCAAACAAATAGAGGGCTCGTGCCCCCAAGGGATTTTTTGGGCCGCCTGGCATTCCATAGCGCCATTGTTCAAGTTCAGGTTTGCGTTTGATCATGGCATCTGGTGGGGTCCAGCGCGGCCAAGCAACTTTGCGGCCTACTTTAGCAATTCCGGCCCAATCAAACCCCTCTTTGCCCACCGCTACGCCATACCTGATGGCGCTGCCCGGGCTGATGATATGATAGAGGGCGCGGTGTTCGGTGTTGACGATAACTGTGCCGGTTTTTTCAGGCGATGCGAAAGCTACAATCTCAGCACCTTGATAGGCTATTGGTTTGGTCTTGGCAGCCGCTGGAGTTGCCAGTGCTAAAAGTCCAAAAGTGAATGCGCGCCTGTCCATAACAGTGCCATGACTCCGCGCTTTGGCAGGATTATGGCGGATTAGTTCAAAACAATAAAGTGATCGGGCAATTCATTGGAATTTTCGGCACCGGGCGGAAAATGCTTGGCAAGCTCACGGCCGCAGCGTTCCGTAGCTAAAACCAAGGCATCAGTGATTTTGCCTTCACGCAGAAGCGGCAACATGTCATCGACTATTTTTTGCCAAGTTTTATCGCTCACTTTGCTGGCAATAGCCGTGTCACCAATAATTTCACAGTAGTGCTCCAGCAGTGACACGAATATCAAAACGCCAGTTCGGCCCCCCGTGCCATGGGTGTTCACAGCGAGAAACTGGGTGGCAGCATTGCGGTGGGCATATTTTATCATCAGTGATTTTGGCGTTATCCAAAAGCGCAAAGGTGGCAAACTGAAAACCAAGGCGACGACAATGAAACTCAACAATTGAATAAGGAAAACCCATTTAAGCGGAACCACCGACCACGAGAAAAGTGGCGATAAGGCCGGTATGATAAAAGGTATGGCGAGTGCAAAACCGCAGGCGAAATGAACGGGGACATGAATATAGTCATCGCTTTGCCGTGCGGCGACCACAACAATTTCGCCACTGGTTTGTAGCTCGGCTTTTTTTATCGCCAATGTTACTTTTAGGCGCTGATGCTGCGAGAGATCAGACTTCATATATTACCATCCCCCTGATGCGCCACCGCCGCCAGAACTGCCGCCCCCGCCAGACCAGCCGCCGCCGGAAAATCCACCACCGCCACTAAATCCACCGCCACCGCCAAAACCACCGGGGATTATTAAAATACGACCCCCACGCGATGCATTAAAGACGATAAGCAGAATGACCAGAAACAAAATCACCAATGGCAAAACATCTTCAACCGTAAGTGCCGATTGATTGTTCGCGCGTTCAACAATTTGCTCGCCTTGCCCACCTATAACTTTTTCAATGTCGTTAATGGCGGCGTGAATTCCGCCCACATAATCACCCGCTTTAAAGCGCGGTACCATGGCGTTTTCAATGATGATGCGCGACATGGCGTCGGTGAGGTCGCCTTCTAAGCCATAACCTACTTCGATTGAAACTTTATGTTCGTTAGGGGCCACCAGCACCAACACACCATCATTCTTTTGCTTATCGCCCAATTCCCATTTGCGGAAAAGCTGATTGCCATAGTCTCTAATATCATACCCTTCGAGGCTGGACACAGTGGCCACGGCAACTTGGTGGCCGCTTATGGTTTCATAATCGCGCAGACGATTTTCGATCACAGTTTTGGAATCGGAATCGAGAATGCTTGCAGCATCCACCAGGGGCGATGTGAGAGCTGGAAAGTTTGGTTCGGCAAACGCGAATGTCGCGGCAAAAAAAGCCGCGACTATAAAGATGATGGCTCTCAAACGAAACATCAGGTTTTTGGTTTGTTAAAATCTACTTTTGGTGGCTCTGCCGAACCTGCTGTAGCCGTGAAAGTCTCCGCAGGTTTTGCGGTTGGATAGAACCATGATGCCCACCAACGACCGGGAATTGTGACCAGCTCGGTATTATAAGTTTGCACGGCAGCAATATAATCTTTGCGCGCCACTGTAATGCGATTTTCGGTGCCTTCCAATTGTGATTGCAGAGCCAAGAAATTGGCATTCGATTTCAAATCTGGATAGGCTTCAGTGATTGACAATAATTTTCCAAGCGCACCAGAAAGTTCACCTTGGGCATCCTGGAATTTTTTGAAGGCTTCGGGGTTGGTTATAATATCGGCGGGCAAAGTCATTTGCGTGGCTTTGGCGCGGGCTTCAACCACGGCCGTCAGCACATCTTTTTCTTGTGCAGCATAGCCCTTCACAGTTTCAACCAGATTGGGGATCAAATCAGCGCGGCGCTGATAATTATTTTGCACATCTCCCCACCGGGCTTTCATCGCCTCCTCGTAAGTTGGAATGTTATTAATGCCACAGCCTGAAAGCATGGTTGCGACAGCTACGAGAAAAACAATTTGAACGAGACGCATTTGATTGACCCCAGTTAGATTGAATACTGAGTTTAGTTGAATCACTGTAAGTGTAAATAGATTTGACACATTGCAAATTCAAAACAAACGGCGCAGAATTCTCATGGGGTAGAAACGGAGAATTCCAATGGCGAAACTTACAGTTTTATCAATCATGCTGGCCACAGTTTTTATTGACATTAATTCAGCCAATGCAGCATCATTTAATTGCCGTTACGCCAAATCGCCAACCGAAGTTGCAATTTGTCAGGATGATGATTTGCAAGCGCTGGATGAACGCATGGCAAAAGATTATTTCACACTAGGGCCGTTGTTGCCAAGAGCCGAAAGAGCAAGACTGAAACGCACACAAAGTTCATTCATCATCAGGCGCAATGCTTGCGGTTATAACTCGGATTGCATCAACGCTGCTTACGAAGCCCGCATTGCAAAAATTTGCAGCATTGCTGATGACAATGATTTGGATTGCGATGAGTTTGGGGATTAAGCTTTTCTATTCTGCCGGTTCGACACCAAATCATCCACCACAGCTGGATCAGCGAGCGTTGATGTATCGCCTAATGCACCAAAATCATCTTCGGCAATTTTGCGTAAAATTCGGCGCATGATTTTGCCTGAGCGGGTTTTGGGTAGGCCGGGTGCGAATTGGATTTTATCTGGTGTTGCTAAAGGCCCAATTTCCTTGCGCACATGGTCAACCAAAATTCTCTTCAAAGCGTCATCGCCCTGCTCGCCTGCCATCAATGTCACATAACAATAAATGCCTTGGCCTTTAATGTCGTGCGGGTATCCCACCACGGCGGCTTCGGAGACTTTGCTGTGTGAGACTAATGCACTCTCCACTTCGGCGGTTCCTAAGCGGTGGCCCGACACATTGAGCACATCATCCACGCGGCCAGTGATCCAGTAATAGCCATCCTTATCACGGCGGCAGCCATCACCCGTGAAATACATGCCTTTGTATGTTGAAAAATAGGCTTCGACGAAGCGCTTATGATCACCATAGAGAGTTCGCATTTGGCCAGGCCAAGAATCGAGGATCACCAGATTGCCGGAATTCTCGCCTTCAAGAAACCCGCCCTTATCATCCACCAAGGCGGGCTGGCAGCCAAAGAACGGTTTGGTGGCGGAGCCGGGTTTTAATTTCGTAGCCCCCGGCAATGGCGCAATGAGAATGCCTCCTGTTTCGGTTTGCCACCATGTATCCACAATAGGGCAGCGCCCCTCGCCCACCACCCGGTGATACCATTCCCACGCTTCGGGGTTGATGGGTTCGCCCACGGAACCGAGCAAACGCAGGGTTTTGCGCGAGGTTTTTTTAACAGGCGCATCGCCCTGCTGCATCAAAGCGCGAAGGGCCGTGGGTGCGGTGTAAAATATATTAACTTGGTGTTTGTCGATCACCTCCCAGAAGCGCGAGGTGCTTGGATAATTTGGAACGCCTTCAAACATCAATGTGGTGGCGCCATTGGCCAGTGGACCATAAACAATATAGCTGTGGCCAGTTACCCAGCCCACATCCGCCGTACACCAGTAGATATCACCATCATGATAATCGAAAATATATTGGTGGGTCATCGCGGCATAAACCAAATAGCCGCCGGTGGTGTGCAATACGCCTTTGGGTTTTCCGGTTGAGCCTGAGGTGTAGAGAATAAACAACGGGTCTTCCGCATTCATTTTTTCGGGCTTGCACTCAGCCTTCACAGTTTTAATTTCATCGTGATACCAAAAATCACGGCCTGCTTGAAAACTCACCGCTCCACCTGTGCGGCGAACCATGAGAACTTTTTCACCGCCCTTGGTTTTCTTGAGGGCTTCATCCGTGTTGGCCTTCAATGGAATCTTTTTGCCCCCGCGCAAACCTTCATCGGCGGTGATGATAAAGCGCGAGTCACAATCATTGATGCGACCTGCAAGAGATTCTGGCGAGAACCCGCCGAACACCACTGAATGCACTGCGCCGATGCGCGCACAAGCGAGCATGGCGTAAGTTGCTTCAGGGATCATCGGCATATAGATCGTGACGCGATCACCTTTTTTAACACCATGCTTTTTCAACACATTGGCCATGCGGCACACATGTTCATAAAGTTCGCGGTAGGTTATTTTTTTGTCATCATAGGGGTTATCGCCTTCCCAGATGATTGCGGTTTGGTTTGCCCGCATTTTAAGGTGGCGATCAATGCAATTTGCCGAAACGTTTAAAACACCGTCTTCATACCATTTGATTGAAACATCAGGATAAGCGTAGGAAACGTTTTTGATTTTCTTGGGCGCTTTGATCCAGTCTAAGCGCTTGGCTTCTTTGGCCCAGAACTTGTTGGGGTTTTTGACTGACTCGTCATAGGCTTTTTTATAGGAAGCTTCATTGAAATACGCCTTCTTTTTCCAAGCGGCTGGCACGGCGTAAGTTTTATCTAACATGGCGTATTCTGCTCCCTGAATTATTTTTTTCATACTATAAACTCTCGAATGCGAACTCCAAATCATTTTTTATATTTTATGTTGCTCGGTCTGTTCTGGGGCATCTCGCCCAGTCTTTATAAGCATCTCAGCAGCATCAACATGCCAGTGGTGCATACGATTTTTTACACTGGCATTGGCGTTGGCGTGATTATGCTTGGCATGGCGGCCTTTAAAACTGGGGTTCGTAATTTCGATAGGCGCTTGGTTTATTATGGTTTGGGCTGCGCCACTCTGATGAATATACCGTTCGGGCTTAATCTTTATCTCGCAGGTTTTGTTCCACCCACCGAACTTGCCATCATCATCACCATGTCGCCGTTTTTCAATTATCTGATTGCATTGGTCATCGGCAATGAAAACTCCAGTCCGCGCAAATTGCTAGCGATTGCCTTTGGATTTATTTCGACGCTCATTCTCATTTTATCGCGAGAAGGAACATTGACGGGGCACGTCTCGTGGCCGCTTGTGGCATCGCTTGCAATTCCCCTGCTTTATTGTGCTTACAATACATTTGCAGCCCATGCCTGGCCAAAGGGGGCTGACACGATTCAAGCTGGCGCATTTGAAAGCCTATGGTCTGGCCTTACTGTGCTGCCAATTATCTTGCTCTATCAACCTATAGGCGCTGTTGGAAATCCTGACTTATTTAATCATTGGACGCTTGTTGCGGTGACTCTGATGTGGGTGGTGGAGCGTGTAGTTTATTTCACGCTAATAACCCAGAAGGGTGCCGTTTACACTGTGCAGGCAACTTATGTTTCAACACCCGCTGCCGTTCTCATCGGTGCCATATTTTTTGGCGGCGGAACGGATATTTGGTTGTGGATTTCATTGGCGGTTTTGATGATCGCACTTTACTTCAACAACACTGAGCACAGCAACAAGGCGAATGCCGCAGTGAACCCAGAGTCACATCCGCTTTAGGCCAACTTCCAAACTGCGGTTTGCTTTATTTCGGCATCCTCCAAATCGCGCGACACTGGCACGGAATACTCGGCAATTTTTGTGAGTGCGGTTTTGGGCAAATAGCTGCGGCCGGGATCGCCGATGTAAATTTGACTGGTGCGGGCTTGGCGCAACCAGTTGAAGCAAAGCTCGGCCACATGCTTTTCATAGAACAAATCGCCGACGAGAATAACATCGACCTTGGGCGGTGGAGTGGCCAGGAGATTGGCGGAAGTGGACGCAAGTAATACTGAATTTAAATTCGCATTGAGTGAGATTGCAGCAATTGAAAATACATCAATATCTGCGGCCAGAACGGAGGCGGCACCGGCTTTCAGTGCCGCAATGGCCACAAGACCAGAACCCGAAGCAATATCAATCACGCGCTTGCCTTGGACGATTTCGGGATTATCCAATATATAGCGCGCCAAGGCTTGCCCACCTGCCCAGGCGAAGGCCCAGAAGGGTGGCGGCAGACCGATTTCGCCCAATTCCTCCTCAGTCTTTTGCCAGATGGGAACGGCTTCATGGGCCAAGTGCAGTTTTACTTCCGGTACAAGAGGCGGCGAAAGAATACTGGTGTTTTCGCGGATGAAGGCTGCGTGGTTCACGCAAATTTCGGTGGAAGTTTTAGGCCGCCCAGCTCACAAATGATTTTCCATTCTTCCGGCAAAACCGGTTGCACGGAAAGTCTGGAATTTTTGACCAAGACCATTTCACTCAATCGCGCATCGGCCTTAATTTCATCCAAAGTAATTTCGCGCGGCATGGCGACGAGCCCACGAATATCAACGCATTCCCACGCAGGTTTATCGCCCGTAGAATCTGGGTGAATGAGATTGCACACTTCAACTACGCCAACGACAGCTTTGCCAATGTTAGAGTGATAGAAAAAACCTTTGTCGCCGATTTTCATCAACCGCATATTGTTGCGGGCTTGATAATTCCTGATGCCGGTCCATTCTTCGCCTTGTGTGCCCTTGGTCATCAAGTTTGCGAAGGAAAAAACATCGGGTTCAGATTTGAAAAGCCAAGTGGCCATTATGCAGCCTCAGGATTTTTGAGAGCCCATTTCCAAGTCTTGATCTCAACTGACGCGAACAATCCGGCAATTGCATAAGGATCCGCCGCTGCCATTTTTTCGGCCTCGCTGCGATCAGCAGCTTCGATGATCACAAGACTGCCGTTTGGACTTCCTGCATCATCAAGGAACGGGCCAGCGGTTTTCATTTTCGCACCAAGGCTGGCGAGATAGGCCAAATGATCGGGGCGCACTTTCATGCGCAGATCTAAGCTGTTGGGTTTATCGGTGCAGAGCAGACAAAAAAGCATTTGGACCTCTATTTGTTTTCAACACCCACGGGGCGGGCGAGCAGTTTGGCAATCACTTCGTCGGGTTTTAAAGTGCCATCAATGAGTGCGGTAACGGCGTTGATAATGGGCATATCTACATGATGCTTTGCCGCAAGCGAAGCGGCAATGCGGGCTGTTGCTGCGCCTTCAACAACTCCAGTGGAACGTGTAAGTGCTGCTTCTGCCGATTGGCCTTTGCCAAGTGCCAAGCCAAATGAATAGTTGCGAGATTTTGTGCTCGAACACGTGAGCAGCAAATCGCCCAAGCCTGAAAGCCCCATCAGCGTTTCAGGCTTTGCACCACGAAGCTGAGCAAAGCGCGAAAGTTCAGCAAAGCCACGCGTGATTAAACTTGCTCTGGCACTTTCACCAAGGCCACGGCCATCGGCCACGCCACAGGCAATAGCGAGAACGTTTTTGAGTGCTCCACCCAGCTCAACACCGATCACATCATCAGACGCATAGATGCGGAATGTGGGCAGAGATAATGCAGCGGCTAGTTTGGTTGTTGCGTTTAGATCGCGCCCGGCCATGGTGATGGCGGTGGGCAGGCCGGCCAAAACATCCGCCGCAAAACTTGGGCCAGAGAGGGCATAGAACTCATGCGCGGGCAATGTGGCGTGAACCACCTCGGCCATGGTTAGCCCCGTGTCGCGTTCAATGCCTTTGGCGGCTGATATGATGATCGGCGCATTTACGGCTGCTAAAACCTGGCGCAGGGCTTGAGCCGGAACGGCGATGATGACGGCATCGCACTTGTGCATGGGTGCGGATGCGCGCGACCATAGAGCCACATCATGTCCAGCTTTGCCCGCCACAGAAGCTAAAGCTTGGCCCCAAGCGCCCTGCCCCATCACGGTGATTTTCATGCTTTTGCTCCAAGGCGACCAGAGCCATAGACAGGGGCTGATACAGTGTCTAACGGCCAGCGCGGGCGAGCTTTAAAATCAATGTCGTCTGTTAAGCCCAGCGCCAAACGCTCTGCCCCAGCCCACGCAATCATCGCAGCATTGTCCGTACACAGATGAAATGGCGGCACATTCAAAGTGAAGCCGTGATGTGCACATGTGATCTCCATCGCCTCGCGCAACTTTGCATTGGCAGCCACGCCACCTGCCACGACTAACGTGTGATGGGCGCAATCGGGATGAATTTCATTAAATTGCTGGAACGCTCGTTTCAGCCGATCCGCCAAAGTCTCAACTACAGCGAGTTCAAAACTGGCGCACACATCGGCTACATCTTCATCAGAAAGCGTGCCCAAGCTATTCACCACTTCGCGCACCGCCGTTTTCAAACCTGAGAACGAAAAGTTGCAATCATTGCGACCTTTCAGTGGGCGCGGAAAATCAAAGCGTTTGGCATTGCCGCGCTTGGCATAAGCTTCCACACGCGGGCCACCGGGATAACCCAGACCTAATAGCTTTGCGGTTTTATCAAAGGCTTCACCCAATGCATCATCAATGGTGGTGCCAAGGCGTTTATAATGGCGCACACCTTCCACCAATTGAAACTGCGTGTGACCACCTGAAATGAGCAATAGCAAATAGGGAAATTGGCAGTCATTCAAAAGACGAGGCGTAAGCGCATGGCCTTCGAGATGGTTGATGGCGAGGAATGGAATGTGATGCGCCATGGCAATGGCCTTACCAGCCATCAGCCCCACAATTAAACCACCGAGTAATCCCGGTCCAGCCGTTGCTGCCACTGCACTTAACGCGCTAAACTCTACGTCAGCTTCGTTCATGGCTTGGGCAATCAAGCGATCAAGATGGGTCACATGGGCACGCGCTGCAATCTCCGGCACCACGCCGCCAAAGGGCGCATGTTCTTTAAGCTGCGATAGCACAACATTGCTGAGTAATTCACCGCGGCCATTGGCATCGCGGCAAACCACAGATGCTGCGGTTTCATCGCAGGAGGTTTCAATGCCTAAAATAGTTGTGGGTGCTGCGGCCATCGGTCCGTGACTTGGTTGATCTCTAGGGTTGCCGCTCTAGCATCTCACGCCTAAACTTGGCAAATGAACAGAATTCGCATTGGAACCCGAGCTTCACCACTGGCATTGGCGCAGGCCCATGAAACGCGGGATCGTTTGCTGGCGGCCCATGGCTGGGCGGTTGACGCTATTGAAATTAAAACCTTTACCACCACTGGCGATAAAATCGGTGATCGGCCTTTGAGCGAGATTGGAGGCAAGGGACTTTTCACGAAAGAATTGGAAGAAGCGCTGTTTGCCGGTGCTATTGATATGGCCGTGCATTCAATGAAGGACATGCCGGCCAAAATGCCTGCTGGCTTAGATGTGGTTGCCTATTTGCCGCGGGAAGATGCACGCGATGCGTTTATCAGTTTTGCTGCGGCTGATTTGAAATCGCTGCCACTGGGAGCGCTGCTTGGTTCATCCTCAGTGCGGCGCACGGCGCAGGCTTTGCGGGTTCGGCCTGATTTAAAAGCGGTGCAGTTTCGCGGCAATGTGCAAACGCGGCTGAAAAAACTTCAAGATGGTGTGGCCCATGCTACATTTCTTGCAGCAGCGGGGCTCAATCGCCTTGGCCTGAGCGATAAGATTACGCATTTAATGGCGATGGATGAGATGTTGCCTGCCGTGGCGCAAGGGGCCATTGGCATTCAGATCAATGAACGTGATGAGGCGGTTCGCAAAATTCTTGCGCCCTTAAACCATAGGACGACCGAAATTGCCGTTATATGCGAGCGTGGTTTTATGGCAGCTCTTGATGGCTCCTGCCGCACGCCCATTGCGGGCCACGCAACAATTGACAATGGCATTGTGCATTTTCGCGGAGAGGCGCTGACGCTGGATGGCGTGCATGTGTTTACCGTAACCCGCAGCGGCGCAGTTTCTGATGCAAATCTCATAGGGCTGGATGCTGGTGAAGAGGTGAAACTGCGTGGCGGAAAGTTGATTGCTTATTGATGAAAATTATTATCACACGGCCTGTCGAGGATGCACTGCCATTGGCAGGCAAGCTAAAGGCCATGGGCCACGATGTTGTGATTGCACCTGTGCTTCAAATTGTAGAACGGGCAGGTGTTGAGTTTCCGCAACGGCCTTATCAGGCTATATGCTTGACCAGCGCCAATGGCGTTCGTGTGCGGGAAAATGTTGATGCCTTAAAAACTATACCAGTTTTGGCAGTGGGACCACAATCCAAACAGATGGCACTAGATCGTGGATTTTTACATGTGCAAGCTAAAGGCGGCGATGTTATTGGGCTGGCCGCCCATGTTGCCGAAACATTGCAGCCAAGCGACGGACCACTTCTCTATATTTCGGGGTCGCAAACATCTGGCGATCTTGAGGGCAAATTGCGTGGCGCTGGTTTTCAAGTGGACCGCGTGATCACATATGATGCGAAACCAGCTGATTTGAAAGGCTTTGAAAGTGAAATTCAATCTTCCCAAGCGGTTTTGCTGTATTCGCCGCGCAGTGCAAAATTATGGGTCTCGGCCATAAATAACCTACAGTTGCAGCATGTTGCCGCCACACTTATACATATTTGTTTATCTCGAGCAATTGCTGCATGTTTGCCAGAAACTTGGCGACGGAGCATTGCTGAGAGCCCAACGGAAGCTGCGTTGATTGCGGCGCTTGATTGAAACGCAAAAGCGGAATAGGTGAGTTGATTATGAGTGACATTGATAACACCACAGAGATCATCGACATTTCGCCTGAAGATATTATTGAAGGCAAATCCGAAGAAAAAACTTCGCCCAAGCCAACGCAAAATTGGCGGCGCAAAATTGCTGTGGGAGCTGGGCTTGTCGTGCTTGGCGCTGCTGCTGGTGGCTGGGCCTACCGCGATTTGCTTTCAAGCTATTTACCATCCGACCAAGTGCAGGCCATGGCAACCCGCATGGATGGGTTAGAGGTCACAACTAAAACCTTGAACGGCAAAGTTGAAGCCGTGGTTGGTTTTACTGATGAAATTAAATCGCAATTGGCGGCAGCACAAACTGCGGTTTCCGAAGTGGCGCGTTTGCAGTCTGATTCAAAAGACGTAAAAACATCAGTTGCAAATTTGGAGAAGGCGCTGGCAGCAACCAGTGCATCAATCGAAGAACTTAAAGTGCAAATGGCTGCTGGTGTTCCTGTTGCTAATTCATCCAATTCATATGGCGGCGGAACAGTAGGCATCCCTTATGATGGCACTGCGATTGCGGCGCGGGTTGGCATATTAGAAAAAGACGTTGAAAGTATAAAACAAGCAGGCAAGGCGGCAATTGATACCACCCTGCTGTCGCAAAGCTTGGCTGATTTGAAAGCGAAAATTGCTGCTGGCACATCATATCAAAGCGAAATTGATCGTATTGCGGTGATGGTTCCGGCGGCCGATGGCGTAGATATTTTAAAATCCCATTCAGCACAGGGTTTGCCAAATTCTGTGGCTTTAGCTTCGGAATTAAAGACCGCTGCAGCCAGCTTACCAAAAGCCAAACCAGTGGCCACCCCTGATGACAGTTGGTGGGGTTATAGCAGCTCCCTTCTCTCTAATTTGGTGACCATTAAATTTGCTGGTGACGAAGATTGGGAGCAACTGGCTTTGCAGGTGGCAGCTTTGGCTGAACAAGGTGATTTAGTTAATGCGGTTGCAAATCTAAAAAAGCATGAAGGCGCTTTGCCAGTCGAATTGCAACGATGGTATGAGCGTGCAGTTGCGCGGCTGGAAATTGAAGGCGCTGTTGAAATAACCTCGGCGGCAGTTTTGCGCCAGATTGCCGCGAAGGGCTAATTCGAATGGTCAAATTGCTGTGGCGTTTTGGACTTCTTGTTGCAGCCGCCATTAGCTTTGCCTGGCTAGCTGATAGGCCTGGGCAAGTTACAATAAATTGGCTTGGCCGCGAAATTCATTTGTCAGTCATGGTTGCAGTTGCATTGTTATCGGCGGCCCTGATCACGGCTTATTTTGTGTGGCGTGTTACCAGCAAAATTTGGCGGAGCCCTTCGGCGGCGCGCGAGCATTGGCGTTTTCGCAAGCATCGCAAAGCTTACGATTCACTGTCGCGCGGGATCATTGCTGCGGGTGCAGGCGACGCACAGGCCGCAGCGCGCCATGCTGCAATTGCTGGCGACACATTGAAGAGCGAGCCATTGGTCAATTTGCTGGCCGCCCAAGCTGCACAGCTTAAAGGTGACAGGGCTGGTGTGAAAAAAGCTTTCGAAGACATGACCAAATCACCCGACACTGAAGTGTTGGGGTTGCGCGGCCTTTTTGCTGAAGCAAAACACGCGGGCGATTGGGCCGCAGCGCGCAAAATTGCCGAGCGGGCATTGGCCAAAAATTCGCGTTTGCCGTGGGCTTCTATGGCCATATTACAAGTGCAAATTACCGCAAAAGATTGGGCTGCCGCCGCTGCCACGATTGCCAATCAGGCCAAAGCGGCAATTATGCCGCGCGAGGAAGCCGCCAAAAAACAAGCCTCCCTTTTGGCCGCGCAGGCCCTTGTCGACGAAGACACGAATCCGGCGCGCGCTTTGGAACTTGCCCAACAAGCCTATGGGTTTGATGGCACATTGGTGCCCGCTGCCTTGGTGGCCGCACGCGGGCTAATTGCTTCTGGCAACACACGCAAGGCCATTAAACTTCTTCACAATTGCTGGGCCAAATCTCCGCATCCAGAATTGGTGCAAGTTTATTGCAATGCCAAGCCAGCAGAAAATGCTGAAGACCGATTTGAGCGTGTTCGTGATTTTGTTAGCAAGACTGAAAACCAAATTGAAAGCGCATGTGCTTTGGCGCGGGCGGCCATTGATGCAAAGCGATTTGATGTTGCTAAAGCAGCACTTGCAGCGTTTATTGAGGATCGTCCGCAAGCCCGCATTTGCGGTTTGATGGCTGAAATTGAAGATGCCCAAGGCGACAAAGGTCGCTCGCGCGAATGGTTGGCACGGGCACTTCATGCACCGCGAGACCCGATTTGGGTTTCAGATGGCGTGGCCTCAACCCGCTGGACGCCGGTTTCTCCAGTCACGGGCGAAATTGTTCCATGCGAATGGAAACCACCTTTTGAAATGGCCGCAGGCAGCCATTGGCAATTGCAGTCCCAAGAAGAAACGCCTTTGTTGGAAACCTCCGCCGAAGTGGCCAAACCAGCAGAACCAGTGCGCCTGCCAGATGATCCTGGTGTTGAATGAGCGTTGTTGAAGTGTCGCCGGAATTTCGCTAATTTCGCACTCACAAACCAGTTGCCGCTTTAGCTCAGTTGGTAGAGCACCGCATTCGTAATGCGGGGGTCAGGTGTTCGAGTCACCTAAGCGGCACCAGTTTTCAAAAAGAAATTATTGTTTGGCTTGTGTCAACTATTCGCTTGCCAACACCCTAATATTCGAACGACACTGCGTTTTGGGGTGGTGAATGCATAAAATTTTTAACGAGATGGGTGAAGGCAAGGGAACCGTGAGGCTGCCTTATTCGCGCGTTGAGGAATGGCTTAAAACATTAAGCATTGCCGATGTTGAGCGAGCAAAGCGCGAAGCTGAAAATATATTCCGCAGGCAGGGTATTACGTTTTCGGTTTATGGTGAAGGTGCTGCCTCTGAACGCCTTATTCCTTTTGATATTATCCCGCGGGTGTTTTCTGCGCTAGAATGGCGCCGACTTTCGGCGGGCATTGAGCAACGGGTTCGCGCACTCAATGCCTTTCTTCACGATATTTATCACCGCCAAGAAATCATCCGAGCGGGAAGAATTCCGCATGAGATAATTACGCAGAATGCGGCGTTTGTTCCGGCCATGGTTGGCGTTAATCCGGCGCGCGGAATTTACGCGCATATTATCGGCATCGACATTGTGCGGATTGCCGAAAACGAGTTTTATGTTTTAGAAGATAATTGCCGCACGCCTTCTGGTGTTTCTTATATGCTTGAAGGCCGCGAGGCGATGATGCATTTGTTTCCAGACCTGTTCTCAAAACAGCGCGTGGCGCCAGTTGATAATTATCCAGCTTTGTTGCGTAAAACGTTAGAAAGCGTTACACCTGTTGGATGTGATGGTGACCCAACAATCGTCATCCTGACACCTGGAATCTATAACTCGGCGTTTTTTGAACATGCCTTTCTGGCTGATGAAATGGGTGTTGAACTTTGTGAAGGTGGCGATTTGTTTGTTTCAGATGGCTATCTTTATATGCGAACCACGCAAGCGCCAAAACGCGTGGACGTGATTTATCGGCGCATAGATGATGATTATCTTGATCCGCTTTCATTCCGTGCAGATTCTAGCATTGGTGTGCCGGGTCTGATTGATCTTTACCGCGCCGGACGTGTTACGATTGTGAACGCACCCGGCACCGGCATTGCTGACGACAAATCGATTTACACTTACATTCCCGATGTGATTGAATTTTACACAGGCGAAAAACCCTTGCTGAAAAACGTGCCGACTTGGCGGTGCGGTGAGTCTGAGTCACTAGCTTATGTGCTCGATCACTTGGAAGAACTTGTGGTGAAGGAAGTTCATGGCTCTGGAGGATATGGCATGTTGGTGGGGCCCACATCTTCAAAAGCAGAAATTGAATCCTTTCGAGCGAAGCTAAAACATAACCCCTCAAATTATATTGCTCAGCCAACTTTGGCGCTTTCATCAGTGCCAACTTACACCGCCTCAGGTGTGGCCCCGCGCCATGTGGATTTGCGGCCCTTTGTATTATCAGGTGATCAAATTCGCATCACGCCAGGTGGCCTCACCCGTGTTGCACTGAAGGAGGGTTCACTGGTGGTGAACTCCAGCCAAGGTGGTGGCACTAAAGACACTTGGGTTTTGGAGGACTGATGCTCGGACGAACCGCCGCTTCGCTTTATTGGATGTCGCGCTATATGGAGCGGGCCGAAAACATGGCGCGTTTGCTGGAGGTGGGGCACCGCATTTCGCTGATGCCGGGGGCCATTGAAGGTCACCGTGACGAATGGCGCTCAACCCTGCTCAGTGCGGCTTGCGAAGAAACTTACAATGCCAAACATGAAGATATTGTTGCCGCAAAAGTTGTCGATTTTTTGATCTTTGATGAGAGCAATCCCTCAAGCATTAAATCTGTCATTCATGCCGCACGCGATAATGGCAGGGCGGTGCGAACAGCGCTTACCCGCGATGTTTGGGAAAGCATTAATTCAACCTGGAATGAATTATTGGCGGTTAAACCTTCAGAACTTACATCTGATCGCTTGCCAGTTTTTCTAGAATGGGTGAAGCATCGCTCAATGTCATTTCGCGGTGCAGTGCTTGGCACTATGCTTCGCAACGAAAATTATTATTTCAGCCAGCTTGGAAATTTTATTGAGCGGGCTGATAATACGGCGCGCATTTTGGATGTGAAGTATTTTATTCTGCTGCCAAAGCCATCGGATGTGGGCAGTGATTTGGACATGCAACAATGGGCGCAAATTTTACGCAGTGTTTCAGCACATCGCTCGTATCGTTGGTTTTACCGCGACAGCCGTTATCGGCCTTGGCTTGTTGCGGAGTTTTTAATCTTACGTGAAGAGATGCCGCGCTCACTGGTGTTTAGCCATCAATGGATCAACACGGCCTTGGAGGGCTTGGCCAATTTGCATGGGCAAAAATATATCTGTCACGATATGATTGCAGAATCTCTGGCGCGTTTGCGGGCAGGAAAAATGGAAGATATTTTTCAAGGTGGGTTGCACGAATACTTACGCAATTTCATCACCACCAACACCAATTTGTCGGCCGCCATTTGCCAGACATATAATTTTCCGTGACAATCATGCGCCTTAAAATTCATCACGAAACTCACTATAAATATGATGCAAAGCCCAGCTATCTGGTGCAGCGGTTGCATTTAAAGCCCGCTGATTTTGCATCGCAGAAGGCCGTAAATTGGAAAATCACAACACCTGGTATTGATAAGGCGCTTATTTATGTCGATGGTTTTGGTAATTGGATTCACCTTATCACCGCTCAAAATTTACCCTTTGAAAATGTGGTCATTGCCGAAGGTGAGGTTGACACTAAGGATTCTGCTGGTGTTGTGCGTGGGCTCAGCTGCATTGCGCCAGACACTGTGTTCTTGCGTCAAACTTCGGTGACGATGCCTGATGAAGCGCTTAAAATGGCGTGCGAGAATTTGTCTGAAAATGGTTCGGCACTGGACCGGGCACATAGCTTGATGGCGTTTGTAAATGAAAAAATTGCCTATGAAGTGGGCACATCAGATTACTATACCACTGCGGCAGAGGCCTTTCAGGTGGGTCATGGTGTGTGCCAAGACCACGCCCATGTGATGATCAGCATGGCGCGCCATCTTGGAATTCCAGCGCGCTATGTGACAGGCTATCTGGTGACTGGTGTGGGGGCTTCGTCCGTTGCCTCCCATGCTTGGGCCGAATTGCAAGTGGCTGATTTTGGGTGGGTTGGGTTTGATGCGGCCAATGGCCAGTGCCCAACGGAACATTATGTGCGGGTTGCAGCGGGGCTTGATGCGGCAGCGGTTGCTCCGATAAAAGGCTCTCGCCGTGGCAGCCCCAGCGATGAACATATGACAGTTGAAGTTCGGGTTGAAATTGCACAACAATAGACCCTGATGAATTTGGAATCAATTTTATGACTTATTGTGTTGGAATGCTTTTGGAAAAAGGTCTCGTTATGGCTGCTGATACGCGCACCAATGCGGGCGTGGACAATGTGGGCAAGTTTAAAAAACTTTTCACATGGGAATTTCCTGGTGACCGGATTTTTGTGTTGCTCACCGCTGGAAACTTGGCTGTCACCCAAGCTGTAACTAGCATGTTATCGGAACAAATTGCACATCCGCCTGAAAATGGTGAAACTCTCAAATCTGCTGTTACTATGTTTCAAGCTGCTCATGTGGTGGGCCATGCGGTGCGTTCGGTCAAAGCCAGCGATGAAGGATTTCTTACCGCCAATGGTGAGGCTTTTGCTGCTAGCTTTATTTTCGGTGGTCAAGTGGGAACAGAACGCCCTCGGCTATTTAACATTTATGCCGCGGGCAATTTTATTGAGGCGACACCTGACACGCCATTTTTTCAAATTGGCGAACATAAATATGGCAAGCCGATTTTGGATCGGGTGGCGCGCAGCGATATGGGCTTGGGCGATGCTGCAAAAATGATCCTCGTATCTTTCGATTCCACGTTGCGGTCGAATCTCAGCGTGGGCTTGCCGATTGATCTTTTGACTTATGAAGTGGATACGCTGAAAATTGAACACACCAAGCGCATTGGCTTGGATGATCCTTATTTCAAAATGCTCTCGACTGAATGGTCAAAAGCTTTGCGTTCAGCATTCGTCAATATCGAGGCCTTAGATATCTAGCGCATGACATGCGGCAAAGGTTTTTCCGTGTTGCATGAGACTAGGACTAACGGTTTTACATTTATCAAATGCTAAGGGGCAGCGCGGATGGAAGGTGCAGCCTGATGGTGGGTTAAGCGGCGATGGCAATTCGCCTTTTAAAATCATGCGTTCTCGCTTGCGCGTGGGATCGGGTGATGGCGTGGCCGAGAGCAGCGCCTTGGTATAGGGGTGTTGCGGATTGGTGAAGATCGCATTGCTGGTGCCCTGCTCCACCACGCGGCCTAGATACATGACCATCACATCATCAGCGATGTGCTTTACCACTGAAAGATCATGGCTGATGAAGAGATAGGCTAGGTTATGTTTTTCTTGCAAATCAGCCAGCAGATTCAAAACCTGCGCTTGAATTGAAATATCCAATGCGGAAACTGGCTCATCCAAAACCAACACTTCCGGCTCAAGCATCAGCGCACGCGCAATGGCAATGCGTTGGCGTTGACCGCCTGAAAACATATGCGGGTAACGCTCATAATGTTCAGGACGCAGACCCACACTTACCATCATGGCGCGGACTTTTTCGGTGCGTTCGGTTTTGCTGAGCGTGGTATTAACCAACAATGGCTCTTCAAGAATAGCTCCAACTTTCTGGCGTGGATTGAGTGACCCATAGGGATTTTGGAAAACGATTTGCACCTTGGGGCGAAGGCCGCGCAGGGTTTCAGAACTTGCGTCAACAATATCCTTGCCCGCAATATTGAGTGTGCCCGCAGTTGGTGGTTCAATCATGGTGACAAGGCGGGCCAATGTAGATTTTCCGCAGCCGGACTCGCCGACAACTGCCAGTGTTTTGCCTCGGTCCAACGTGAAGCTTGCACCATCGACAGCTTTAAGTGTGGCTACTTCGCTGAATGGCCCGCGTGAAATACGATAATAGCGTGTGAGATTTTGGGCGTTGAGAATTTGGGTCATGTGGGTGCGCCCAATGGATAATGGCACAATGCGCCCAAGTGCATGGCGGGTGGCGTTGATCGGCACAGATCAGTGGCAAAGGTGCAGCGTGGCGCAAACAGGCAGCCTTTCGGCCTGTCAAATTGGCCCGGCACCACACCTTGAATAGAGGGCAATCTGCGGCCTGTTGCGCGTTCGGGCAGGGCTGATAATAAGGCGGATGTATAAGGGTGGCGCGGTGTGGCGAATAGTCCGGCGACAGGTTGTTCCTCAACCTTTTGCCCAGCATATTGCACGCTCACGCGTTCGGCAGTCTCGGCCACCACGCCCATGGAATGCGTGATCAACACAAGGCCCATGCCTTTTTCTTTTTGCAAAGATGTGAGCAGTTCTAAAATTTGCGCTTGAATGGTGACGTCTAAAGCAGTGGTCGGCTCGTCAGCAATGAGAAGTTTGGGATTGCACGCCAGCGCCATGGCAATCATCACGCGCTGGCTCATGCCGCCAGAAAGCTGGTGCGGGTATGATGAGAGCCGTGTTTCAGGGGCGGGAATGCCCACCTCTTCTAAAAGTTCAATGGCGCGTTTTTTGCGTTGAGGTTTATCCAGATGAAGATGGGTTTGCATTGCTTCCATCAATTGAAAGCCCACGGTGAAACACGGGTTCAAACTCGTCATCGGCTCTTGAAAAATCATCGCCATATCTTTGCCGGTGATCTTCCGGCGATCTTCTGGTGTGATATTCAAAAGGTCGCGGCTAGCAAAATTTATGCAATCAGCGGTAACTGTTGCGGTCCATGGCAAAAGGCCCATGACGGCCAACATGGCCACGGATTTTCCTGAACCTGATTCACCGACTACTGCGAGAACTTCACCAGCATCCACGTTCATCGACACGCTGTCCACAGCACGGAAGGCACCGCTCGAGGTTTTAAAATCAACGGTTAGATTTTTGATTTCGAGAAGGGGCATAGCTCAACTCCTCCGCAAGCGCGGATCAAGCGCGTCACGCAGGCCATCACCCATCAGATTGATCGCCAGCACAGTGATCAGAATGGCAATGCCAGGCAGCGCCATCACCCACGGATTTGATGTGATGAGATCGCGCGTATCAGCCAACATGGAACCCCACTCTGGTAAGGGCGGTTGTGCGCCTAAACCAAGGAATCCCAATGCAGCCGCCTCAAGAATGGCATCGGAAACGCCGAGGGCTGACTGAATGATCAGCGGAGCCACGCAGTTTGGCAGCACTGTTTTAAACATCAAGCGCCATGGGCCAACGCCGGCCACTTTTGCTGCTGTTACATAATCCTTGCTTAGTTCACTGAGGGCAGAAGCCCGCACCAAAATCACAAAGCGCGGGAGATAAACGATGGTGATAGCGATGATGGTGTTGGTGAGATTGGGGCCAATCACAGCAATGATGAGAATGGCCAAAACCAAATCCGGAATTGCTAAAATCAAATCCATCAGACGCATGATGATTACGTCGATAATCCCACCAACGAATGCCGCAAGCAAAGCAAGGCAGGTGCCGATGAAGGCGCAGACCACCATGATGGACAGGCCGATGAACAATGAAATACGCGAGCCATAGAGGATGCGAGACAGCATATCACGGCCCAATGGGTCGGTACCTAGGGGATATTTCCATGTGCCACCCTCAACCCACACCGGTGGCAATTTGGTGAAGCCACGGAATTGTTCGAGCGGATCATAAGGGGCTAGCATATTTGCAAAAATCGCGCATAGGATTACGAGCCCAACAATGATGGCACCGATGACTGCTCCGCGATTTTCACGGAAGGAATACCAAAAGGCGCGCAAGGCCCTGGGTGGTGCTGGACTAACAGTTTCAGCGACCATGGCGGATCCTCGGATTGATCAGGCCATAGAGCATGTCCATGATGAAATTCAGCACGATCACCAAGCTGGCGATTAACATAATGCCGCCTTGCAAGGCGGGATAATCTCGCCGCTCAATGGAATGGATCAGCCAATTGCCAACACCGGGCCAAGAAAAAATTGTTTCAGTGAGAACGGCACCTGCCAACAAAAAGCTAAGCTGCACACCAATCATCGTAACTACCGGAATGAGCGCATTGCGTAGCGCGTGAAATCCAATCACGCGGAAAACTGAAAGACCCTTGGCGCGAGCAGTGCGAACATAGTCTTCCTCAAGAACTTCCAACATGGAAGAACGCGTCATGCGGGCTACAGCGCCTAATGGTATTGTGCCGAGCACAATGGTGGGCAATATGAGATGGCGCACCACATCCATGAAGGCGCCCTTCTGGCCTGACAACAGTGAATCAATTAGAAAAAATCCAGTCACTGGCTTATAAAAGTATTTGATGAGATCAACACGACCGGAAACTGGCGTGAGGTGCAGCGTGTTAGACATGAGCAAAATAAGCATCAAGCCCCACCAGAACAGTGGCATGGAATAACCCACCAAGGCCACGCCCATCATTGACTGATCATAAATGCTGCCCCGTTTTGCAGCGGCGATGACACCTGCCGGTACTGCGATAATAACGGCAAACAACATGGCACACATAGTGAGCTCTACTGTTGCTGGAAATAGAGTGAAAAATTCGGTGGTGATTGGAGTCTTGGAAACAATCGAGGTTCCGAAATCGCCGTGCAGAAGGGCCCAGACATAATCGAGGAACTGCTTCCACACGGGTTGATCAAGCCCCATGTCATGTCGCAACTCGGCCAGTCGCTCTGGCGAAATTCCGCGCTCGCCCCGGCGCACCTCAATGGGATCGCCGGGAACCAGGCGGATCATCGTAAAGGTGACGAACATGAGGGCGACAAATGTGGGCAGCGTGAGGACTGCGCGCTTGAGAAGATATTTGATCATATGAAAATGCCCTCACCCGGGCGATTTAAGATAAATCGCTTAGATGAGGGCCTCTTTGCTTATTGTGCTAAATCTACGTCTTGGAACTCATGGGCTCCGAGTGGGCTGACTTTATAGCCAGTCACTTCTTTACGCACAGGTTCAAACACGGTGGAATGAGCAATCGTCATCCACGGTGCTTCTTTTTTGAAGATGGCTTGCATTTCGGCATAAATTTTCGAACGCGCTGCTTGATCAGTGATCTTGCGGGCTTCTAACAATTTAGCGTCAAAGTCTTTGTTGCACCACTTGGCAATGTTTTGGCCAGCTGGTGTTCCATCGGCTTTGCAGGAGAGCAAGAACAAGAAATTGTCTGGGTCACCATTGTCACCCGTCCAACCTAGCAAACCCATTTGATGTTCACCAGCTTGCAAACGCTTACGGTATTCACCCCACTCATAAGACACAAGATTCGCAGTGATACCAACCTTGGCCAAATCGGCCTGCATCATTTCTGCCATGCGCTTGGCGTTTGGATTGTATGGGCGTTGCACTGGCATCCACCACAAATCTGTGGTGAGGGATGTGACCCCTGCTGCAGCCAACATTTCCTTGGCCTTCACAGGATCATAAGCATAGTCGACTGTTGAATCATCATAAGACCAGATTGTTGGTGGCAGTGGGTTCTTTGCTGCTTGGCCAGCACCTTGGTAAACTTCCTTCAGAATTGAAGCTTTGTCGATGGCCATATTAATGGCCTGACGCACTTCAACTTTGTCGAATGGAGCCTTCAATGCATTCATTGAGAGATAGCCCACATTCAAACCTGCTTGTTGCAGAAGTTGAATATCAGTATTGCCGCCCATGTCAGCAAGATCAGCCGGATTTGGCGCAATCATAATCTGGCACTCATTGGCCTTCATTTTGGCATAACGCGCAGTTGCATCTGGGGTGATGGCGTAAATCAAATCATCAACCTTTGGCTTTCCGGCCCAACCATCAAATGCCGCGAAACGGATAACGGCATCTTTCTGATAGTCAACAAATTGGAACGAACCAGTGCCGACTGGAATTTGGTCAAACTGTTCTGGTGTGCCCTTGTCCATCAAGAATTTTGCATATTCCGCTGATTGAATAGTAGCAAAATCCATCGCGAGATTGGCCATGATCGGCGCGTTTGGTTCCTTCAAAGTCATTACAACAGTGAGGTCATCAGCGCCTTTAACGATTGAGGCCAAAAGATCTGGCATTCCCATGTCGTTGAAATAATCATAAGCTCCCGCTGAAACTTTTGCATAAGGATGCTCAGGTTTCCATTGGCGCTCAAATGAGAAGATCACATCTTCAGCAGTCAACTCGCGGGTTGGTGTAAAACCATTCACGCCAGAGTGGAACTTAACACCCTTACGAAGATGAAATGTGATCACTGTTCCATCGGCAGACACGTCATAGCTTTCAGCCAAGGCTGGTACCACGGTTGTTGTGCCGGGGGTGAATTGAACCAACTTGTTATAAACTGGACGGGCAGCATCCAAGCTGGTGCCGGTGGTGTTCATGGCTGGGGTGAAATTTTCAGGTGAGCCTTCAGAGCAATAGACCAATGATTTGGCCTGCGCCGCAGCGCCCACAAGCATGGTGCCCATGAGCAATGCTGTTGCAAATAGTTTTTTGGATTTCATATCTGTCTCCCTTGAATGCATGGCCCTTGAAAGGGCATTGGCAACAGGTAAGCACTTCTTGATCGCTTGGTCAAAAACCAATTTTAAGTTGTTGATGAATTTATGTGTGATTGAGATGTTGTATTCGTAAATCCGATAGCGGAATTACATCACTCTGATTTAGCGGCCGAATCTCTCATCAAAGGCATAACCCGAAGCCCGCACGGTGCGGATGGGATCTACCTCTTTTCCGCGCGAAAGGGATTTGCGTAGGCGGCCCACATGCACATCCACGGTGCGTTCATCAACATAGGAATCGCGGCCCCATACAGTGTCGAGCAATTGCCCGCGAGAATAGACCCGCCCCGGATTTTGCATCAGTTGCTCAAGCAACCTAAATTCAGTGGGAGAAACATTGATATCGCGTGCGCCACGGCTCAGGCGGCGAGATTTACGGTCGAGGATCAAATCCCCAGCTACAATCTGATCGGCAACAACATCAGGATTCACGCGGCGGAGAATGGTTTTAATGCGGGCCAAAAGTTCCGGCACCGAGAATGGCTTTACCAGATAATCATCGGCTCCCGTTGCCAGTCCACGCACGCGTTCGTTTTCTTCGCTTCGCGCTGTCAACATGATGATGGGAATATCACGCGATTCTGGTTTGGCGCGCAACATGCGGCACACTTCAATGCCAGAAATTCCAGGCAGCATCCAATCTAACAAAATCAAATTGGGTCGTTCATCGGCAATGAGAAAATTGATGTCTTCTCCTTGCGCGGAACAGCGCACACGGTAGCCTTCTGCTTCCAAATTATATTTGAGCAGAATCTGAATTGGCTCTTCATCTTCGATAATGATGATGGAAGCACCCATGATTATTTTATATCCGCATTCATCATGGCGGTTACATCCTTTTTCGGACGGCCTTCGCTGATGGTTTTTCCATGAACAAGATAATGAATGTTTTCTGCAATGTTGGTGGTGTGATCGCCAATGCGTTCTAAGTTTTTTGCACCGAACAGCAGATGCGTGCAAAGGCTGATGTTGCGCGGGTCTTCCATCATATAAGTAAGCAGTTCGCGAAAAATGGAATTGTAAAGCGCATCCAAATCTTCATCCACACGCCACACTCTCATGGCCTTTTCATCATCTTTCAAGCCGTAAGCATCAAGCACGTCTTTAAGCTGGGTTTGTGCCATGGCCCCCATGCGCGAAAGCCCCGTTGCCAAGCGGCGCGGTAAAGCTTCTGAAATAGCGTGGGTGCGCTTTGCAGTGTTCTTGGCCAAATCGCCGATGCGTTCAATATCTGATGACACGCGAATGGCCACCATAATTTCGCGCAAATCCAAGGCCATGGGCTGACGCTTGGCAATGGTGAGAATGGCTTTTTCTTCAATCTCACGCTCAAGCCTATCAAGCTTTTCATCACGCGCGATCACTTGATCAGCCAGCGCCACATCGCGCTTTGATAAAGCGATGATGGCGTTGGTGAGTTGTTCTTCAGCAATACCGCCCATTTCGGCCAGCATGGTTTTTAAGGAAGTAAGATCGCTGTCGTAAGCTTTGGCTATGTGATCGGGCATTGGAATATCCTCGTCGTGCGATTAGCCAAAACGGCCAGTGATATAATCTTGGGTGCGTTTATCTTTGGGGCTGGTGAACATTTCATCGGTATCCCCGGTTTCAACCAATGTGCCCAAATGAAAAAATGCGGTGAGTTGTGACACACGCGCCGCTTGCTGCATCGAATGGGTTACAATGATGATGCAATAATTTTGCCGCAGCTCATCAATCAATTCTTCAATGCGCGCTGTGGCAATGGGGTCGAGTGCTGAGCAGGGCTCATCCATCAAAATTACCTCTGGGTTTACGGCGATAGCACGCGCAATGCACAGGCGCTGTTGTTGCCCACCGGAAAGACCGGTGCCTGAAGCGTGAAGACGATCCTTAACTTCTTCAAACAAGCCAGCCTTTTTCAAACTGGCCACAACCATTTCTTCGAGATCAGTTTTGTTTTTAGCTAACCCATGAATGCGTGGGCCATAAGCCACGTTTTCAAAAATTGATTTCGGAAATGGATTTGGTTTCTGAAACACCATGCCCACATGGGAGCGCAGCTGCACCACATCAACATCTTTATCATAGATGCTTTTATTATCGAGCATAACATCACCGGTCATGCGGCAGCCTTGAATGGTGTCATTCATGCGGTTGATGGCGCGCAAGAATGTGGATTTGCCACAGCCTGATGGACCAATGAAGGCGGAAACTGCCCGATCAGGAATCTCCACTGAGAGAGATTTGATTGCGTGCTTCTCACCATAATAAATATCCACATTGCGCGCCGAGATACGCACATCACGGCCAACCATAATGCGAGGAATTTGTTGTGTAGAATTTGGGATTATCTGATCCATGGTTGATCCTGTTTTACCAGCGCCGCTCAAACTTGCGGCGGAGATAGATAGCGATGGCATTGAGTGCAAAGAGAACGACGATAAGAACAATAATTGCTGCTGCGGTTTTTGATTGGAATGCAAGTTCAGGCAAATCTGACCAGAGGTAAACTTGCACAGGCATGACGGCAGCAGCATCAGTGAAGCTGTGTGGCACATCAGCAATAAAAGCCACCATGCCAATCATCAACAGCGGCGCAGTTTCGCCAAAAGCACGGGCGAGGCCAAGAATAGCACCCGTTAAAATACCTGGAAGAGCCAGAGGTAAAACATGGTGGAACACCGCTTGTTGTTGCGAAGCGCCAACGCCCAATGCCGCCTCCTTAATGGATGGAGGAACAGCACGCAGAGCTGCACGGGACGCAATAATGATGGTGGGCAACACCAAAAGGGCCAATACCAATCCACCCACTAAAGGTGCTGAACGCGGCAAGCCAAACACGTTGAGGAAAATGGCCAATCCAAGCAGACCGAAAATAATGGAAGGCACAGCAGCAAGATTGTTGATGTTGATTTCGATTAAATCTGTCCAGCGATTTTTGCTCGCAAACTGTTCCAGATAAACTGCTGCGGCCACACCCAATGGCAGGCCCAAGGCCAAAGCAATGCTGACCGTGAGCAATGAACCGAAAAGTGCTCCGCGAATGCCAGCAAGTTCCGGCTCACGCGAGTCACCATTTTCAAAGAACCGCCAAGCAATACGTTTTTCTATTAAATTCTTCTCGCGCAAACTATCGAGTGCTGGAATTGTTTCATCCTGCGCTTGACCCTTCAAATAAAGGTCAGCTTCATCGGAGAGCAGCACCTGGCTGGTTATGGTTTTCCCAACAAGTGTTGGGTCGCTGATAACTGCTGCACGCAAATCATCCGACGCACTTTGCGACAACAATGATCTGAGTTGTTTGCGCTCAGAGCGTGACGTGATCTCTGGGAACTGTGCAAAAAACGCATCTTTTACCAATGTCGCGAAATCGCCCGCTGCTGGATTTGACGCGTCAATCTTCGTTGGGTCTATCAACACTTGAAGAGTGGCATGGTGTTCAAAGAATGCGGGCAGACCTTTGCGACCAATATCGACCAATAGAAAAAGCAAGAATGCAGTGGTGAGAGCCAATGCAGCTGCACCATAAAACTTAAAACGACGCTCAGCAGCATAACGCTTGGCGAGAAATGCTTTGCTATCCTTCAATTGAGCGTCAGTCATATTGTTCCTTGTATTTTTGAACAACGCGAAGAGCCACGAAGTTGAGAGCGAGAGTAAAGAAGAATAAAACAAAACCAAGTGCAAAAGCGGAAAGCGTTTTGGCTGAATCGAACTCTTGATCCCCAACCAATAATGTGGCGATTTGAACCGTAAACGTTGTAACGGCTGCAAGAGGATTTACGGTTAGATTTGCAGCTAAACCAGCAGCCATAACCACAATCATGGTTTCACCCACGGCACGCGATATCGCCAGCATAATGGCGGACACAATTCCTGGTAAGGCCGCAGGCAACACAACTTTCTTGATGGTTTCAGATTTGGTTGCACCCATGGCGTAAGACCCATCGCGCAAGGATTGCGGCACGGCATTGATAATATCATCCGAGAGCGATGAAATGAGCGGCACAATCATCATGCCCATGACCAGCCCTGCAGCCAGTGCTGATTCTGATGCCACGACCAGACCAAAAGATTCACCCGTGTTACGAATGAGTGGTGCCACGGTGAGTGCTGCAAAAAAACCAAGCACCACAGTTGGAACACCTGCAAGCAATTCCAGCAATGGTTTTAAAACGCGACGCATTGAGGGAGAGGAGTATTCCGCCATATAAATTGCTGAAAACAAGCCAAGGGGCGCTGCCACAGCGATGGCAATAGTTGTGATTAATAGCGTTCCAACCAAAAGTGGAATGAATCCGAAAGTTGGGGGCTCACCAGTTGGCGACCATTTAATACCTGTAAAGAAATCGAGCGCATTTACCTCACGAAAGAAAGCGAAAGTTTCAAAAGCAACTGATGCAAAAATTCCGATGGTTGTAAGAATTGCCACAGCGGAAGATGCAATCAACACGCCTAATGTGATTTTTTCAAAGAGATTGCGCGCTCTGAAATTAAGCGTGATGCGCATGAAAGAGTAATAAGCCAACCCCGCACAGATGAGAATGACCAATCCTGTTGCTACCCAAACAGGCAGCATTGCAAATGGCGAAACTAAAATAGCAGTCGCCAGTCCGCTGAGAAATACGAGGCTACTTGCAAGCAGTCCGTGATAGGTTGGCAGGGAATGCAGCATTGATTGTGATGATGTTTGTGTGGTGTTTTGCAAACTCAATGCCTTGCCGCGCGCCACGAAATAAGTAGCAAGCGCAAACACAACAACAATGAGCAGGTTCCAAGAATTCACACGATCACCAAAAATAGATTCAGAGTTTCATCATAGACATTTTAAAGGCGCAACGGGAGAGCCGGTTCATCCGCGGTCCCTCCCCCACGTAAAGGCTATTACTTCAAACCATCGGCAGAAATAACGGCCAGCGATGTAGCAGATTCCATCGACTTCGCAGCTTGATCTTCTGGCAATGTGATAATGCCTTTGTCGGCCAAATAACCATCAGGGCCAAGTGCTTTTACAGATGTGTATTCAGCGATGAACTCCTTCATGCCAGCAATGCTTTCCATGTGTTGCTTCTTTGCATAGATGAAGAGCGGACGCGACATTTTGTAAGAACCGTCGGCAATGGTTTCATATGTTGCTTCAATGCCATCAACTTTAATGTCGTTGATGGTCTTAGAATTTTCTTCCAAGAATGAATATCCAAAAATGCCAACTGCATTTGGGTTGGCCTGAAGTTTTTGCACAATGAGATTATCGTTTTCGCCCGCTTCAACAAAAGCGCCATCTTCGCGCATGGCTTTCCAAATTGCGTCAAATGCCTTTACGTCTGTGCCCTTCAACGCTTTTAAAGAGTCGATCTTTTCGGCACCAGCAGACATTGCCAACTCAGCAAAGCTATCACGCGTGCCGGACGTTTTTGGTGGTCCAAGAACTTCGATTTTGGTTTTTGGCAATGAAGCATCAACATCGCTCCAAAGCATGTTTGGGTTGGCAATCAATTTGCCATCCTTGTCTGGAATTTCTTTGGCAAGTGCCAAGAAGATTTGCAGCTTCGTTAATTCAAAAGGTGTGGCATCTTTTGATTGTGCAAGTGATAGGCCATCAAAACCAACTTTAATTTCAATAATATCAGTTACGCCATTCTTAACGCAATCTTCAAATTCGGATTTCTTGATGGCGCGTGATGCATTGGTGAAATCAGGGGTATCCTCACCAACGCCAGCGCAAAACAATTTCATGCCGCCGCCAGTACCGGTTGATTCAACAACAGGAGTTTTCATGCCCGTGGCTTTGCCGAAGGCTTCAGCAACAGTTGTGGTGAAGGGGTAAACTGTTGATGATCCAACAATGCGAATTTGGTCGCGAGCGGCGAAAGCTGGCATAGCGCTCAAAGCAATGAGGCTTACGGAAAGTGCTAAACGTTTCATTCTAATGTTCTCCAATCTGATTTGACACTGCCGCTTCTAGATTTAACGTGCGACACTTATGCGACGGTTGGATTACATTTTTGTGACAATTTAACTTGTTGATTTTAATGTTTTTTATTTGGAATTTGAATTGTGAACTGGCTGCCTTTTCCCAATTCAGACTCAATGATCAAACGACCGCGATGACGGTTGATAATATGTTTGGCAATTGCCAAGCCTAATCCAGTTCCGCCAGCCTTGTGGCTATCTTCAGCGCTCACGCGGTAAAATCTTTCGGTCAGGCGCGGCACATGTTGAGGCGCAATGCCTCGGCCAAAATCGCGCACCACAAGTTTTGTCATATTGTCTGCAACCACACCTTCAATGACAATTTTTTTTCCCGACGCCGCATATTTAATTCCATTCTCAATTAAATTATGCACCACTTGTGAAAGTTGGTTGCTATCGCCCAGCACAGGCATAGTAGTTGGCAGATTTGTTACCAATTCGCAATTTTGGCTTTTGGCCAAGGGCCGCAAAAGGTCACAAGCTTGGTTTACAATTCTGACAAAATCGGCATGCTCGTTAGGTGCAATATGTTCGGAAATTTCAATGCGGCTGAGAGACAGTAAATCGTCAATAAGCAGCGCCATGCGATCAGCTTGCGCTTTCATTACATGTAAAAAAGTCTCTCGGGCCTTGGAATCGTTCTTTGCGGAGCCTTGCATAGTTTCAATGAAACCAGAGATCGAAGCCAATGGTGTGCGTAATTCGTGGCTGGCATTGGCAACAAAATCGGCGCGCATGCGTTCAATTTGTTCTTCGTGGGTGAGGTCGTGCAATATAACCAAGGCTAGGCTCAGGCCGTTCGCATCCTGACCCAAAGGTGCAATGTTCACCTCAAGTTTACGGGCTGTTGGAAAATGAGCGGTGTGTTCTACGCACGCCGTTGTGCCATTTGAGTTGGCCTCATTTACGGCTTGCAAAATTGCTGGTGCTCGAAGTGCAACGGTTAAGTGCATTCCAATTGTCTCTGTTCCAAAAAACAAATCGGACGGAACATTTGCACTGCGAATGATGCCCATCTGATCAACAACAAGGGCCGGATCGGAAATTGCTGAGGCTATTGCTGCAAGCTGATGTGTTTCAAAATTTGCCGTCATTTGGATAGACTACCAGTTCTGTGATGAACAGTTCTAAAAATAAAACCCGCCCTCCATTTCGGAAGAGCGGGTGCATTTCAAAAAAGAATTGAAATTACTTCTTGCCAAGGCCCATCCAGGCAGCTTGGAAACCAAGGGCTGCAAGAACGGCCTTCACAATGTCGCCAACCACAAAAGGTGTGAGGCCCCATTCAAATGTTTGCGCCCAGTCAGCAGCCACATTGTGCAACCACACGAGGCCTGGAATATAAAGCACCACTGCGCCCAACAATGAAGCAGCGATCATTTTTGGAATGCTCTTATCCCAGCCGCGCTCAGCCAAATAGCCAACGAGAGCAGCAGCCAAAATGAAGCCAATGATGTAACCGCCAGATGGGCCGGAAATTGTTGCAAGGCCAGATTTCATTTGCGCGAAAAATGGCAGGCCAACTGCACCTTCAACGGCATAGAGTGCCAAAGTTGCTGCACCCAAGCGCGCACCAAATGCTGCACCAATAGCCAAGACTGCGAGTGTTTGCAGGGTCATTGGCACTGGATACATTGGAATGTTGATTTGTGCGGCTAATGCCACAAGCAAGCTGCCAGCAATTGCGAGAGCCGCATTGCGAACCAAGCCATTGGCCTTGGCTTGTGGCCAAACGCGGTTGGCAAGTGTGGTGGAAGAAATCATGTTAGGTATCCCCTTGTTTCAGTTAAGTCCAGAAATTGCATATGATAGGTCCAGATTGAGCGCAACCCCCACTTGTTCTATGTGGAAAACATGCTGTGGGCTAGTGTGTTTAGCGTGCCGTTGGAATTGGCCAAACTATCAACGATAGTGAAATGGTTGAATCCGCCCAAGTCTAAAACTTGCGGGGTGAGGCTGGTCCACGCTTTTGCTTGGTCAGAGGATTGGCGATGAAATTCTTCCGATTCATCGCCACCCACAGCCAAAGCTAATTTTGCTTTTGATCTGATAAGTGCAGTGTTCAAATTGAGGATTGCCGCAGACGTTTCAGTAATCTGAAGTGCGTCGTTGAGGTTTGTTTGCATGAGGGGCGCCACATCAAAAACACCCGATAAGCAAATTACTCCGGCTATCGGATTTTCGGGCAGACCAAAAATTTTCCAATCCGTTGCCAAATGCAGCGCCGCCAAATGCCCGCCAGCCGAATGGCCGGTGACCACAATTGATTTTCGCTCATCATCCGTCAGCACGTTTTTAAAAAGATAGGCAAAGGCATTTTGAATTGAGCTTCGAATGTCGCCAAGCGAAACTTCTGGGCAGAGCGGATAATTGATTAGAGCCACACTCACCCCCTGCTCCACAAAGCCACCCACAACGAATGATGTTTCAACTTTAGAAAAAGACCGCCAATAACCACCGTGAATATAAATTAAACTGGCTTTGGCATTATCGGCACGAAACAGATCAATCACTTCGCGGGGATGCAAACCATATTTAATATCGGCGGTGAAGGGATATTTCGCACGCGTGGCGGCAGAGCGCCGTTCCCATTCATCCACCACATCACCCGTATTGGCCACAGTGAGGCTGGGGAGATATTGCAGGTTATACCATTCTTTATCGCGCATTTATTTTTTATAGCATGGGTGGGCATAACCTGCAGAGAATTATTGTGGGGCTTGTTTCACAACTATTGGAATCATTAAATCGCCCCAAAAGCCACCTTCAACATGGTGTCTGGCTCCACGCTGCAATTCCACTGAAATACCAGATTCAACGGCGGCGATAACCGCATTGTTTAGGCGGTGCAATTCATTGGCGAGCCGGTTGATGGCAAGTTTCTGACGGTCACTCATCTCAGAGCTTTGAGCAACGGCGCGGTCTTTAACGTGGGTTTTTAACATCATGGCCTCCTATGCGGCTTTGAATTGTGCGGTTTCAGTGGATTCGTGCATGGCTGTTGTGGAGGATTGTCCACCGCCAATCACAGTGGCCACGGCATCAAAATATCCGGTGCCCACTTCGCGCTGGTGCCGCGTTGCGGTGTAGCCATGTGCTTCAGCAGCAAATTCAGCTTCTTGCAATTTTGAATAGGCGCTCATTTGCGTTTGTTGATAGCCCTTGGCCAACTCATACATGCCGAAGTTTAGTTGATGGAAGCCCGCCAGTGTAATGAATTGGAATTTATAACCCATGGCGCCCAATTCTTTTTGGAACTTTGCAATGGTGGCATCATCCAATTTCTTTTTCCAATTGAAACTAGGCGAGCAATTATAGGCGAGCATTTTATCAGGATGTTCTTTACGCACAGCCTCAGCAAATTTTTTCGCTTGTGCCAAATCGGGTGTGGAAGTTTCGCACCAAATCAAATCAGCATAAGGCGCATAGGCAATGGCGCGGGCAATGCAGGGCTCTATACCATTATGCACATGGTAAAAACCTTCGCTGGTTCTGGGCTCAGCTTTTACGAATGGGCGATCGCGCTCATCAATATCTGAAGTGAGAAGCTTGGCGGCTTCAGCATCGGTACGGGCCACAATCAAAGTTGGAACACCCATCACGTCGGCCGCCAAACGGGCCGCAATCAAATTGCGGATGTGAGCTGATGTTGGGATCAACACTTTGCCGCCCAAATGACCGCATTTCTTTTCAGAGGCCAGTTGATCTTCAAAATGCACCGCCGCAACGCCGGCCTCAATATAAGCCTTCATAATTTCAAAGGCATTGAGCGGGCCACCGAAGCCTGCCTCAGCATCCGCCACAATCGGTGCAAACCAATTCTCAACTGACATTTTGCCTTCGGCATGTTCAATTTGGTCAGCACGTTGAAGCGTCTTATTGATCTTCTTGGCCAGCTCTGGTCCGGAATTTGCTGGATACAGCGATTGATCAGGATACATGCCACCAGCAACATTGGCATCCGCTGCCACTTGCCATCCCGAAAGGTAAATCGCCTTCAATCCAGCGCGCACCATTTGCATGGCTTGGTTGCCGGAAAGCGCGCCGAGGGCGTTGATGAAGGGTTCTTCTTTGAGGAGCGACCACAAACGATTGGCACCATTTTCGGCAAGTGTGTGCCGAATTTGCGTGGAACCACGCAGGCGCTGCACATCGGCCACCGTGTAATTT
>JANNBH010000041.1:0-3669 GCA_031385245.1 Hyphomicrobiales bacterium | reverse complement strand
ATTTCGCATGCCCGTGCAATGGGTGAACCGCCCGGACCAGAGTTTTCGCGGATTTTCCGGCACGATCGTAAGTGGCGCCGTGCGTGCAGGCGACCAGATCAAGGTGCTGCCTTCTGCCAGGACGGCCGTGGTCGAGCGCGTCGTGACCTATGGCAGCGATCTGGAGGCGGGTGTTGCCGGACAATCCCTGACCGTAACGCTTACCAGCGAAATTGATGTGAGCCGGGGCGATGTTCTGTGCAATGCGGCCGATCCCCTTGAAGTCTCCGACCAGTTTGAAGTGGATGTCCTGTGGATGGGCGATGAGGCCATGCTGCCCGGCCGCCCCTACATCATAAAGTCTGGAACCAAAACTCTGCCCGGCACGCTTGATAAATTGAAATACAAAACCAACGTGAACACGTTGGAGCACACCGCCGCCGAAACTCTAACGCTGAATGAAATCGGCGTGTGTAATTTAGAATTGGATGGCCCACTGGCTTTTACTCCGTATACGGAGAATAAAACCCTAGGCTCCTTCATCGTCATTGATCGCTTCACCAACACCACCGTGGGCATGGGCCTCATTCACTTTGCCTTGCGTCGCGCTGCCAACATTCATTGGCAAGCCATGGATGTGAATAAATCCTCGCGTGGAAAATTGTTGAAACAGAAGCCAACTGTGTTGTGGTTCACAGGACTTTCGGGTGCCGGCAAATCCACCATTGCAAACTTGGTAGAAAAGAAACTTCACTCCAAAGGCCAGCTCACATATTTGTTGGACGGCGATAACGTACGCCACGGCCTTAACCGTGATTTAGGATTTACGGATGCTGACCGCGTGGAAAACATTCGCCGTGTGGCTGAAGTGGCCAAACTGATGATGGATGCGGGCCTTATTACGCTTGTGTCCTTCATCTCGCCCTTCCGCGCTGAACGTTTGATGGCGCGCGAAGCTGTGGGCAAGGATGAGTTTGTGGAAATCCACATTGACACATCATTGAGCGAAGCCGAAAAACGTGATGTGAAAGGTCTCTATGCCAAGGCGCGCAAAGGCGAGCTTAAAAACTTCACTGGCATTTCATCGCCCTATGAAGCGCCAGAAAATCCTGAGTTGCGAATTGATACGAGCACCATGAGCGCTGAAGAAGCAGCAAGTGAGATTGTGAGATTCTTACAAAACAGCGGTCGCTTGGTCTCATAATAACGCAGTGACAAATCTCTCATAAGCACCTGTTTCAACCTGCGCTGCCACGGCCTCAATATCGCTGCTAAATTCGCGGTCATCTGGTCGTGGCCCCGCAACTTGGCGCAGCAAGGAATGCGCCTCTTCGAGCAAGGCAGATGATTTTAAGGGCCGTCTAAAATCTATGCCTTCAACGGCAGCCATCATTTCAATGGCGACAATGCGGGCCAGATTTTTATTCATCAGCATCAAGCGCCTAGCACCATGGGTGGCCATCGAAACATGGTCTTCTTGATTGGCCGATGTTGGAGCTGAATCAATCGAAGCTGGATGAGCAAGCTGCTTATTTTCACTCATCAGAGCGGCGGTGGTACATTGTGGAATCATAAAGCCAGAGTTAAGCCCGGGGTTGCGAATGAGAAATGGCGGCAACAATGAAATTGTCGAGTCAATAAGTGCCGCCATGCGCCGCTCTGAAAGTGAACCCACTTCTGCAATCGCCATGGCAATCATATCGGCAGCAAAGGCCACCGGCTCAGCATGAAAATTACCCCCTGAAAGCACCGCTCCGTCTTCAGCAAACACCAAGGGATTGTCTGTTACACCATTGGCCTCAATCACTAGCATTCCCAATGCATGTTTCAAGAGATCAAGGCACGCCCCCATCACTTGCGGCTGACAGCGGAATGAATAGGGGTCTTGCACGCGGTCATCATTTTGCAAATGTGATTTTCGAATTTCGCTGCCCGCCATCAAGCGGCGATAATGAGAGGCCGCAAGCACTTGGCCCATATGAGGCCGTAGCGCATGAATGCGCGCATCAAACGGGGTGTCTGAACCCATAATCGCATCGAGCGAAAGAGCTCCAGCAAGAATGGCCGCGGCTGCATTGCGCTCTGCTTCAACGAGACCGAGTAATGCAAGAGCAGTTGAAACTTGCGTGCCGTTTAACAATGCCAAACCTTCTTTTGGCCCTAGCGCCAATGGCAAAACATGTGCGACCCTCAACGCATCAGCACCGCCAACGCGTTTGCCCGCAACCAAAGCTTCGCCTTCACCAATCAACACCAAACTCATATGCGCCAGAGGCGCTAAATCACCTGATGCCCCAACCGAACCTTGGCCAGGAATGATCGGCAAAACATCTGCATTTATCAAAGCCTGCAATGCTTCCATTGTTGCATAAGAAATACCCGAAGCCCCTTGCGCCAATGACCTAAGCTTCAAGACCATGATGAGCCGCACCACATTAGCTGGCAGTGCGTCGCCTACACCAGCTGCATGAGAGCGCACAATGTTAATTTGCAACTTGCGTAAATCTTCGTTTGCAATGCGGGTCTTGGCTAATTTTCCAAAGCCAGTATTGATGCCATAAAGCGCATCACCAGATTTTAAAAGGCGTGTCACTGTTGCAGAACTTTTTTCAATGAGCGCTTTTGCTTCTGATGTGATGGAAACCTGCACTGGCCCAGCCAGCACAGATTTAACATCAGCCAGAGAAAGTTCATTTTTGCCAATGCTAATCATTATTCAATCTCTCTAAAGTTTTTTTGAAATTGCGCTTAATCTGCGTTGCTGCAAAATGTCTGCGGTCTTTCACCACTTGAATGCCGCCCACATAAACATCGCGTACACACTGATTGCCACCAGAAAATATCCAAGCATCCAATGCATCATTTTCAGATCGCCCCAGCAAGCTGTGGTGCTCAGGCTCCAACACAACAAAATCTGCACGCTTTCCAATAGCAATTGAGCCCATATTTTGCTGCAAAGCCTGCGCCCCGCCTTGACATGTCCGATCAAACAGGCTGCGTCCAGTTGAGCGCCCAGGACCATCAGCCAATGCATTGCGCGTGTGCTGCGTGAGGCGCTGCGAGTATTCAAGCATCCGTAAATCCTCTGCAGGCGAGATTGTAATATGGCTATCAGACCCAATGGCAACCGCACCACCAGATTTCAGAAATGAAACAGCCGGAAAAACGCCATCACCCAAATTGGCTTCGGTGGTTGGGCATAAGCCCGCAATGGCATTTGATTTAGCAAGCCGCGATGTTTCATTCGCCGTCATATGGGTTGCGTGGATGGCACACCAGTTTTTACCTACGGCAAAATTATCCAGCATATATTCCACCGACCGTGCGCCACTCCAGGCCACACAATCTTCTACTTCTTTAATTTGCTCGGCCACATGAATATGGACTGGTTGCTGGGCGGGAGTTGCTGCCAACACCGCGTTCAAACCATCTTTGCTCACAGCCCGCAAACTATGGGGCGCAATGCCCCCTGAAAGTTTAGATTTTATGTCCAAAAAACCATCAACATCATTGATGAAGCGGCGCTGGCCTGCAGCGGGCGGCTGTGCGCCAAAGCCGCTGTAAGAATAAAGCACCGGCAGCATTGTCATGCCAATGCCGGTTGCTTCTGCTGCCGCAACACAGCGCAAACTCATCTCTGCACGGTTATCGTATGGCGTTCCATCAGGCTGGTGATGCAAATACTGAAAT
>JANNBH010000100.1:0-26129 GCA_031385245.1 Hyphomicrobiales bacterium | reverse complement strand
CTCAAAACTGCACTGTTGTAACATTCAACATCCACTGTCACTAAAGGGTGCGTGCGGTTAAAGCGGGCCAGAACTTCAGGCAGAAAAATATCGGCATAATCATCGGGCGTACCAAAGCGCACCGTGCCGGTGATCTCTGGTTTGGTGAAAGCTGAAACCGCCTCATCACTGAGGGACACTATGCGCCTTGCATATTCAATCAGTCGTTCACCATCATTTGTGAAGCGGCTGCCACGACCATCGCGCGCAAACAGCGGGCGACCAAGCACCTCCTCCAAGCGTTTCATCTGCATGGAAACCGCTGATTGGGTTTTGTTCACCTCATCCGCTGCGCGCGTGAAATTGCCCACATCGGCAATGGCAAGGAAGGTTTTGAGTTGATCAATATCGAGATTGGGGATCATAGCGGCACCTCACATCACAAGCATTGATATGAAGTATAAAATACATTCACTAGAAAGATCAATCAAAAAATGCGATGTTTCTGTATCGAATGATCACAAAAACTAATGGAGATTAAAATGCGCGAATATGCCCACCATCAAGCCCAACAGTCAGACAGTTTGCCTCACCACGGCGTTTTAATTGAGTTCTGGCGCAAGGTGAGCCGTTTTTGGCTCTAACTGGTCAACAACGCGAAACGCCGCCCACACGGAGGCAATACCAAACAGCACGGCACCAATGGCTGTTCCCAGCATAATGCCCTCTGGCCCCCAATAATGGGCCCCCACCATTGCAAATGGAATTGTACCAAGTGTGGCCTTGCCCCAATTGAACCAAGTGGAAAGCCCGGGCCTTCCTAGATTGTTAAACGCAGCAGCGCCCACAAATTGTGCTCCAGCAAAAGCCCAGCTTACGCCCACATAAGTGGCAAAGAAAATAACCAGCTCAGTGGCGCGTGGGCTGGCGCTGAACACATTGGCGATGTGATTACGTAATGCGAAAATAATCAGTGATACAATGACAGTATAAACAATTGAAAATGTCATGCCATCACGCAAAGCGCGGCGCACACGATCAAATTTTTGAGCTCCAAAATTCTGCCCGATGACCGGGCCCACTGAGCCTGAAAGTGAAAATATCACACCAAAAGCCACAGGCACCAAGCGACCTATAATCGTTGAAGCAGTCACAGCATCATTGCCAAAGGGTGCGACAACAGCCGTTGTATAAGCAACAGTGAAAGGGGTTGCGAGCTGAGTGAGAACTGCAGGCAGTGCAATTTTCCAAATCTCGCGAAAATCTCGCGTGAGCCCACTCCAAGTTGGAAGACCCAAAAACTTTCGAACTGAAACAAGGCCATACATGCCAACCAGAAAGGCACAAAAATCGGCAATAGCATTGGCCGCAGCGGCCCCTTGAATGCCCCAACCAAATTGAAAAATAAAAATGGGATCAAGAATGAGTGTGACGACAGCAGCAGTCAGCGTGATGTACATGGCACGCTGAGCATCACCAAGCCCACGCAAACTGAATGAGCAACTGAGGGCTGCTGCCAGAAATATAAATCCAGGTGTAAGCGTCCACACAAAGAGTTTGGCTTGCTCCAAGGCTTCGCCCGTTGCACCTAACAGGCTCAAAATTTGCGGAAGGAAAAGTGCCACAAGCAAAGTGTAAACCGCCGAAACGAGAACCGTAAATAACCATGTGCTTGTTGCAAATTCTTTGGCCCGCGCAGGGTTTCGCATTCCCATATTGCGCGCCACTAAAGCGGCAGAGGCAATGCCAGTGCCAATGCTTAAACTTAAATTGGCAAAGGCAATTGTGCCAGCAAAGCCAATGGCGGCAGTGATGTTTGTGTCGTTAAGCCGGGATAGAAAATAAAGATCAGCAAGATCAACCAGAAAGACCGCCATCAAACCAACGGCACCAGTGAGTGTCATAATAATAATATGACGCATGATGGAGCCTTCTAAAAACTTCGCTTGAAATGGTTTTGCTGCGTCACTCATATTTCAAATCCTAAAGTCTTGGCCTCTTCGGCCAGAAATTCATAATGGGTAAAATGGTGCCCGCGCAAACCAGCAATTCTTGCACCTTGAACATTTGATTTTTTGTCATCAATGAACCAACAGTTTTCGGGGTTTTGCCCCAGCACATCCGTAAGTCGCGTGAAACTTTCCGGGTCAGGCTTTTTGGTGCCAAATTCAAACGAGCAAAATTTTAATGTAAAAATTGCAGCGGCTTCCGGAAACAAAGTGTCGAGATGGTTTTTAACCAGCGGTCCATTATTGGTATAGATTGCTAGCATGGCCTGGGTTGATAGTTTTTCCGCCAAGGCCAGAACTTCAGCATTTGGTTTCATTGCAATGCGCCGTGCCGCAATCCATTGTTCTTTGCTGATCGGATAACCTAAGCGTTGGCCAAATTCTTGGATGTAAAGATCAGGATCAGGATAGCCTCCGGCATCAGCCAATTCTTCAAATCCTGAATCCCACAAGGCGGCCCGCACATCGCGTGCCGTCACATCAGCCAAGGTAGCAAGCTCACGCAAGCGCCTGCCTAAATCATAATGGCACAGCACATCGTCCATATCAAAAATAACCAGATGCGGCATTGCCATGATTAAGTTGCCGTGCCGCCCACTGTGAGATTGTTGATACGCAATGTAGGTTGACCAACACCAACCGGAACCCCTTGGCCTTGTTTGCCGCAGGTGCCAATGCCGGGGTCTAAAGCCATATCATTGCCCACCATGGAAATTTGTTTCAGGGCTTTAGCACCAGCACCAATCAGAATGGCGCCTTTCACGGGAGCGCCAATTTTGCCATCCTCAATCATGTAAGCTTCTGTGCAGGTGAACACGAATTTGCCAGAGGTAATATCAACCTGCCCACCGCCAAATGATTTGGCATAGAGCCCTTTTTTCATAGAACCCAAAATCTCGTCTGGGTGGCGATTGCCATTCAGCATATAAGTGTTGGTCATGCGCGGCAGGGGTGCATGAGCGTATGATTGTCGCCGGCCATTGCCAGTTGGTTTAACGCCTGAAAGTCTGGCATTCATGCGGTCTTGCATAAAGCCAACCAGAATACCTTTTTCAATCAATGTTGTGCAATTGGGCGATGTACCCTCATCATCAATGCTGATGGACCCACGCCGATCTTGCAGCGTGCCATCATCAACCACCGTCACATCTTCTGATGCAATGCGCTGGCCCATAAGGCCAGCAAAGGCGGAAGTGCCCTTGCGGTTGAAGTCACCTTCTAATCCATGACCAATGGCTTCATGCAATAAAATACCGGGCCAGCCTGGGCCTAATAAAACATCCATTTCACCAGCAGGTGCCGGGCCTGCATCCAGTCCCACGAGAGCTTGCCGCACCGCTTCACGCGCAGCAGCCTGCCAATTTTCTTCGGTGATATAAGTAAGCGGCTGCCCACGGCCACCAAAGCCATGGCTACCTTGGCCAGAAGTTTTGTTATCGCTGGTCACAGCCGAAACGCCAAAGCGCACAAGCGGCCGCACGTCACGGTAAATCGAGCCATCAGCCCGCGCAATGGTTACTGACTGCCAATCCATTGCCATCGAAGCTGAAACTTGTGAGACACGCGGATCGAGCGCGCGGGTAAATTTATCGACGGCTTCAAGCAAATTCACTTTGGCAGCAAAGCCCATGGCTTCTACCGGATTATCAGCCCCATAAAGTTTGAGCGAACTTGTCGCCGGCGACACATCAACCTGCGCCGAGCGGCCGGAGTTTAAAATCGAAGCGCTGGTTGCAGCCGAACGTTTTAAAGCCTCTAAGCTGAGATCAGATGAATGCGCGTAAGCCGCGGTCTCTCCCGAAACAGCACGAAGGCCAAAGCCTTCAGACTCGTCAAAACTGGCCGAGCGCAAACGGCCATCATCATAGCTAAAGCTTTCAGTTTGGCGGCGCTCAATAAACAGCTCCCCGTCATCAGCTTTGGCCAAAGTATCGGAAATCACGCGCAGTGCCGAGGCACCACCCAGTTTATCAAGATCAGATGTTATTATTTGTGTCATGCCTTAACATAGGCAATGGCGAACCCAGCTGCCAGTGCGAAGTGATAATTATTTTGCAACAGCAAGTTTAGTCAACTCGGCGAGGCCGGCAGCAAATCCAGTTAAAGGTACTTTAATCGGGAAGCCATTGCCGGGGCGATCATAAACATAAAATGTAACAACTTGGCCCTTCATAAATTTTTTCAGTGTAGCATCAGAAGCCTCACCAAAGCCTTCACACGCGCGACCAATGCAGCGTGTAAAGTTCATGCGGCCATCTAATGCTGTGCCGTCAATTTCCATGGCAATGCCAGTTGGCAAATAAACTCCCAGTGGAACCATGGCCCGCATCAATGTTTGCGATTTTCCGTCTTGCTTAATTTTGTTGATAATCAGCTGAATACCAATGTTGGGGTTTTTCTCATTGGCGGCAACGGTGACCATGCCGCAAGATTTTTGCGCTGCCTGCTCACCTTGAGCAGGAATTTCAGTGCATTGCACAAGCCACTTGCCAAAAGTTCCAATAGTTTCAACAGGTGGACCAGCCGAGGTTGCCGCAGGTTGCGGGGCATTTTTGCGCGGGCCCAAGCCTTTGGGTGGCAACTTCGTTACGTCAGTCTTTGTGTCCTGTGCTAATGCAGCTCCAGCCAAACTCAAAGCAACACAGGCAGCCACTGCAAATTGGCAAATAGGTCGAATTTTCACGATTCGCTGATCCTTATATCCACGTTTTATCGGCTCTTAGCCCTCAATATACATGAAAACAACCGCATTTTCTTCAAGAGTTTTAACCGCACTTGAGCTTCCGTCTCCCTTCCAAATACGGCAGAATTCCGACCCAGCAGCCAATGCCCACTCCAATGACGTTTTGCCGCGCCCAGTTCAGTTGCGGCCACCCGTATTATGTGGTGAACAAACGGCCTAGAATTGAGTCCCGTCATAGGGATGGCGTGGGCTGCATAAAGCTGGCGCAAATTAAGGATTTATGAGGCAATGACAATGAGTTCAAAGCGGGTTTTGGGTCTTATAGCTATCGCAGTTTTGGTGTTTTCACCACTCAGCGCTTTTGCTGAAGCTGGCAAAGCAGTTGAGTGGCAATTGGGCCTGCAAGATCCAGTAACCCCTGTGGCCGAATATATTAATTGGTTTCATAATATTCTGGTCTGGGTGATCTCAGCTATTACGTTATTTGTTCTGGCATTGCTGGTCATCGTGATGGTTAAATTTAATGCCAAGGCCAATCCAGTCCCTTCTAAAACCACGCACCATGCTGGCCTTGAAGTGGCGTGGACCATTATTCCAGTTTTGATTTTGGTGGCCATCGCTATTCCGTCCATCCGCTTGCTCTATCTGCAACGCGATATTCCAACCCCTGACATGACCATTAAAGTGATCGGCAATCCTAGCTGGAACTGGACTTATGAATATCCAGACCTCGGCTTGAATGATGATAAATCGGCCAAAGTTGTATTCACATCTTATTTGTTGCCGCAAGCTGATGCAGAAAAAGCGGGCAAGCCTTATCTTTTAGCCACCGACGTTCCAGTGATTGTTCCTGTCAACAAAACTGTGAAGCTGATTGTAACATCAGATCCTGACGGCATTATCCACGCGTGGACCATTCCATCCTTCGGCATGAAGATTGATGCAATCCCCGGCCGCCTGAATGAAGATTGGTTCAAGGCCACGAAAGAGGGCGTATATTACGGCCAATGCTCTGAGCTCTGCGGCAAGGAACATGCTTACATGCCCATTGAAGTGCATGTGGTTTCTCAAAACGAATTTGATGCTTGGTCCAAAGCCAAGCTTGCACAAAACTAATTAGACCCAAGAGGCACATAAAATGGCAACTGCTCACGCTATCCATGACGACAATCACGCCGATCCATCAGGCTGGCGCCGTTACGTTTATTCCACCAACCATAAAGACATTGGCACCATGTATCTGTGGTTTGCTATTATGGCTGGCGTGATCGGCGGTTTCCTTTCGGTTATGATGCGAATGGAATTGGCAGCTCCTGGAATCCAGTATTTCGGCGGTCTTGCTCAAATGGTTTACGGCGTTTCAGCTGATGCAGCCTTAGACAACGGCAAGCAAATGTATAACGCGTTTGTTACGGCCCATGGCCTAATCATGATCTTCTTCATGGTGATGCCCGCCATGATAGGCGGCTTTGGCAATTGGTTTGTGCCCTTGATGATTGGCGCACCCGATATGGCTTTCCCGCGCATGAACAACATTTCCTTCTGGCTGCTTCTGCCAGCCTTCGCGCTGCTGATGATTTCCATGTTCGTCGAAGGCCCCTCAGGGATGCATGGCGTAGGCGGCGGTTGGACGATTTATCCACCTCTCTCCACAACAGGCCAACCCGGCCCCGCCATGGATTTTGCAATTCTCTCGCTGCATTTGGCGGGTGCCTCATCAATCCTCGGGGCCATTAACTTCATCACCACCATTTTCAACATGCGTGCTCCCGGCATGACCTTGCATAAAATGCCACTTTTTGTGTGGTCAGTTTTGGTCACAGTGTTCCTGCTTTTGCTGTCGCTTCCAGTTCTCGCTGGCGGCATTACCATGTTGCTGACTGATCGTAACTTCGGCACCTCATTCTTTGAAGCTTCAAAGGGTGGCGATCCGGTGTTGTTCCAACATCTGTTCTGGTTCTTCGGCCATCCTGAAGTTTATATTTTGATTTTGCCAGGCTTTGGCATCATCAGCCACATCATTTCCACCTTCTCCAAAAAGCCTGTGTTTGGCTATTTGGGCATGGCTTACGCGATGGTGGCCATTGGTGTGGTTGGCTTTGTTGTGTGGGCGCACCACATGTACACTGTGGGCCTTGATGCCGATACGCAAGCTTACTTCTTGGCAGCAACCATGATCATTGCGGTTCCAACCGGTGTTAAAATCTTCTCGTGGATTGCAACAATGTGGGGTGGCTCAATTGAATTCCGTCCACCTATGTTGTGGGCCATCGGCTTCATCTTCTTGTTCACTGTTGGCGGTGTAACCGGCGTGGTTCTGGCCAATGCTGGTGTGGACCGCAGCTTGCAGGACACTTATTATGTGGTGGCGCATTTCCATTATGTGCTGTCGCTTGGTGCGGTGTTCGCAATCTTTGGGGGCTGGTATTATTGGTTCCCCAAAATCACTGGTTATATGTACAATGAAACCATTGCCAAGCTGCATTTCTGGATCACATTTGTTGGCGTGAACATTTTGTTCTTCCCGCAGCATTTCTTAGGCCTTGCCGGAATGCCGCGCCGTTACATCGATTATCCAGCAGCTTATGCTGATTGGAATTATGTGTCATCGATTGGCTCATATATCTCGGCGTTTGGTGTGCTGGTATTCTTGGTTGGCCTCTTCTCCGCCTATTCTAAGAAAGTGAAAGCCCCAGCAAATCCATGGGGTGTTGGTGCCACAACATTGGAATGGACCTTGCCTTCCCCACCACCATTCCACCAGTTCAACACACTTCCAATTATTAAGTAAGATAATGACCATCGAGAACGTGGAAATGTCAGATGTCACTCTCCCGCTGGGCGGGCAAGGTTCAGCATCTGATTATTTCGCGTTGCTCAAACCTCGCGTTATGTCGCTGGTGGTTTTCACCGCCATTGTTGGCCTTGTTGCAGCTCCAGGCCACATTCATCCTTGGTTGGGCTTCATTACCATACTTTGTATTGCATTGGGGGCAGGAGCCTCAGGTGCTTTGAATATGTGGTATGATGCCGATATTGATGCGGTGATGAAACGCACGGCCACGCGGCCCATTCCGCGCGGCGCAATTCTGCCCGGTGAAGCGCTTGGCTTTGGCATGACCTTGGCTGTCGGATCAGTTTTAATGTTGGGCCTCTTGGTCAACGTGCAATCAGCGGCTTTGCTTGCTTTTACCATTTTCTTTTACGTCGTTATTTACACCATCGGCCTCAAACGATTCACACCACAGAACATTGTAATCGGTGGAGCCGCAGGTGCATTCCCACCGATGGTAGCGTGGGTTGCCGTCACGCAGACAGTTGATCTTGGTTCAGTGGCATTATTCCTTTTAATCTTCATGTGGACGCCACCGCATTTCTGGGCGCTGGCCCTGTTCCGTGAAGGTGATTATGAAAAAGCCAACATTCCCATGTTGCCAAATGTTGCGGGCCGCCCCGAAACGCGCAAGCAAATTTTGATTTATTCTTGCCTGTTGGTGCCAATTGTAGCACTTCCAATTTTCACCAGCACCGCTGGCTTAGTTTATGCAATTGGCGCTGGCTTGCTCACGCTGGCATTTTTGAAATATGCGATTGATGTTTACCGCGCACCCGAAGGCCAGGCATCCGAAAAGGCGTGCAAAAAACTTTTCTTCTTCTCAATTTACTGGCTCTTTGCGGTGTTCGCTTTGATTTTGATCGAACGCCTGCTCAATCTTCCGGTGCTGCTGTGACCGAACAAAAACCAGTTCCTAGCTTTACGGCAGAAGATTTGAAGCGCCGCAAAAACCGCAACGTTATCATGGCATGGTGCCTTGTTGCCTTCTTCATCATAATTTTCATCACAACATTGGTGAAGATTTATCAAGCTGCCCATGGTGTTCACTAATGGTGAACAGCAAAAATAATCGCGTTGCTATGGGTGCCTTTGCTCTTGTTGTTACTATGCTGGGCTTGTCTTATGCGGCCGTGCCTTTTTACAAAGCCTTTTGCAAAGCCACGGGCTTTGGTGGCACCACGCAGCAAGCTGATGCTGCTCCCGCACAAGCAACTGACCAGATGATTTCAATTCGCTTTGATGCCAATACATCTGGCGCATTAGCTTGGGATTTTCATCCACGCCAAACTGAAATGAAAATCAAAATCGGTGAACAAGCTTTGGCGTTTTTTGATGCCAAAAATGTAAGCGATAAAGTTTTAACCGGCAGCGCCGTTTTCAATGTTACACCTCCAGCTGCAGGTGCCTATTTCAACAAGATCCAATGTTTCTGCTTCACCAAGCAAACTTTAAATGCGGGCGAGAGCAAAGAATTCCCAGTGTCATATTTTGTTGACCCCGCTATTCTTGATGATGCCGATGCTAAAGGTATTCACGAAATAACACTTTCATATACTTTCTACCCTGCGGTTGCCGAAGCCGCCGAAGCTAAAACGAACTGAGGAGCAAACAATAATGGCTGATGCACATGCAAAAAATCACGATTATCACTTGGTCAATCCAAGTCCATGGCCAGCAATAGGCGCAGTGTCAGCCTTCATCTTAGCGGTGGGTGCTGTCACCTGGATGCACGGGGGCACGTCGATCGGCCTTTATGTTGGTTTTGCGTTGGTGCTCTACACCATGTTTATGTGGTGGCGCGACATTATCAAGGAAGCCAACGCGGGTGATCACACGCCAGTTGTTGCTCTCCACTTGCGTTATGGCATGTTGATGTTCATTGCCTCGGAAGTGATGTTCTTCGTGGCATGGTTCTGGGCTTTCTTTGACGCCAGCCTTTTTGCCGGCGAAGCCAAAATGGCAGCCCGCATTGCGGCCACTGGCGGCATTTGGCCACCAGCCGGAACTATTGTTTTTGATCCCTTCCATTTGCCTTTGGTCAACACGCTGATCTTGCTCACGTCGGGCACCACCGTCACCTGGGCGCATCATGCATTGCTCAACAATGATCGCAAAGGACTGGTCAATGGCTTGATCCTCACTATCGTTTTGGGCGCATTGTTCTCTTGCGTGCAAGCGTGGGAATATGGCCATGCGCTGTTTGCCTTCAGCCGTGAAAATGGTGGCAATATCTATGGCTCAACATTCTTTATGGCCACAGGCTTTCATGGCTTCCATGTTCTTGTGGGCACCATTTTCTTGATCGTCTGCTTGGTTCGCGCCTTGAAGGGTGAATTTACACCAAAGCAACATTTCGGTTTCGAAGCTGCTGCTTGGTATTGGCACTTCGTGGACGTGGTCTGGCTGTTCCTGTTTGCCGCAGTTTATATCTGGGGTTCACATGGCGGCATCATGCCGATCGAATAATGACTGAAAACTATTATCCGCCGATCTCAGCCTTCAAAACCGGGGTTGGCGGAAAATGCCCGCGCTGCGGCCGTGGCAAATTATTTTCTGGCTATCTGGCCGTGGCCAAATCCTGCACCTCCTGCGGCCTCTCCTATGACTTTGCTGATAGTGGCGATGGTGCGGCATGGTTTGTCATGCTTTTTGCCTGCGTATTTGGCGTGGGCTCTATTCTGGGTGTTGAAATCGCCTATAGTCCCGCTTGGTATGTGCATGTGCTCATCGCCATTCCCGTGCTCATCATCCTGCCCATGATCCTGCTGCGCCCCGCCAAAGGTTTTCTCATTTGCCAGCAATGGAAACATAATGCCCATGAGGGCCGGCAGCAGTGAAAAGGCTTTGGCCATTGGCGCTAGCCACCACAATCGGCCTCATTATTCTTTGCGGCTTGGGCACCTGGCAAATCTTTCGCCTCGCCGAAAAAACTAAACTCATCGCTCAATTAGAGGCCCGCATGGATGCGCCTGCCATTACGCTTGCGGATGCCGTTGAGCGACAAGCCAAAGGCGAAGATATTGAATATATGATGGTGAAGGCCGAAGGTCAGATTGACACTGCCCACACCCTCGCCAAAATCACATCGTATGAAGGCAAACCCGGTTGGGAAATTATTGCACCCTTCACCAGTTCGGATAGCATATTTGTCTTGATTGATTATGGCCCGTCTGCAACCAAGAAAATTGCCGACCCAAATGTGAACACGCAAACAATTTACGGTATGGTGAGATCACACAAAAAAGGCCGTGGTCTTTTTGACAATGACAATGATGAAGCAGGCAACACGTGGTATTGGTGGGACTTGCCCGCCATGTGGTCAGCAGCCCAAGCGCCACAAGATGTAAAAATTGCGCCGTTCGTGCTACAGCAGCCAGACCTCGCTTACGGCTTCACAACTTCAATACGGGAGCGCCCAGCCCAAGTGGAGCTCAGCAACAATCATTTAGGTTATGCGATTACATGGTTTGGATTGGCAGCGGCACTTTTGGCGGTGGCAGGTTTCTTTGCCCGAAGCTTAGTGAAGAAGACGGATGCTTGATCGCCAAGGGCAGGGCAGCTAAGTCATCCATTATAATCTGTCATCCCAGCATTTATTGCGGGGACCCAACTTGAGCCATGGGTTGCCGAAATAAATCCGGCAATGACAAAAGTTGGAGAGGACTATCTTGAAATACATATCTACCCGTGGTGAAGCTCCTGTCCTTGATTTTGAGGGAGCCATGCTCTCTGGTTTGGCGCGGGATGGTGGATTATATTTGCCCGAAACCTTTCCACAAATCTCGCGAGATGAACAATTGGCCTTGCGTGGGAAACCCTATGCCGATGTGGCTTTCGCTGTCTGCTCCAAGTTCACGGCAGGTTCAGTACCGGATGCTGATCTGAGGGAAATCATCAATCGCTCATATGAAACATTCTTTCATCCATCTATAACTCCATTGAAGCAATTGAACGAAAATAATTGGTTACTTGAACTTTTTCATGGACCTACGCTTGCGTTCAAAGATGTGGCGATGCAGTTGCTTGTCAATCTCATGGATTGGTCACTAGCTAGACATAACCGCCGCTTCGTAATTGTAGGAGCAACTTCAGGGGATACTGGCGGGGCAGCGGTAGAAGCATTCAAGAATAGTAATCAAACGAGCTTATATATTCTGCATCCTCATGGCCTGGTCTCTGATGTGCAGCGTAGGCAAATGACAACAGTCAATTCACGAGACATCCACAACATCGCCATTGAAGGCAATTTTGATGATTGTCAGGCTATCGTCAAAACCCTGTTTAATGATTTGAAATTTCGGGATGAGGTTGGCCTTGCTGGTGTGAACTCAATCAACTGGGGCCGCATCATGGCCCAAATTGTGTATTATTTTTATGCCGCATTGCAATTGGGCGCACCCGATCGTGCCGTCAGCTTCACAGTTCCAACAGGCAATTTCGGCAATGTGTTTGCAGGCCTTGCCGCCAAGCGCATGGGGCTTAATGTTGATCGCTTGGTGATAGCCACCAATGAAAATGACATTATGGACCGCACGCTGAAAACCGGCAGCTACACCATCACAGGTGTTCACGCCACGCAAAGCCCGTCGATGGATATTCAAGTCTCCAGTAATTTTGAGCGGCTGGTTTATTTGGCCAACAAGGGCGATGCGGTAGCCGTGCGTGCCCATATGGAAAGCCTCAAACAATCCGGCAATTTCACCCTGCAAGCCGAGGCGCTAAAATCCATCCGCAATGAATTTGATTCAGGCGCAACCACTGAAGCTGAAACAGCCGCAACAATTGCCAGCGTGTTGAAAGAAACGGGCGAGCTTTTCGATCCGCACACCGCCGTGGGCTACGCCGTCGCCTTGAAAACCAAAACATCTTCGCCAATGGTCACACTGGCCACCGCCCACCCAGCCAAATTCCCTGACGCGGTAGAAAAAGCCAGCGGCATAAGACCAAATTTACCACATCGACTATCCCACTTGATGAATGCGCCAGAAAGTTTCACAATACTTCCAAACAGCGCAAGCGACGTGAAGGCTTTCATCCTTTCCGGCACGAGACGCTGACGGGAGAGGTAATGTCAGTAGAAATAACCAGGCTCGAAAATGGCCTGCATGTGATCACCCATAATATGCCGCACCTTGAATCTGTGGCCTTGGGGATATGGGTGAAAGCCGGGGCCCGCGACGAGCGGCCAGAAGAAAATGGCGTGGCGCATTTCTTAGAGCATATGGCGTTCAAGGGCACCAAGCGCCGCACAGCACAGGGCATTGCTGAAGAAATTGAAAGTGCAGGCGGCGAAATAAATGCTGCAACCGGCATGGAAACCACCACCTATTATGCCCGCACTTTAAAAGCCGATTGGCCGCTGGCTATGGATATTCTGGCCGATATTTTCACCGAATCCACATTAGATGCCGATGAAATGGAACGCGAACGCGATGTGATCTTGCAGGAAATAGCCGCTTCCAAAGATCAACCCGATGATTTGGTTTTCGATCTGGCGCAATCGGCAAGTTATGGCGATCATCCGCTGGGTCGGTCTATTCTGGGCACCACGGAATTGGTTCAAACCATGACCCGCGAACAAATGTTAGCATGGCGCACCCGAAATTATTGGGCCTCGCGTATGGTTGTCTGTGCCACCGGCAATGTGAACCACGCTGATTTCGCGAAAGAGGCCGAAAAACATTTCGGCAAAATTCCGCAAGGCCATGCGCCGCAACGCCATCCGCCAACATTTGCGGGCACCGCCCACACTGAGCAAAAACCGCTGGATCAAACCCATATCGTGTTTTCGTTTCCGGCACCAAATTACCGTGACCCGCGGGTTTATCAATTGCAGGTGCTGGCCAGTATTTTGGGCGGCGGCATGTCGTCCCGCCTGTTCCAAGAAGTGCGCGAAAAGCGCGGGCTTTGTTATAGTGTATTTGCCTTTGGCACCATGTATGAGGATGCAGGTCAACTGGGTGTCTATGCCGCAACTTCCCCAGACCACACACCAAATTTGATGGAAGTCACCTCCAATGTGATGATGTCGATGGCCGATGAAATTTCTGAAAAGGAAATTGATCGCGCCAAGGCCCAGCTTAAAACCAGCATTGTGATGAACCTCGAAAGTGCGTCGTCCAGAGCGGATCAAATTGCGCGACAGTTTCTAGCTTTTGGTGAAGTGCCAGAGATGGCAACACTGATCAAAAAAATCGAAGCTGTTACGGCTGAGCAAGTGCGGGAATTGGCCAAGGATATTTTCCGCTCGGCCACGCCGTCTCTCAGTGCTGTGGGCCAACTTTCAGCTTTGGAAAGCCATGCCACATTGGCTGCACGCTTTGCTAGCCATTGAGTTTCCGGCTGCCATTTAGAAAATTGGGCGCGGGGCCTATTCTTCGCTCCGACAAGATTTTGCTGCGTCCACCAACGATGGATGATTTCAAAGCGTGGGTTGATGCGAGAAAATCCAGCCGTGCCTTTCTCCAAGCTTGGGAACCGGAATGGCAAGATGATGAGTTCACCAGAACTTCGTTTCGGTACCGATTGCATGTTTACAATAAGCTTGCCCTTGAAGAGCGCAGCCATGCGCTCTTCATTTTTGATGCGAAAGGTCAAAACCTTTTGGGGGCAATCAATCTTAATAATATCCGCAGAGGCGTTGCCCAAACTGCAACTCTCGGTTATTGGATTGGCGAGCCCCATGCGCGCCATGGCTATATGACAGAAGCAACACGGCTTCTGCTGGACCATGCCTTTCACGATATGGGCTTGCATAGGATTGAAGCGGCCTGCTTGCCCAGCAACGCAGCTTCAATAGCGCTTTTGAAAAAAACTGGATTTGAACAAGAAGGATTTGCAAAATCCTATTTGAAAATTGCTGGAATCTGGCAAGATCATTTCTTGTTTGCCCGTCTAAAATCTTGAACCAGCCAATCGCTATCGCCGCTTTCCGCCTCTAACATGCAACCATGATTCGAATGAAAACTGCTCGCGCAAAGATTTTAAACTATGTGGCAACACTTCTTGTCATGTGCGGCCTTATGGTCGCATTGAGCGCCACAAGTTTTGCTGCATCCGCAGTTATCTCGGTGGATTCCAACACTACTTCGATTGATTTAACCGATCTGGGCAGCGCTCAAAAACTGCAAAGCAGCACATTGATTGTGGCAGGCCCAGGCGATGCAACCAAAGCAAATATAAAAGCCAAGGGGCCCGGCCCCAACTATTTTTGGTCGCTCTATTCTGTCCGTAATACCAGCAATCTCAATCTTGATTTTGTGCTGGCCATTGAGCCACAACGTTTTGCTGGCTCTGGCCTTCTGCAGCTCTTGCAATTTGGTAATTCGGCTTACCATGCAGAAAGCACCAAGGGCCAAGATGTGCTTGTACCATTTGATGCAGGTGATCAGCGCGCTTTTTCATTTAGCATTGCATCTGGCCAAACAATGAACTTCGCCGTGGAAACTAATGGTGGCAAATTGCGGCCAAGCCTGTGGCAGCGCCAAATACTAGCCACTCAGCTTGACAATCTTTCATTTTTTAGAGGCCTTGTTTTAGGTGTGTCGCTGCTCGTTACCTTAGGCGTCCTTGCTCTCTATGGGTTTAGGCCCCACAGCGCCTTGCTCTCAGGATGGTTGTTCTGCATTGCCAGCTTGTTTTTTATGAATTTTGAAATGGGCTATGTTTCACGCGCCGTCCAACAGGTCACCGGGTCTGGTTTTTCGCCATCAATCCTGCGTGCAATTCTCGAGACATTATTGACTGTGGCCTTGCTCAGCTGCGCTTTAACCTTCACGGGCGTTAGAAAACGGCAACCTGTGTTGGGCATATTATTGCTGCTCATGTTGGCTGGTCTTCTGGCAAATGTGATCTATGCTTTCGTTGAGCCCAATCAGGCTGCAACAATTGCGCGTATAAGCTTTGTCGTTGTCATCCTGTTTGGCTTTGCAATCACGGCGGTAGCCCGCAACACCGCAACTGGCATTGTGGACACGGGCTTGCTGTTTTGGCTGTCTATTTCAGCTTGGGCCATTTTTGCTGGGGTCATCACCCAATCTGAATCGCGCACCGCCAGTCTTTCTCCCGTGCTTGTTGGTTTATTGGCAGCAGTTCTGATTATACTTGCGATGGTGTTGATGCGATTTATTTTCACTCAAGGCCTTTCGATAAAACCATTCATCACAGATGCCAGCCGCCGCAGCTTGGCCCTATCAAGTGCCCGCCATGTGCTGTGGGATTGGCAAATTCAAGATCAGTATTTAGATCTTGGCGCTGAGTTTCCAAAAGCACTCGGTTATGATCCGCAAAGCTGGAGTTTAAATAGCCAGCAAAATTTCATAGAAATTATGCACCCAGTTGATGCCGCCGCTTATAGGAATGAGCTTGCGGCAGATAGTTTGCAGTTGGGCCGCCATATTGATTTGGATTTACGCCTTCGAAATTCGGATGGAAATTTTCGCTGGTATGAACTTCGGTCTCGTGTTGTTCCCGGTCCCAACCAATTGCCGGATCGGTGCATTGGCACCCTCACCGATGTGACCAAGGTGAAGGAAACTGAGGAGCGGTTGATTTCTGATGCCGTGCATGATCCGATTACAGGTCTTCCCAGCCGTGCCATTTTCATGGACCGTATGGAGCGTGAGCTTGCCAAGCCCATTGGCTTTCAACTGCGGTTGATGTTGATCGATCTAGACCGCCTTAAAACTCTCAATGAAGCTTTGGGCCATGATTATGGTGACCGTCTGCTGCAATTGGCTGGTGCCCGTATTCAGGATTGTCTGACTGAAGATGAATCAGTTTCACGCATTTCGGGAAGTCAGTTTGCTGTTATGGCTGTAGAGGCTATTGCCCAGCGCAATGCCCATGAGTTAGCTGAATCCATTAGCGATACTTTGGCTGAACCAACCGCCATGGGCCAACATGAAATAACTTTGGCAGCTAGCATTGGTATTTCCAATGCAAGTGAACGTGGAGTCATGGCTAGTGATTTGCAACAACAAGCAGCCAGTGCCTTGCTTGAAGCACGCCGCTTGGGGGGTGCTCAAATTGTAATGTTTGATACCAATTTAAAAGATGAACGCGCCACCCATTTGGCGCTCGAAACAGATTTGCGCCGGGCCATGGCTGCCAATGAAATTGAAGTGCAATTCCAACCCATTTCAAATTTGCAATCCCTAGAGATTGCAGGTTTTGAAGCCTTGGCCCGCTGGCGCCACCCCAAGAAAGGCTTGTTGCCACCTGCTGACTTTATTGACATGGCCGAGAATGCCGGAATGATCAGCGAAATTGGCCAGATCGTATTGGCCAATGCTGCGCGGCAATTGGGGGTGTGGCAACGGGTACTGCGCCGCGATGAAAACTTCTTCGTATCAGTCAACATTTCTCCGAGTCATTTATTAGAAGCAAATTTTCTGGAGCAAGTTCAAGCAGTCATTGAACGTGAAGGTTTGAAGCCTAATAGCCTGAAAATTGAAGTGACTGAATCAGTCATCATGCGCCACCCAGATCGCGCCACAAAATTATTTGAGCGTTTACGCAGTTTGGGTGTGGGATTAGCCTGTGATGATTTTGGCACTGGATTCTCTAATCTCTCCAGTCTACGCGACTTGCCGTTTGATACACTTAAAATTGACCGTTCATTTTTAACGCCAGAAAGCTTTGATACACGCAGCGGCATGATCATCACCACCATCACCGAGCTGGCTCATGGCCTTGGGATGACGGTGGTGGCGGAGGGCATCGAAACTCAAATTCAAATTGATCGCCTGTCAGAATTAGGCTGTGATTTGGGCCAAGGCTATTTTATTGGGGAACCAAAAACAGCAAATGAAGTGTCTGAGCTTCTGGCTATCCTGCCGCGCATGGCAGCAGCCCCGTCACCCCCGCCTCCGCCTCTGGCTGAAACGCTTCTTCCAGTTGTGTTTTATAAACCGCCTGCACCTCAGCCCGATGCAAAACATTTATGGCCTGCCGTGGTGCCTGCTTCACCAAAAGTGGGCAGGGCACCAATGGCCCCGCGCGTCAAAGTAAACGCTGAGCCAGAACTTGAGGTGCTGCCTTCGATATTTGCAATTTCTGGCACAGAAACAAAAGCAAAAGCTAAACCTAAAAAACCAGCAAAGCGCAGCAAAAAAGATTAAAGTCCGGCCAGTTTTTTCATCATATCAATCAGGCGCGGCACAAAGCGTTCGCCATATCCCATAGTGTCGGCCAGCACATAAGTTTGGTGAACCTGCTCACCCATGAAGGAGGCAACTGGCAGCGTTTCGGTCATGTTGGTGTAATAGCGCAAATCTTTGCGGGCATTGCGAATGGCAAATTTTGCATGGGTATCATCATCATGCAAAGGCACATTGATCAGCCGCCCAAACATCACTGAAGCAGCACCCCCGCCCATAATCACCGTACGAAGCGCTTCCATATCGACGTTGGCTTTGGCCGCCACAGTAATGGCTTCAGCAGCAATGGCCGCATGGCCGAGCGAGAGAAAATTGTTGATCAGCTTCACCTGATGGCCCGTGCCCACGGCACCAGTATGAACAATCAAATCCGCAAAACAAGCAAGTACAGGGCGAATTTTTTCGAGCGTTGCAACATCCGCCCCCACCATCAAGCCAAGCTTGCCAGCTTCCGCCTCATTTGGCGTGCGCGTCATTGGTGTATCAACAAAACTCATGGCCATTGCAGCTGCCGCCATTGAAAGCCGCAGTGTGGAATCTGGTTCGGCGGTGGAACAATCAGCGATGATCAAGCCCTTTTTGCCATGAGCCAAAAGCCCTTTATCGCCCAATACAATTTCTTCCACTTGCGGTGTGCCCGTAACCACCAAAATCACCATGTCAGATTGTGCAGCAATCTCGGCAACGCTTTTGCATTCCTGCGCCCCCTTGCTCACCAAACTCTCAATGGGCGCACGGTTTTTGTGGGCCAGAACATTCAGTTTAAAACCCTTTTCCAAAATATTCTTGCCAATGCCATGGCCCATCAAGCCAACACCAATAAGGCCAACAGTTTTAATGTTCATTTTTCAATCCTTGTGCTCAACTGTTCAAAGCCTTGTGGCTCCAGAATAAAGATGCGGTCATCAGCCTTGTGGATGAAGCCCAGCTTTTTATAAAATCGTGCGGCAACTTCATTGGCCATTTCAACTTCCATTTTAACAAAGCCTGCACCTAATTTTTGCGAAAAGCGAATTGTGCCTTGCAAAAGCCGCTCGCCAATTTTCCGCCCGCGCGCATGTGGCAAAACATAGAGGTCACTGATGTAAATTCCAGCACAGCCGCGCCACGATGAATAAGTCATGGTCCATAAGCACACGCCTAAAATGAGGCCGGCATCATCCGCCACCATAACCTGCGCCAGCCCTTTGGCATCGCGCAAATTCTGGCCAGTCATTTTTGGAACAGTGCTGAGGCCCAAATCTTTCGGCAGCTGGCGAATGAGCACAGCAACCGCATCCTCTTCACCATCGCGCATGGGGCGAATGCCAACACTCATGTCGCACCCTTGGTCGGTTGCACAACTTGGGAAACTGGTTTCATATAGACAGATTGCATGATGATATAAGAGACTTCAAGATGAGTTCACTTCCTAAATCCATCCATTCAACCGAAACCATGCCCAAGATTGCCTGGGGCAAAGGTTCTTACTTATATGATGCTGATGGCAAGCAATATATTGATGGCTCTGGCGGCCCCGCCGTTTATTGCATTGGCCACGGCAATGCGGAGGTGAATGACGCAATCAAAGCGCAGTTAGACCGTATCGCCCATGGCTATCGTTATAATTTCACATCCGATGCGCTTGAAGAATTGTCAGATATCATCCGCGCGCGCTGCGGTGGCACCCTCAATCACATGGTCTATGTCACTGGCGGTTCTGAAGCTGTCGAAAGCTGCATGAAGCTCGCCCTGCAATATCATACCGCACGCGGCAACATGAGCAGAAGGCGCTTCATAGCTCGCGAAAGAAGCTGGCATGGCAACACAATTGGCGCACTTTCAGTTTCAGGTTTTCTTGAACGCAAAGCCGCCTTCGCTGGGTCACTCTTAGATGTGTCCAGATTATCGCCAGCCAATGATTATCGCCCCATTGGTCAGAATAATGGCTTGGCTTGCGCGCAAGAACTGGAAGACGAAATTTTAAGAGAAGGCCCCGACAAAATAGCAGCCTTTATATTTGAGCCTGTAGTGGGTGCCGCAGGGGGCTGCGTTCCCGCACCTGATGGCTATGCAACACGCATCCGTGAAATTTGTGATCACTATGGTGTGTTGATGATATCCGATGAAGTGATGTGCGGCGCCGGGCGCACTGGAACTTGGCGCGCATTGGAAAAAGATGGTGTTGTGCCTGATATAATGTCGGTCGCCAAAGGTTTGGCAGCAGGATACTTGCCACTGGGTGCCGCCATTTATTCTGACAAGGTGAGCGAGGCGATCAACCATGTTCCGCAAACCGGCCACACGTTTACGGGCCACACCGCCTGCTGTGCCGCTGGCGTTGCTGTGCAAAAAATTGTGGTGCGCGAAAAATTAGTGGAACGCGTTGCCGCCAACGAACAAAAATTGAAATCAATGTTGGCCGATGCATTTACTGGTGTTGAAGCCGTGGGCGATATTCGAGGCCGTGGCTATTTCCAAGCTTTAGAATTGGTAGCAGACCGCAAAACCAAAGCGCCATTCGCCGCCGAACACAAACTCTTCATGCATATCCGCCAACAAGCTTTTGCCAATGGCCTCATCTGTTATCCAGTCGGCGGCAATGTTGATGGTGTGAATGGCGATGTAGTCATTCTCGCTCCACCCTATAATGCAACAGACGAAGAACTTTCAGAAATTGTTGAGAAGCTGGCAAAAACTGTGAAGCAGGTGTTGAGCAAATTGAGTTTAGGATAAACTTATGTGCCACAAAACGTGGCATGAACTTCTTCATCTGCCAGCGGTGGATTGGTATAGTCAGCATCATTCTTTTCAAAGGGCAGCGCGACGATTTCAACCAGCTTTGTCACCAAACTTATGTCACCATTTCGCGCAGCCTCTAAGGCCTGCTCCACCCGGTGATTGCGCGCGATATAGCGTGGGTTGCTTGCTCGCATCACAGCATAGTCAGGCAACGGAACATGCGCCCGCCATTTTTCCAACCACGCCAAATGCGCTGCATCATCTTTAAAAAAACTTTGCAAAGGTGCTTGATCTGTGAGCGCCACAAAGAAATTGGTAAAATCGGCTTGCTCATCCGTCATCGCCATTAAAGTGGCGGCAATAAATTCACCATCACTGGCCTGTGGCGCAGTGCTGCCAAGTTTCCGCATCATGCCTGCTTCGAAGGCACTTTCAAACGCGGGTAAAAATTTTCGTAAAGACTCTTCAGCCAGAATAGCAGCCACGGCACGGTCGGCATCAAACAATGACAACAGGGCTTCGGCCAACCGTGTTAAATTCCACAAAGCAACAGTGGGTTGTTTATCCCACGCATAGCGGCCGTTTTGGTCAATTGAACTAAAAACCTTCTGTGGATGAAACGCATCGATGAAAGCGCATGGGCCATAATCAATCGTCTCGCCACACACGCTCATATTATCGGTGTTCATAACGCCGTGAATGAAGCCCACACACATCCACTTGGCAATGAGTGTTGCTTGCCGCGCGATGACCTCGCTGAAGAACCATAAAAACCGTGTTGGCCCTTGGGGAGCACCTGGAAAATTTCGTGCCACTTCATAGTCAACCAGCGCCTCCAGCGCAGCAACTTCCCCACGTGCCGCCAGATATTGAAATGTGCCCACGCGCACATGGCTGCGTGCCACCCGCGTGAGAACGGCACCAGGTTCGGGCAATTCACGCGGCACAATTTCACCTGTGGCCACCACGGCAAGGGCGCGTGTGGTCGGTATGCCAAGCCCGGCCATTGCTTCGCTGATAATATATTCGCGCAGCATCGCTTTTAGAGTGGCCCGGCCATCACCCCCACGCGAATAAGCCGTGCGGCCCGCACCTTTCAAATGCAAGTCACGCCGCACTCCATCTGGCCCCACAACTTCGCCCAGCAAATAGGCCCGCCCATCACCCAACGAAGGTACAAAATGCCCAAACTGATGCCCAGCATAAGCCATGGCCACACCCTGTTGGTCTGAACTGCCTGACAACAGGGCATGAGCTTCATCATGAGAGAGAAAACTGGCCGGAAAGCCAATTTCTTGAGCAAGCTGATGATTGGCAATCACCATGCGCGGCGCATGAATCGGCATTGGTTTAACAAGCCTATGTAAAACCTCTGGCAAGTTGGGGTAGGTAGATTCAAGTTTGAAAAACATCATCTCACATCAAGCCAAACATCGTCATTGTGTGAACATATAACAATCGCTGCAAAATTGCAGGTTCTAATCAAAAAAACTTAAAACATTAAATGATTACTCAATCATCGGATCAGATTGAATTGATCCAAAAGATTGGCGCGCCCGAAAGGATTCGAACCTCTGACCCCTAGATTCGTAGTCTAGTGCTCTGATCCAGCTGAGCTACGGGCGCGCATTGTGCTTTGCGTTAGATAACGAAAGCGGGGCCTGATTAGTATGCTTGTGAGCATAACGCAAGGCCAGAAGTTTCAGGCCTTCACTTTCTTTATTTTTGAGCTATTTCGACTGCTCAATTCGGCTGCACAATCAGGAATCGCAACCTCAAACGCTGTTCCTTCAGCACTTGATTCAATGACCACAATTGAGCCGCCATGGGCCTGCACAAGTTCAGTTGAAATGGCAAGTCCAAGTCCAGAACCGCCAGCTCTCGCCGAAGATTGAAATGCTTCAAACACCCGGCCGCGAATGTTGGCAGGAATACCTGGACCGTTATCGGCCACTTTTATTGTCGTCACTTTGTCACTTCGGGCTGCGGAGATCGTTACATTTTTGTCTGGCTTTGAAATTGTGTCCAAGGCTTGAATGGCGTTGCGCGTTAAATTTGTCAGGATGCGAATTAAATGCTCGTGGTCGGCATCGACGTTTATGGATTGGCCCACTTCATTTTTCAGCTGCACGTGTTTGCCCGCCAGCAGCACGGCTTGCTCAAACACTTCAGAAACCACATCGAAAAGTTTTAGAGTTTCCCGCACTGGAGGAAGTTCTTTAGCGCGGCCATAGGTGATTGTTTGGTTTAAAAAAACAATTGCGCGATCTAATGATGAAATCAATTTTGGAGCGAAGCGTTGCACGGTTGGGTCTTTCACTTCGCTTAGCCGGTCTGAGATCAGTTGAGCAGATGTCAGCATGTTGCGTAGATCATGACTCACTTTACTTACTGCAAGCCCCAAAGCGGCCAAATGTGTTTTCTGCTGCAAGCTGCCTTGCAGTTGCGTTTGCATCATTTTCAATTCGCGTTCTGCAATTCCAATCTCATCATTTCGCGCCGAAGGTGAAATAATTCGTGTGGGATCCTCTGGACGATCACCAAATGACATCATATTTGCGGAAAGACTTTGCATTGGTTTCACCAGCACTCTGTTGAGGGCAGCAAAAATCATCGCCGCCACAACCAAAGATAACACGATCGAAAGGACAAATATATTGAGGGCATAGCGCAGCATCGCATCTCGTAGCGGCCATTCATGCACCGATATTTCAATAACACTGCCAGACATCGCAGGTGGCTTGTCGATCACGCTCACCAAGCGATCATTTTGCCTGAACATAACAGCGAAAGCCTGCCCAATCGTAGTGTAATACATGCCTGAACGAAGATCGAATGTTTCATCAACCATTCCGTCTTGGTCGGCGCGCAAAATCAACTGTCGTTTGTCACCCTTGGTCAGAGCCACAGCTTCAACACCTGCACCATTAAGAATGGTGCCGCGCAACTCTTCGTCTACGATTTGATTTGGAGCAGCCTGTGCAGCAAGTGCAGCAATTTCAGCCTGAGCAATGCGCGTTTTCAACCATTGAATTCTAAAATTTGCGATGGATGGCAGAAAAATTAACACCTCGCCCAACATCACAAATATAATTGTGAGCAACAGCACTTTTCCAGAAAGCCCGCGCAGCAAGCGCAACCATTTATGTGTAGATTTTTCGATCATAGCTGCTTCTAACCCAGCAATTTAAGAAAACCTAGCACCCGTCGCACAAGTGGCTTTTGGGCAATGCCAGCATAATTGGAAATAGCAGCGCGTTTGCCCGCTTCGCTTAAAGTGGGGTAGGGGAGAACCATATTTGCGAATGCCGATATTTTTAGCCTATGTGTTACTGCCAGTACCCAAGGCGCAATCAGTTCTCCGGCACCAACGCCAACAATGCTGGCACCAATAACAACACCTCTTTTGCCAACGATAATCTTGACACGGCCTTTGGTTTTGCCTTCGGCTTGTGCGCGATCATTTTCAGTGAAGGACCAGCGCAAAACTTTGGTGCCTTCACCATATAATTTTTTGGCTTCAGCTTCTGCCAGCCCCACATGAGCCAGCTCAGGATCAGTGTAGGTGACCCACGGAATGATATCGGTTCGATTTTTAATGGGTAACCGAAACAGAGCATTGCGAATGATAAGGCCAGCATGATAGCCGGCCACATGGGTAAATTGCAGACCGCCTGCCACATCACCTGCCGCATAGACATTGCGGTTTGTGCTGCGGAGTGCGCTATCAACAGTTATGCCGCGTTGTGTGTATTCAATACCACTAGCCTCAAGATTAATCCCTTCGATATTTGGTGTGCGGCCAGCAGCAACTAGGAGATGCGAACCTTCGATCACGTCACCATTTTTAAGAGTGACTTTGATTATTTTTTTGAACGATTTAATTTCGACGATTGCAGCTTTTGCCCGAATATCTATCCCTTCACTTCGCAATGTCTCCAGCACAATTGCGGAAAGCTCAGGATCATCTTTGGCCAGAGGTTCAAAGGCTTCCAAAACTGTAACTTCACATCCCAGCCTGCGATGCGCTTGCGCCATTTCCAAACCAATAGGCCCGCCACCAATTATAATCAGATGTGAAGGCATGACACGATTTTTGAATATCGTTTCATTGGTCAGGAATGGCACATCTTTCAAACCAGGAATTTGGGGAACAGCAGCACGCGAACCAGTGGCAATCACTATTTTGCGTGCCTGATAAATTTTTCCTGCTGCTGATAAACTCCGTGTACTGACGAATTTTGCTGGCGCACGCACCACGGTCACACCCAATTTTTCAAACCGTGTCTGGCTATCGTGCGGAGCAATAGTTGCAATCACATTTTCAACATACGCCATCACCTTGGCATAATCTACTTTGGGTTCAACTGCGGCTACACCGTAAGGTGCTGAACTGCGCTGGGCATGGGCATGTTTGGCTGCAGCGATCAAGGATTTTGAAGGAATACAACCTGTGTTGAGGCAATCGCCACCCATAGAGCCTTTTTCAAAGAGTACAACTTTTTCACCAAATTGTGCTGCGGCTGCGGCCAGTGATAGGCCCGCCGATCCACCACCAATAATTGCAATATCATATTTCATGGAAGGGCCTTCAACCGCTTAACAAGAACCGGGATGAGCGCCACCACGCTGAGGGCTGTAAATGCCAGAAGCAATTGTGGCGTTATGAGAGATGAAATGGATAACTCATAGGGGCAATTGCCTGGTCCCTTGTCAGCGACGCACATACTATGGGCCAAACTTTGAGTATCGATCACACTGCCCAACCCACGGCCAAGCCACGCAAACACAATTGCCCCAGGAATGATCCCTACAAAAGTGGCAGCAATAAATGTTTTGAGGGGGACACGGCAAACGCCAGCCACAACATTGACCACAAAGAACGGGAATGCTGGCACCAATCGCAGAAACAGAAGATAATTGAAAGCGTCCTTGGCAAAGCCATCGGCAAGCTTTCGCACAAAGGGCCCGGCGCGTTCAGCCATTGTTGCACCAAGTGAAGTCTTAACAATTTGAAACACAATAACAGCACCAATAGTTGCTGCCATAATGCTAACCGGCGCGCTAAACGTCCAGCCAAATATAAAACCACCAACAATGCTGATGATGCCAGCACCCGGTAGCGAAAGTGCCACGATCAAAATATAAATCATGGCATAGGCCAGTAGAGCCAGAAACAAATGGCTCGAAACATAATCCAACAAAAACTCACGATTTGAAGCAATCATTTCCAAGCTCATGTATTTTTGTAAGCCCAGTGCATAGGCCGCAACCACCAGTGCCGCGAGAATTATCAGCGGCAGCCAGCGTCCTATCGTTTTTGCAAAAGGGGTCTGCAATTGGTTCATTCCTAACACATGGCTGAAATGCTATTTTTTGAATAGGGGGTCTCACCACCTCGTGATAAGGCTTTAGCCAGCGTGTATTGGACGTGACAGAAGCCGATTATCTTGTGATTGCCACCACCTCGCGTTGACTTTTCCAATGCTTTCCCCCATAAACCGCCCAACTTTTACAAATAGGCCATATTTTCCGGTCTTTTGTGTTTTGTGCAACAGCGAAATTTCGTTGTTTTTGAAACACTTGCGGGGAATGGTCATATGACATACGGAGCAGACTCGTGAAACGCACTTATCAACCCTCGAAGCTTGTACGCAAGCGCCGCCATGGCTTCCGCGCCCGTATGGCAACTGTGGGTGGCCGCAATGTGATCCGTCGTCGCCGCGCTGCTGGTCGCAAGC
>JANNBH010000083.1:0-6067 GCA_031385245.1 Hyphomicrobiales bacterium | reverse complement strand
CAGCGCTTGCTTTCGTTATTTTAGCGGGTTGGTTTTCATATCTGCCGAGCAAAATTGCTGCACATATCAAAACCGTTTTGCTGGAACAAACAGGCCGCGCGGTTACAATTGGCAGCAGCTCTTATGGTTTTTCGCCGCAGTTTGGCATTGCCTTGCGAAATGTTACTGTCGCAGGAACGTCTGAATTGATCGACCCCGTCATTCATGCCGAACAGGTTTTGGTGCCACTGTCGGTGGTGGAATTATTAACTGGAAGAGCCTCGCCCCAAACACTGGCAGTTGACGGTGCAGACATTCGCGTGGATTTTGATGGTGTGGGCCACACAAATGTTTTTGCCGGAGAAAGCCCAAAGGCTTGGCCTGAGTTTCATGTGCAACTCAGCAATTCCAGCTTTCATTATTTTGATGAACGCAGTGGTGATCAATTTGGTTTTGATCAAATTTCTGGTCTGACTGATTTTTCCGGTGAAGGTGAAATCAACAGTTCTGGCTCTGCTGTTGTGAACGGCCAGTTTGTAAATTTCAATGCAACGCTGGCCTCGCTTGAGCGGGCCTTTTCCGATGGCTCACCACTTGATCTCACTGTTGAAGGTGTTGCGAGTTCATTTTCGTTTTCGGGGCGGTTGGCCACTGCAAAACGGTTGAACCTCGCGGGGCAAGCCGAGGTGAGTTCAACGGATGGCCCCCGCCTGATGAAATGGTTGGGGGCTGATATATCACATATTACAGATCTTAAAAACTTGACCCTGAGCGGGGCCTTGGATTCCGATGGTCCGGTGATGTTTCTGACGGGCGCAGATTTGAAATTGGGTGATATGTCAGCGCGGGGCGATTTTTCATTTTCCAATGCGGGTGAGCGGCCGAACATCACCGCGGCTCTTGGGTTTGATAATTTGTCGCTACGCTGGGATGCAGCGGAAAGCTGGAGCGATAAGTCGATTGATTTTTCAGGGCTTAATGCCCTCGATATGCAGTTTCGGTTTTCAGCAAATTCGTTCCAGTTTAATGACATGAAAACAGGAGCAGCCACCGTTGCAGGCGCCCTTAAAGATCGCGTGCTCAATGCCGTTGTGAAGTCTAATGATTTTGCTGGCGGCACAGGTCAATTTGATGTGGGGCTAGACGCCACACAATTGCCACCAAAATTAAAGCTTGATGTGTCTCTGGCTAATGTTGCGGCGTTGACGAAAAAGAATTTTCTATCGGGTGGGATTACACTTGAATCTCATCTGGCCGCCACTGGCAATAGCCAAGCCGAGTTGATTTCCACATTGAGTGGCAATGCAACCGTTGCGCTTGAAGGCAGCACAATTTCTGGGGCTGATCTCAACACACTTGCAGCACAGCCCATGGACGGATGGAACGGTGGGCAAACGCCAAATGTAAAAGGTCAAATGCAATTCACATTAAATGAGGGTGTGGCCAAGCTTGGCGAAAATCAACTTGATGGCGCTGGGGTTTCACTGCACAGTGTAGGCGAGATTGATCTATTGCGAAAATCGCTGGATGTGACAACGGGGCCAGATGTGAAAGTGAAAATTCAAGGGCCGTGGGACAAACCCACTCTCACGCCACAATGAGGTTCGCGCCATGATAAAAGTGCAACAGGGAGCCTTTGATGTGGGTGCAGAATTTACCAAGCTCAAAGGCACTCGCACTGATATTGGCGGCACGGCAATTTTTGTGGGCTCAGTGCGCGACATTTCGCAAGGCACTGACATATCATCCATGACGCTGGAACATTACCCCGGCATGACGGAAAAAGCCTTGAGTGATATCGAGGCAGAAGCGCGCGCGCGTTGGCCGCTCGATGACGTGTTGATCATTCACCGCTTTGGCACTTTAGAAATTGGCGAAGACATCGTGTTGGTCATCACCTGCTCAGCCCACCGCGAGGCGGCGTTCAAGGGTTGCGAATTTTTAATGGATTGGTTGAAAACAAAAGCGCCGTTCTGGAAGTTGGAATCTGGCTCGGCAGGCACACAGTGGGTGGAAGCCAAGGATTCCGATGATGCAGCTGCGGATCGCTGGCGCAAGTGATGAGAACTCGCCCACTGTGGCGCACTCTCATCGATGCTCTGGTTTTTCTCTGCGTGCTGGTTTTGGTATTGGCGGCTTTACAAAAATTTGGTGTGCTCGATATTCAGCAAGGCACTGTGAGCGTGATTGACGGCGACTCTTTGCGCGAAGGCACAACTGAAATCAGGCTTTATGGAATTGACGCCCCTGAATATCGGCAAACCTGCTTGGATGAATTTCGGAAAAACTATCCATGCGGCAAACGCGCTGCCGAAGAATTGCGAAGATTAGTGGCTAAAGGCGACATGAAATGCCGCAGCTTAGACGTTGATCGTTATAGCCGCGCCGTTTCAACTTGCGTGGTGGGCGATATTGACATTGCTCATGCCATGGTGGAGCGCGGCTGGGCTGTGGCGTTCATACAATATGGCACTGATTATGTTCCGGCTGGAATTCAAGCGCACAAAGCCAAGCGCGGGATGTGGGCTGGAGACTTCGAACTGCCATCCGACTACCGCAAGCGGATGCACAAACTGCAGAGCAATGTGGTGGGTGCGGATACTGTGGAGCCAGATTGAAACTGGTGCTGTTGGGCAGGATTGAACTGCCGACCTCATCATTACCAATGATGTGCTCTACCACTGAGCTACAACAGCGCACTTCAAGTTTCGGAGGCGACACATGCCACAGGTGCTTGTGTTTCGCAAGGCTTCGTGTTTAGGCTTTTCGGATGACCGAAAAATCTCTCCCTGCCCGCACTATGGAACGAAAAATGCGTGAGGCTGAGGCGCTCAAGGCCAATATGAAAAAGCGCAAGGAACAGGCTAAAATGAGCGGTGATTCTGAACCTCAAAAAAGCGAATTAGCCGGAGAGCCCGATGAGAGCATTAAATAACCTGTTGAATTTGATAGCCCTCATCGCATGGCTTGGGGCGCTTGCAGTTTTGCTGTGGCAAGGGTACGGCTGGGTGAGCGCTGGCACATGGAGCAGCATTCCGGTTCATGCGACGTTTTCAAAGCTATTTGGCTTTGTGCCGGTTGGCCAAGGCTTTTACCCCGTCGTTATAATTGGCGTTATTATGCAGCAATCCTTGGCGCTGTGTTTGGCGCTGCTGGGTGGGGCCTGCAATGGTTTGGCCAAGATTTTTGACCGCTAATTCGATTTGCGATTGATCTTGCCCCACTATAGCCATTTGTGCTTGTTAGCGCCTGAATTAGGCTAATTTTACAAGGATTCTCACCCATGGACCGGATCCGCATTCGCGGTGGCAATAAACTAGGCGGCACAATTGATATTTCGGGCGCAAAAAATGCGGCCTTGCCGTTGATGATCATTCCTCTGCTCACGCCAGATACTGTCACTCTTCACAATGTGCCGCGCCTTGTGGACGCGCAGCGCTTGAGCGGATTTTGCAAAATCATGGTGTTGATATTACCACGGCGGGCAAACGCTCCGGCCAACATGGTGCGGCTGGCGAGACATTGAAAATTTCAGCCAAGACCATTGTTGATACAACCGCCCCTTATGATCTGGTTTCAAAAATGCGCGCCTCCTTCTGGGTGTTGGGCCCGTTGATTGCGCGCATGGGTGAAGCCAAGGTTTCGCTTCCCGGTGGTTGCGCCATTGGCACAAGGCCTGTGGATATGCACATTATGGCCATGGAAAAGCTGGGCGCTGAATGTGTGATTGAGCAAGGCTATGTTATTGCTAAAGCCAAGAAGGGCCTCAAAGGCGGGCATATTTCGTTCTCGAAAGTAACCGTAGGTGCAACCCATGCTGCTTTGATGGCGGCGGTTTTGGCACACGGTGACACGGTGATAGAAAATGCCGCGTGTGAACCAGAAATTACTGACGTGGCGGAATGCCTTGTTAAGATGGGTGCCAAGATTGAAGGCATAGGCACACGAACGTTGAACATTACGGGTGTGACAAGCTTACATGGCGCTGAACACACTGTGGTGCCAGACCGCATTGAGACTGGCACTTATGCCATGGCAGTTGGCATGACCGGCGGCGATGTGCTGCTGCGCGGGGCGCGTGCTGATACGTTAGATAATGTTATTCTCACCATGCAGCGCGCTGGCATTGATGTTGCCATCACCAATGAAGGCATTCGCGTGAAGCGCAATGGCTCAGGCATTTTGCCAGTGGATGTGACCACGGACCCTTACCCTGGTTTCCCCACGGATATGCAAGCGCAGTTTATGGCTTTGATGTGCATGGCCAAGGGCAAGAGCCATATTCGCGAAACGATTTTTGAAAACCGCTTTATGCATGTGCAAGAATTGGCGCGATTAGGGGCTGATATTCACATGCATGGCGACATGGCAGAAGTGCGTGGTGTTGCCAAGCTGACAGGTGCGGATGTGATGGCCACTGATCTTCGTGCTTCAGTGTCGCTGATCATTGCGGCACTGGCTGCTGAAGGTGAAACCATGCTGCACCGGGTTTATCATTTGGACCGTGGCTTTGAAGCTTTGGAAGAAAAGCTTTCAGGCGTGGGTGCTGATGTTACGCGCATTGCCGGAGCATAATTAAATATGCTGCGGTTGACGGCGCAAGATGGTGATGACCTCGCGGTGATTTCTGCACAAATGCAGGATGCCGTGCTGAAGCTCGCTGACATCAGTTATAACAGCAAGCGCCGCCAGTTTGTTTTAGTGACAAATCGATTTGCATGGGATGCCGCACCTGAGAAATTGCGCCGCCGCAGTGGCTTGCATTTTGAAAGTGTTTTGAGTGCCAAGCGCATTGGCTTTTCCAACACAGGCAAGAGCACTATTCTTTCGCTGCTGGCAATCACGTTTGAGCAAACCGATGCGCCTGCCGGAATTGTTACGTTGGCGTTTTCCGCAGGGCATTCAGTGCGGCTAGAAGTGGAATGTCTTGATGCCGTGATGGCCGATATGGGGCCAGCTTGGTCAACTGACCATCAACCTGAACATGTTGGCTGAAATGGGGACCCGTAAAAATCGCCTCATCAGTGTTGATTTTGATGAGAGCATTGGCCCAAGCCCAACATCTGAGGCCGAACAAGACCGCAAACTTGCCGTGCATGATCTGCTTGAGTTTAATAGTTTTGGTTTGAGCAATGGCTTGGATGGGCCCTACGCGCTTCGGCTTTCCAGTTTGGACAATCGCTTGATGCTGCATTTTCAATGCGGTGGCGAAGCCAAGAAATTTTCAATCGGCCTTTCGCTCACGCCATTCAGGCGCGTGGTGAAAGATTATTTTCAAATTTGCGATAGTTATAATCTGGCTGTCAAAAGTTCTAACCCGCTGCAGATTGAAGCCATTGATATGGCACGGCGCGCCTTGCACAATGATGGCAGCACATTGTTACAAGAGCGCTTGAACGGCAAAGCTGAAATGGATTTTGATACCGCACGGCGCTTGTTCACGCTTGTTTGTGCTTTGTTGTGGCGGGCCTGATGTGATGAGCCAAAAATTGCCCTCAGCTGTTTTGTTTGCCTGCACGTTAAATGCCATCCGCTCGCCCATGGCAGCGGCCATTATGCACCATCATTTTGGCCATAAAGTCTATGTGGCGTCAGCTGGCATTGCCGCTGGTGATCCTGACCCGTTTGTGGGCATTATTATGGATGAGATTGGCATTGATCTCAAAAAACACCGCCCGCATAGTTTTGAAGACTTGGAAGATTCCGCTTTTGACCTGTTGATCACGCTTTCGCCCGAAGCCAAAAACCGCGCCGAAGCTATGTCGCGCACGATGGCGATTGCGGTTGAAAGCTGGGCCATTGCTGATCCTTCGCAAGTGACTGGCAGCCGCGAGCAAATTTTAGAGAGCTACCGAACGGTGCGTGATGATCTGGTGAAGCGGATTATGACGCGGTTTGCTGGATAGACCTCTCAGTGCTTGATTTTGGCGCGTTTACGGTCCATGGAGAACGCTTCTGACCACACCAATTAAGGGGTCCTAATGGCCAAAGAAGAACTGCTGGAGTTTGAAGGCACTGTTGCCGAACTTCTGCCTAACGCAACTTTTCGTGTCGCACTTGATCACAACAAGCACGAAATCATCGCTCA
>JANNBH010000060.1:0-5765 GCA_031385245.1 Hyphomicrobiales bacterium | reverse complement strand
CCATGCCGCCGCTGCTTCGGTGGCAACGTAGCGCTGGCTTGCGGAGTCGAACAGAAACAGATTTGTCGCCAGGTGCTGCCTGGCAAGATTCTTTTGAAATGATTGCAACTGCCTGGCATTTGGAGTGCTTTGAGCGAAGGAAGATGTAACGCACGCTGCGCATGCGAGCGTGAGGATAGCGGCGGTTACGCCTGAACCACAGGATGTGGTGATGGGTTGGGTTATTTCGATTTCAGCAGCTGTGAAAGTTTTTGCGAGTTCGGTTTTTGATTTGAGTGTGCCGTCTGAATTGAGCAAGGTGGCGTAATGCACATTCTTCGCACCCGGCATGTGGCCAGGTTTTACGCCGGGGCGGGGTTCTTGTTCTTCTCCGCGAAAGCGGGTGGGCGAACGGGCATCGGCAATTTGGGCGTTTTCACTGGCCACTTGCACAATGGATTTCACCATGTCTGGGCGCAAGGTTGAAGTGAAGTTTCCTGCGGTCGCAATGGCTGCACCCGATTGCGTGGCACGGCCCTCGGCCAGCCATTTCTTCAAACCACCATCCAGCACGGCCACATTGTCGTGGCCAAAAACCTTGAACATCCACCAGACGCGGGCGGCAGAGAAGAGGCCGCTCACGTCATAGCAAATGATTTTCTTGGTGTTGCTGACCCCAAGCTTTGCCACTTCTATTGCGAACTTCTCAGGCGAAGGCAGCATGTGGGGCAGGGTGGTGGACTTGTCTGAGATTGTATCAATGTCAAAGAACTGTGCGTCAGCAATATGGATAGCTTCAAACTCAATGCACGCATCTCGCTTGGCCGTTGGCAAGTGCCATGAGCAATCGAGGATGCAGAGATCATCGCTTAGATGAGTGGCGAGCCATTCAGTTGAAACGAGATTGCTCACGCTTCAAAAACCTGTGGCGCTGAAGATTTTGCTTCCAACCATGCCGGCACTGGCAAATCTTTGCTTCGCATGAATTCGGGGTTATATTGTTTGCTGGCATATCTGGTGCCGTAATCACAGAGGATGGTAACGATGGTGTGGCCAGGGCCCATTTGTTTGGCCAGTGCGATAGCTCCTGCCACGTTCACACCCGTGGAGCCACCCATGTTCAGGCCTTCATGTTGCAACAGATCATAGACGATTTGATAGGCTTCGCGGTCGTGGATTTGAAATGCTTCGTCGATTACAGCACCCTCAAGATTAGCGGTGATGCGGCCTTGGCCGATGCCTTCGGTGATCGAGGAGCCTTCGGATTTTAATTCACCGGTTTTGTAATAATTATAAAGCGCTGCACCCATGGGGTCTGCGATGGCGATTTTCACATCTTTGTTTTTAGCTTTCAACGCCATGCTCACGCCAGCCAAAGTTCCGCCACTGCCCACGGCGCAGACAAAGCCTGACACTTTGCCATTTGTTTGGCTCCAAATTTCCGGTGCCGTGGTTTCGATGTGGGCATGGCGGTTTGCCACGTTATCAAATTGATTAGCCCATACAGCACCCATTTTCGCTGCGAGGCGGCCGGAATAGCGCACATAATTATTAGGGTTCTTATAGGGTGCTGCTGGCACTTCAATAAGTTCAGCCCCCATTTGGCGAAGCGCATCTTTCTTTTCTTGGGCTTGAGTTTCAGGAATCACAATCACAGTTTTAAAGCCCATGGAATTGGCCACCAAGGCAAGGCCAATTCCAGTGTTGCCAGCCGTGCCTTCCACAATGGTGCCACCTGGTTTTAGTGCGCCGGATTTGATGGCTTCCTTGATGATGTATAAAGCAGCACGGTCTTTCACAGATTGGCCGGGGTTCATAAATTCTGCTTTGCCCAATATATTGCAGCCCGTGAGTTCTGAGGCTTTACGCAGCTTGATCAGCGGCGTGTTGCCAATGGCTTCAAGTATGTCGTGGCGGATATCCATGTGTGCAGTCCTTTGTTGCAAATACAATTGCCCCAAATGCTTGAAAAAGCAAAGGGCCGATCACTTTAAAATGACCGACCCTTTGAAACTGGCTCCCCGAGCTGGACTCGAACCAGCGACAATTCGATTAACAGTCGAATGCTCTACCAACTGAGCTATCAGGGAATGTTCGCGGGCTTTAGCAGATGAAATTGGCAGTGGAAACAACTTTTTCATTTTATTTTTAGAAGGCTGAAAATTTAGATTTTGCAGCCTATATGAGATGTTTAGGGAGATATCACTTGCGCCACATAAAATTTGCCGGATTTAACGTTCGCGTTCCAGCCCACCCGCTGTTGCGTATTGGCCTTGGTGTGATTCTTGTGCTTTGCGGCTTTTTGGGATTCTTGCCCATTTTAGGGTTTTGGATGCTGCCCTTGGGGCTAGTTGTTCTCTCAATTGATTTTGCGATTGTTCGGAGGTTCCGGCGCAGGGCCACCGTGCGTTTGGGACGCTGGATGCTAGTGCGCTGGCCGAACATGGCAAGACGGGTTGGGTTTGGGGTTAGCTAGTTAGGTGATATTTCTCGGCCAAGTAATTTCTAAGTCGGGCAATTTTTCGGAAAGAAAGCCGATTTTTCAATTCGATGTAATTTGGTCGAATTGGAAATCTAATTTGTTTTTTTTCCATAAAGGCTGACCAACTTGTTCCCGCTAGAGATTCAAAATAGTATTTACGGTAATGGCGATAGCCTATTCTGCCAATGCAGTCCCAAGGTTTGAGTTCGCCCGTGAAGTGACGGAAGTTTGGCTTAGTTCTCAGAAAGCGCGACATTTTGTTGTCGAGATTCCATTTTGGTTCAAGGTGCTTCCATTTGTTAAAACCAACAATGTTAAGAACATCTTGATCGAGCCAAAGCCATTTTTTTTCTAAGCTCAACAATGAAACGCATTTTGGTAATAGGCGCTGTGCAATGGTTTTCTGCCAATCAAATATCAAAACCCCAGAGTTGAAATAAGACGCGTGTGGCGGAAGGCCTAATTTTGTCAAATAGGGAGTGTTTTTGGAATTTACTATTGGCGAAAATCCAATATCTTCCACAGCGCCAAATACGTTTCCTTCCAAATCTAGCTTAAACAATTCGATGCAAGATTCGCAGGCAAGAATATCACTATCCAAATAGAGTACCCGTTCATAGTTTGCTGAAAGATATTCATCGAGTTTGAGGCGTAGGAGTGAGCCATAAGTAAATCGGCCTGTATCGATCTTCGCTTCTTCGCTTCTCGCAACATTTTGCAACTTAATAGTTGTCCCATGTTTTTTGTTAAATGCTTCTAAACTATCATGATTTTCTTGTGTTGAATCCGTTGTTATCAATATCAGATCTGCGAATTCAGAAGCGCCATGTTTGGCGCAAGACAGTAAAGTTATTGCTGCAGGTGGAATCCAATCCGGTGTGGCGCAAACTACAATTGCATATTTCATTAAAATTTATACCTTTGAAGAAATCTAACACCTGCTCACATTGGCGTATGCACTCATCCAAATTGGTTATCAACATAGTGCAACAAACGAGCTTTACTTTGGGAGGGCATTTTACGCAACAATGCCCGCCAATTATCCTTTATTGACCATCCAAATTGTTTCATATTTAAAAACACTGGCCATGCCGTGTCTTTTAAGCTTTGGGCATAATATCTTGGATAAATTGCATAGCCAAAGCGGGATGAGCAATTCCATGGTTTCAGGCGACCATTTTGCTTTGTGGTATTGTCAATTGATTTTGCGATTGTTCGGAGGTTCCGGCGCAGGGCTACTGTGCGCCTGGGCCGCTGGATGCTGCGGCGCTGGCCGAATTTGGCAAGACGCGTTGGGTTTGGGGTTTAAGACTTATTGGCTTGTCGTTTTGTTAAAATGTTTAATCAGGCGGCGTCTGGTTAAGAACGATAATTTTCTGATGATGTGCAATAGGTTTGGGCGCAAAGGCCAAGCCCGCTTTTGTGGGCTGATGAAGGTGGACCAAGGCGTGTCCTTCAGGCTGTCCACATAAAACTTATGATATTTTTTGTTACCGATGCGATGTTTGCTGTTCCATGGTTTTTGGCCACCCGTGAAGTGGCGAATGCCGGGTTTAAGGAAGAGATAGCCATTCAACCTTTTTTCGATGTTCCATTTTGGATTTAACGGCTGCCAGTTTTTGGAAAAACACAGATTTAATACATCTTGGTCTACAAACGGCCAGTCTAGGCGTGTTGCAAGCATGGTTCTGCACTTAGCCAGAATTTTTAGTTTTAAAACTTTTTGCCAATCAAACAGCAAAACTCCGGCATTGAAATACGGCAGATTATTGTCCATGCCAATTCTATTTTTCATACTTGGGCCATTTTTTGAAATCCACTGCAGTGTAGCAATATCTTCAACGGCTCCCAACGGAAACCCATTCAAATTTGTGGCAAGAATTTCCATGCACGAACTACCAGCCAAAATATCGCTATCTAGATAAAGCACTCTGTCGAAATTGTTCGGAAGTAGTTCATCCAATTTAAGCCGCAGCAAAGTTGCAATGCTGAACCTCGAGGTTTCAACGTTTTTAAACTCAGATGTTTGGGTGGCAATCAGCTTGATATTTATGTGATGCTTCAAATTGAAAATAGCGAGTTCGTCAAGGTGGTTTTGCGATGGATCAGGAACGACGATGAAGAGCTCAACATTTTGGTCAAGTTTAAATAATGCACATGAGAGCAAAGTGACCGCTGCTGGTGCGATCCAATTTGGAGTTGCGCATGTTACGATAGCATTCTTCATGGTGCGGATTTTGCTATAATCTGATTCAACTTGGCAATTTTGCGAAATGAGAATTTTCGTAAGAATGCCCGCCAATTATCTTTTATCGGCCACCTAAATTGTTTCATATTTAAAAACTCTGCCCATGCTGTGTCTTTTAAGCTTTCAATATAATACATGCGATAAGTCGCATAGCCAAAGCGTGTGCCGCAATTCCACGGTTTCAAGCGACCATTAAAATGGCGCAACGCTGGTTTAAGAGAAAGATAATCTGATGTTTTCTTTGTCACGTTCCATTTTTGATTTAATTTTCTCCACTTGCCCGCTGCTGAAATGTTCATAACGTCCTGATCGTGGAAACGCCAGTCAGCGCGCGATTTCAGAATTGCTAAGCAGTCTTTGAAAAAATCAGTTTTTAAGATTGCGGTCCAATCAAACAGTACAACGCCAGAATTAAAATAGGGTGCAGTGGCTGCCATACCAATTGATTTTAGATGAGCTTCAGCAGTTCTGTTTATAAACGGCATCATTGCGGTGCTTTCGACAGCGGCAAGTGCAAAGCCATCCATGTTCATGGAGAATAATTCTGATAGAGGCTGCAAACAGAGAACATCACTATCTATATAGAGCACGCGTTCAATATCGCCGGGCAAGAATTCGTTGAGTTTCAGCCGAAGAATTGCGCCAACACCAAGCCTGCCTGAATCGATTTCATTCAAATCGCCGGGGTTAACATTGAGCAACTTGATGTTAATGCCGTGGCGGGAATTGAAGTTTTGCAAGTTGGTTTCGTCAACAGCTCTTGCGCCGGCGCAGAGAATAATCAAATCCGCAAATTCTTCCGCGCCATGCAGCGCGCAAGAGAGCAGGGTTATTGCTGCTGGAGGCAGCCAATTTGGGGTGACGCAGGTGACGATGGCGAATTTTTTCATCTTTAATCACCTGCCATTTGGAAAATTGGAGGCCTCGCCCAGAATCGAACTGGGATGCAAGGATTTGCAATCCTCTGCGTAACCACTCCGCCACGAGGCCTCACTGTGGGGTTCTATAGAGGAAGGTTCTTAATGAAACAACAGCGTTGAAGAAAATTTCCGTGCA
>JANNBH010000056.1:0-36552 GCA_031385245.1 Hyphomicrobiales bacterium | reverse complement strand
CCCATCCTGTTTGAACTGCGCGTCGATGCGTTCAGATTCACGGAACACCAAATGTGAAAGCGCTGTATCCCATTTTATTTCGGTGAGATAGGCGTAAATGCCAGCGGGGTCGCTAAACGAAGCACGCAAAGTGAGATAGTCGCCTTCAAGCCACGAAACGGCAGGCCGCGAATAGGAGCCCAAGGATTGCGGAGCCAGATCGGAATGATGTGCGGAAGCCGATTTTACCTTCCGCAAAACCAGCGTTAACGCCTCCTCAATTCGCACCACCGTTGCCAGTGTGAATGGCCGTTGGCCGGAAAGGGCTTTTTCAATTGTGGAAAGGCTGATCTTGGCTTTGTCTGCCAAGTGTTGCCGCGTGAGGCGCCGCCTAGCCAGCTCTTCGCGGATCGCGCTGCTGATGGCGCGGTTTTCCTCGGCTGAAAGATCATCGTCGCTCATTATTCGCAATCCGCACAAAATCGTACAATTCCACAAAGAATGTCCATGGGCAATACGCAAGCGTGGCGAAGATTGAAACTCTTCGCATTGGCGGAGCATTATGAATTCGCCGTAATGTTCGAGGTGTCGGGGCACGACACCATAAACTGGAGGACCACCGTGAACGCCATCTCGCTGCAGCGCAGCTCACATTTCTTGGCACGCATATTAACCGCCGCAACTGTTTTCATCAGCTCAGCTTTTGCTGTTGAGATAAAACCTAATCTCGTCACACCGAATGATATGCAATCGGGTGGATTGCTTTTGAAATCATCTGAAGCCGGAAAATATCTCGAAGCGCCGCGCGTAGCGACGGATTTCACCGTCATCGTATCAGGTCCAACAGCCCGCACTATTGTAACCCAACAATTCAGCAACCCCTCTGATGGTTGGGTGGAGGGCGTGTATGTTTTCCCGTTGCCGGAGAATTCTGCCGTCGATAGTTTGAAGATTGTTTCCGGCACCCGCGTGATTGTGGGTGAGGTGAAAGAAAAGCAAGAAGCCAAAGTGATTTATGAAACCGCCAAGGAAAATGGCGAGGCTGCTTCACTGCTCGAACAAGACCGACCCAATATGTTCACCAACTCGGTAGCCAACATTGGCCCGCATGAAAAAGTTTTGGTGCAAATTGAATATCAACAAACCATTGCACAAAGTGCAGGCACATATAATTTGCGCCTGCCGCTGGTGGTGGCCCCACGCTACAATCCACAGACCATTGTGCAGACGGTTGATTTTGGCACCAAGGGCCTTGGCACCACCAAAACTGTAGCGCCGACACCGCCAGTGATGGACCCGGCACTTGATGCTCCGATCAATCCGGTTTCGATTACAGTGAAACTTGATGCGGGCTTTGCACTTGGTGATGTGAAAAGTGCTTATCATAAAATTGATATAACCAGCCCAAGCGCCAATGAACGCGAAATTTCACTCAGCGGCATTGTGCCTGCTGACAAGGATTTTGAACTCACTTGGAAAGCTTCCGGCACTGCGCCGCAGGCTGGCTTGTTTACTGAAACCATAAATGGCCATGATTATCTTTTGGGGTTCGTTACGCCGCCGCCTGTGGCTTCAACCACCAATCACCCCCGTGAAATTACATTCGTGATTGATAATTCAGGTTCAATGGATGGCGCTTCCATGCCGCAAGCCAAAGACAGTGTGTTGTTTGGTTTGGCGCAGCTGAAACCAACGGACCGTTTTAACGTGATCCGCTTTGATGACACGATGGATAATTTGTTCGGTGCAGCTGTGCAAGCCACAGAAGGCAAGATTGCAGAAGCCAAAGCATTTGTTTCAAACTTGCAAGCCAGTGGCGGCACAGAAATGATCCCACCCATGCGTGCTGCTTTGGTTGATCAAAATCCTTCCGACAAAAATTATTTGCGCCAAATTGTATTCATCACTGATGGTTCGATTGGCAATGAGCAAGAATTGTTTGATACAATAGTCAAGGGCCGTGGCCGCACGCGGGTGTTCATGGTGGGCATTGGGTCTGCACCTAATACTTATTTGATGACTCGTGCTGCTGAACTTGGGCGCGGCACCTTAACGCAGATTGGTGAAGGCACACAAGTTGTTGAACGCATGACTGAGTTGTTCGGCAAGATTGGCAACCCAGTGGTGACTGATCTCAAAGCGCAACTGTTCGGTTCAACCGCGCAGATTACGCCGAATGATTTGCCTGATCTTTATCAAGGTGAACCCGTGATGTTAATGGCGGATTCAAATTCTTTGACTGGTGTTTTGAAAATCACTGGGAAAATTGGTGAAACCCCATGGGAAGTCAAACTGCCGCTTGTCAACGCCGCAAAAGGCGCGGGAATTTCCAAACTCTGGGCGCGCCACCGCATAGCTGAAATAGAGGTTTCTTCAACGCTTGGCACAATCGATCAAGCCAGTGCTGAAAAGGCCGTGCTCAAGGTAGCCCTCGAACATCACTTGGTTTCGAGCCAAACAAGTTTGGTGGCCGTTGATAAATCGCCAAGGCGCCCTGCTGGTTATAAGCTGACGCGCGCTGATGTGCCGTTGATGCTGCCGGCGGGTTGGGTGTTCGAGTCAGTTTTTGGCGAAAGTGAAACTCAAATTGCTCCGCATACGGATCAAAAAGCTGATGCTGAATTCTTGCAGCTTGCCAAGATGGAAACTCCTGCAACGGTTGCTCCTGCTCAACAGGTGAACCTGCCACAAACTGCCACGAATGGTGAGTTGCTGGCGTTATTGGGGTTGGCGCTTGGTTTGCTTGGGTTGGCACTTCGGCAGAGAAAGGTTGTGATGATATGAGCATTGCAACACAAATTACACCCTTCCCCCGTTGGGGGAAGGTGGCCGACAGGCCGGATGAGGGCCTGTCAGCGCGTAAATCTTCCCCAATTGGACTCGCTGCAAGCCCCTCATCCGCCCTTTGGGCACCTTCCCCCAACGGGGGAAGGGCATCTTTTCGCAATCTCCTTTCTGCACTCCTTGTTGGCCTCTCTCTCCTCCTCTTCGGCAACAGCATATATATCTATGCCAAAGCCCAAGTGGCGCAGGTTTTATTGGAACGCGCCTTTTCACAATCCCTCATCTCCGGCAAGCCTGTGAAAGCTTGGAGCTGGGCTGACACTTATCCGGTGGCGCGGATCAGTGTTGATCGCATCGGTGCTGAAGCGATTGTTTTGCGGGGCGCATCGGGGGAAGCCTTAGCCTTTGGTCCGGCGCTGCTCAACGAAACCTCGCGGCCAGGCGAACGCGGCACTTCGGTGATGGCTGCACATCGCGATACGCATTTTGCATTTTTGCAATATGTGAAACTGGGTGATCTCATCACCGTCACGCGCGATGATGGTTTGCAATTTACCTACCGCGCAACCACTATAAGAGTTGTTGATGCGCGCAATTCGGGCATTGACGCCCACGCCGCTGGATTCCATTTGGTGCTGAGCACGTGCTATCCTTTCAATGCGATCACACAAGGAACGCAGCGTTATTTGGTTGAAGCCGAGCTGGTGAGGTGAGTTCCATTTTCTTGCTAAATTGTTTCTGGTGTGCATAATGCGAAATTTCAGATCACAATTATTCATTCAAGGAAAAGACATGAAAAACGGATCTAAGATTTTAATTTTGACTTTGGCATTGGTAATCGCATCATATCCCGTTGCAGCTTTTGCAGGAGCCAGTGCGCCTGAAGCCAGCTCACAAAGTCGCGACGACACCAGTGTTAATCCTGCCACTTTAATCAAGAACTCTAATTTAAAGTGCAAAAAGAACAAAGCAAAAGTTGCGGTTTGGAAATATGGGAAATGGGTTGTAGTTTGCTTATAAAGACAGAAGTGAGTTGGTTATTTTAATCACTTAGTTTCTTGCGCTTGGCCTTTGGCAACTTCCAAATGTGATGCACCAGTTCTACAATGCTAATGCCTTCCTCAGTGTAGGCTTCATTCTCAACCGAGATTCCGGCTTGGCGCACGGTGTCTGGTGTGCCAGACACCAGTGGATGCCACCACGCAAGACCTTTGCCTTCATCCAATCTGCGATAAGCACAGGATTCTGGAAGCCAGCCTAGTTCTGGAACATTCTTTGCTGTCAGCGTTACACAATCTGGAACTTTCTTGGCGCGGTTCACATAATCCGTACACTGACAAGTTCCGATGTCGAGTAATTTGCAGGCGGCTCGCGTATAGAGAAACTCTCCGGTGTCTTCGTCCTCAAGCTTGTTGAGGCAGCAGCGGCCGCAGCCATCACACAGGCTTTCCCATTCGGGTTTGGTCATATCGGCAAGGGATTTGGTTTTCCAGAAAGGCTCAGTCATGTGGATTCTCTAACCACATGACTGAATGAAAGCCAAGTCTTAAGGCACCACTTCACCATGCAACGAAAGATCAAGGCCATTGATTTCATCTTCCAGAGACACACGCAAGCCGATAGTATTTTTGATCGTCCAGAGAATTGCAAAGCTGGCAACCGCACACCAAACCGCCACAACCAATGCACCTTGGAATTGAATGATCAGTTGCGTGGCACTGCCTTCAAGCAAGCCCGTTGTGCCGCCCCAACTTTGACTGCCAAAAAGGCCAATGCCAAGAACACCGACAAACCCGCCAACGCCGTGAACACCAAATACATCGAGCGAATCATCATAGCCGAATTTTCGTTTGAGACTGGTTGATCCATAATAGCAGAACACCCCAGCCAGTGTGCCAATTGCGATCGCACCAATTGGAGAAACATAGGCACATGCTGGAGTGATAGCGACAAGACCAGCCACCGCGCCGGAGATTATTCCAAGCACGCTGGGCCGCTTATGCTTCATCCACTCTATTGCCATCCACATCAGTGCAGCTGCAGCACCTGCAACTTGCGTGTTAGCTAAGGCCAAGGCAGCCGTTGCATTTGCAGCAAGTGCAGACCCACCATTGAAACCCAACCAACCAACCCACAGCAATGATGCGCCAGTAACTGACAAAATGAGATTATGCGGGATCATGGCTTCTTGCGGGAAGCCTTTGCGTTTGCCAAGCATAAAAGCCGCAACAAGGCCCGCAACACCTGAGTTGATTTCAACCACGGTGCCACCGGCAAAATCCAGGAAGCCCATTTTAGCTAAGAAGCCTCCGCCCCACACCCAATGCGCTACGGGCACATAAACCAGCAAAAGCCAAGCGCCCAGAAACCACAACAGTGCCGAAAATTTCATGCGGTCGGCAAAAGCACCGCAGATAACGGCTGGCGTTATGATGGCGAAGCTCATTTGAAACACCATAAAAAGTGTTTCAGGAATTGTTCCGGTGACACTTTCTTTCGTCAGTGTACGGAGGAATAATTGATTTGTGTCACCAAGCCAAGCACCCTGCCCACTGAATGAGAACGAATAACCAGCTATCACCCAGAGAATTGTGACCAAGCAACAAGCAGCGAAACTTTGCATCAATGTTGAAAGCACGTTTTTCTTTCGCACCAAACCACCATAAAAAAGTGCAAGGCCGGGAATTGTCATCAGTAAGACCAAACAGGTTGCAGCAAGAACCCAAGCAGTATCGCCAGAATTTATTGGTGCTGTTTGAGCGTGGGCCTCATTTGCAAGCGCTAAGCTCAAGCCAAAACTGGCTGAAAATCGCAATTTATTCATGTGGTATATTTCCCCATTCAGCTTAGCCCAATTTTCGGGCAATTTGCCTTTGATTTAGGCAAGTTTTGTGCCAGACGAAAATTTATTCTCAACAGGTTGATTTGAAGTGCTTTTATTATAACAGGGCAGATGACGCGGCAATTCTTGCCTATTTATTATGCAGTTTTAACTGGTTTTTCGCCTAATTATTCACCAGCAGAACCCGATAATCGTGGATATGCGCGGGCAAAAGACAAATCTTGTGGTCAGCTTGCATGAGACCTTTTAAAAGCCTATTTCAGGTGAGAAAATATTGGGTATCGTGAAAAACCTTCCTACGCGAAATAGTTTGTATCGTTGGATATGGACTGGCGACTCCTACGTGAGTTCCGGCTTATTCGAGCTATGGGATAGTGTGAAGCGCGCAGGTTCGGCCTATTCTTCATTTCTTTATCGGTGGTTCCGCATTTCAGGGCCGAAACGTGTTCTGATCGATTTGGCTGATGACTTTTTTACATTTGGGGTGGTGATCGCTTTTGCTTTGCTGGCTTTCGCTCTGCCTCCCTTTAAAGATACTGGCGATGTATGGAATCGGGGGCGCGAATATGCCGTTGCTTTTACCGATCGTGATGGCAACATTATTGGCCAGCGTGGCATCAGGCAAAATGATGCGGTGCCGCTCGACGAAATTCCACCTGAGGTTATAAAAGCCGTTTTGGCCACGGAAGATGCGCGGTTCTTTGATCATTTTGGCGTTGATGTGATTGGCACCATTCGCGCTATTGTGCGGAATGCGCGTGCTGAAGGTGTTAAGCAAGGCGGCTCTTCGATTACCCAGCAAGTTGCCAAAAATCTTTTTCTTTCGCCAGAAAAAACTATTCGGCGGAAAGTGAATGAAGCGTTTCTTTCATTGTGGATTGAAGCGCGACTCTCAAAAAACGAAATTCTAAAACTCTATCTCGACCGCTCTTATTTAGGCGGTGGAAATTATGGAGTTGAGGCCGCATCACAGTTTTATTTTGGAAAATCTGTTCGCGATATTGGTTTGTCGGAGTCTGCTGTGTTGGCCGGATTGTTTAAAGCCCCCACCAGCTATGCTCCGCACAAAAACCCAGAAGCATCGCGGGCGCGCACTAACGTAGTTCTGTATAGAATGCTGGATGCCGGATTTATTACCCAAGGAGAATTGCTGCAGGCCAAGCGAGCTCCAGCGCAAATTGTGCAGCAGGATATTGCAGCAAGCCCCAACTGGTTTTTGGATTGGGCCTATCAAGACACACTTGATGTGATGGAGAAGCAAGGCCTGAAAGGCGAATTTGTGGTCGAAGTTAAAACCACCATTGACCGCAAATTGCAAGATGCAGCCCAGGTGATATTGAATGATGTGATCGATACGCGCGGACCCGAGCTTAATTTTTCTCAAGGCTCGTCAATAACAATGGCACCCGATGGGGCTGTGCGGGCTATTGTTGGGGGGCGCGATTATGAAGATAGCCAATTTAACCGTGCCACCGATGCGTTGCGGCAATCTGGTTCATCGTTTAAGCCCTTTGTCTATCTTGCGGCAATTCTGAATGGATATAAGCCTGATACGATTGTTCTCGATGGCCCGGTATCAGTTGGCAATTGGTCCCCAAAAAACTACACGCAAAAATATGCAGGCCGTGTTTCTTTAACAACTGCCTTGGCTAAATCATACAACTCGGTTCCTGTTCGATTGATGATTGATATTGGACGGCCCGCGATTATTAAAACCGCTCATGCGGTAGGCATTAAGGGCACACTCGAAACCTGGGCCCCAATGGTTTTAGGCACAAGTGCGCTGACGCTTCTTGATCTCACTACAGGCTATGCCACGTTTGCGGGTGGTGGAAAATTGGCCGACCCCTATGCTGTTCTCGAAATACACAAACCAAATGGTGATTTGATTTACAGCCGCTCTGCCAATGAAACTGAAACCGGACAAGCCGTGCCCGCCGAGGCAATTGCAGATTTGAATGTGATGTTGAATGCCGTTGTAAAAATTGGCACTGCGCGCGGGGCTGACCTTGGCTTTGCGCCACAAGGCGGCAAGACTGGCACCAATCAAAGTTACCGTGATGCGTGGTATGTGGGCTTCACCGCGCATAATGTGACTGGCGTGTGGGTTGGAAATGATGATTTCACGCCGATGAATAAAGTAACTGGCGGCATGATTCCCGCACCCATTTGGAAGCGCATAATGGAAGTGGCTGAAGCAGGATTGCAGCCTGCAAGTCTGCCAGGAATTCCGCTGGATGACACTTATTCTGCTGCGCCAGTGCCTGTGCAAACCTTAGAGCCCGGTGCGGATGAAGCTCCACTTGAGCTAGATGCCGTGACTGCCGATAATTCTAGTGATGAATCCAAGTATGTTTTGAACGGGATGTTCAATTTGTTCAAAAACAATCCGGCTCCTGAAAAATCAATCAAAACTTCCACTGCCGAAAAAGCAGCCGGAAATTCTTTGGTTTTGCCGAAGACGAATACCAGCGCCTCGAGCAAAGTTAATTTCTTTGATCGCCTGTTTGGCCGTGAACCACAAAAGAAAAAAATAAAGCGTAAAACCGTGGTTGGAAATTGAATGGATGATTTTGTTTTCTTGCTGGCATGCAGAACAAACAGATATATGTTGAGTCGTGCTTAGAGCGGAAAATTTAGGTCGATGCGTATTTTTAATTCATCTACAATTTTTATATTCTTGGGTCTTCTGCTGGGATTTGGCAGTGCTTTGCAGTCTTTAGAAACGATGGGTGTTCAGCCAGTTGCGGATGAGTCCGGTTGGAATGAATGGCGGCTTTCGGTGGATGATCGTTTGCAACCCTATGCAATGGGACATTTTCTTGCAGCTGGTTCTCTGCCTGCCCCAGTTTCTACTCATTTTTACATTCGGGACCTTGATGATGACGGCAACCCCCTGCGTGGGGATTGCAATTTCGTAGTTGATGGTCCAGGCCTTTCGGCGCGGTGGTGGTCTTTGTCCGTGCGAAATTTTGAAAGCACAAAGCCTCAAGCAGTTCTATCAGCTGGTCGGGCGGTGCTTGATAGCAACAAGCAATTGCATGCAACAATTGCTTTGCATCCAACGCCCGGCAATTGGCTGCAACCCGATGGTAAGGGCACCTTCACGCTGACCTATGTGATTAGTGAACTTGAAAAAAGTGAATTGCTGGTCCTGCCGCATGTAAAGCGGGGTCGCTGCTAATGGGTAAACTGTTCTGGCTTCTCACCGTAAGTATGATCGCTGTGGTGGTTCACATTTCATATGTGTTGTTTGCCCCGGCAATGCTTTTTCAACAAAAACTCTATCAAGCTACGGAAGGCCGGCCTGATAATTCGTTTTTCATTTTAACCCCTGAAAAACAAACCCAGTTGTTTCCGGCTGCAACAGTGAAAGATGTGGTTGGGGTGTGCAAATATGATTTAGGTGCGGGGCAACTCATTTTATCTGCCACTTTGCCAAAAACATTTTGGACCATGGCCATCTACACACAATCAGGCAAACAAGTTTATGCGTTGGATGACGCGCAAGCCGGAAGCAATGCTTTTTCAATTGAACTGTCTCGTGCGAAAACACTATTTGAACAGGTGATATCAACAGGCGAAGCTGATGATGCCGGACAAATTGAAAATTTGGGTTGGCGGGCTGAAACCACCGAACGGCGCGGGCTTGCGATTGTTTGGATTCCACTTTCTGATGAATTGCTGAGAAAGCCTGTTGAGACAATTATCAAAGACAGCACTTGCTTGCCAAAGCAGGCAGGTTAAGCTGAGGTTTTTGAAGCCTTCAACGGAGCGACAAAAATATCTCCGATATTTTCAGGCTCTAATCTTTCAACGCGAACACCAGAAAAGATGATCAATTGAGCTGGCCCAAAATGTGTTGATGGCGATTTTGCTTCGCGTTGCCATTTTGAAAATTCGATCATCGACGTCATTTAAGAATCCCTCATGCCTTAGCATCTGCAGCAGACTAAAGACTGACATGGTTAACAATCATCTAACGATTATAAAATTTCTGGAGTGAGACCGGCAAGGCCCTCGCGGTCTTCAATTTCAACTTCCCAAATATCGGAATCAAATTTGCGGCGGCGTTGGAGAACCATCTCAATTTCATCACTCTTAACAGAACCTGCAAATTCATTGATGAAGCGGCGTTCGCCCTCATTGTCATATGCAGGGCCTGGTGCCGGAGAGAGCAAATCGCAGCTGCCATTTAAATGATTGATAATAATGTAAACCGCACCAGCTTCAGCTGACCCTTTACGGATAACTGCGCCATAGAGACCTTGCGACTGGCAGCGCCGCAACAATGCAGCAACCCAAATTTCTGATTTCAAGCGCATTGCAATTGCTAATTGCTGGATCTGATTAAAGCGCTCAAAAGGCCCGCATCAACTTTGCCTTCCATGGTCAAGCCATTATCCATTTGAAACTGCAATATGGCAGCGCGGGTTTGCTCATCTAAAGCGCCTGTCGGTTCGCCCAAATCATAGCCCAAATTTGCAAGGGTCATTTGCGCGCGCAAAACTTGTTGTTGCATATTAGGTTTGGTGACCAGCACTTGCTTGGTAATCAATTTTTGAATTGGTGAGATGGCTTGATTTGACAACGCATCCACACTTCCGGTGAATTCAGCGGCAGCCTTAATTTTGCGGGTATAGCGGATGTGGTTGATGAGTGCGGCACTCACAACTCCGGTTTCTTGCAAAGCATTATCGTGCTGATAACCTTGAATGGCCAATTGCGTGCGCTGGCCCATCACGCCATCAACCATGCCTTTATAATGGCCGGTTGCCAAAAGCTCACGCTGTAGATTTTCAACGTCGGCGTCATATTTAAAAACAACGGTGTTGAAAGACGTTTCGGGAACACTCACTTGCATCCGCGTTGTGCCATTTGCAGGTTTGGTGCTGGCCAAAGCATTATAGATGATCATGGCACTGAGAATTGTTGCCGATGTGAGCATTAGCATCGATGTCGGTTTTAATTTCCGCTCATCATCATCAATCACATCCCGCATTTTACGCAAAACCCTAACCTCAACTCAACTTACAACACATTCAATTTGCCAGAGTTTAGGTTAACAGCCCCTTTCGGCGGTTGCATTTCGTTAGCCTTGAACACGTGCAAATTTGCTATGGTTAATTAGACCTTAAAACTGCGGCACAAATTTGGCATTCATTTGATTCAATTCGACTCAGCAACCTTCACGCAAGCGCAAAGCCTCTCTGTTATAAAAGAGCAAGATAAACGCAAAGTTGGGATGCGCTATGGGACTTATAATCAAATCGCTGGTTGTTGGAGGTGCGCTATTAGCGCTGCCATCACCACCACATTCGGCACAAGATGGCTCTGGCCTTCTTGTTGATGTTAATAGCTGGGCTTATATTTCAGCTGCTGCCGAAACCGTTTCCGATTTTAAAGGCTTTTGTGAGCGCAAACCGCAAGTTTGTGTGACCGCGCAATACTTAGCTTCAGGCTTGGAAGGCAAAGCCAAATATAATGCTAAACTCATTTATGAGTGGGCCAATGAGTCCACCGCAGACAAGCCCATGCTGGTTAAAGTTCCGCGGAATCTTGCCAATGCCGACCCACTTCGCACCAGCAGTGTTGATGGTGCTGTGGCTTCGCTTGAACCAAGTGGTTCAACTTTGCGGCTCGATGATCTTTTGCCAGAGTGGCAGGGCAAGAAGCCACAGAAAAAAGGTTGAGTTCAGCGCCAAGCCTGCCTATCTCATGTGAGCATGAGCCAGAAAGTTGATGAGCTGATTTCCGATTTTGAATTTCTCGATGATTGGGAAGAGCGTTACCGCTATGTGATTGAACTTGGCCGCGCCCTGCCCACCATGGATGATGCGCTGAAAACACCGGCCACCAAAGTGAGCGGCTGTGCCAGCCAGGTTTGGATTTATTCTACAATCGCTGGAAATCAGCTTAAGCTACATGGCGATAGCGATGCGCTGATTGTTAAAGGCCTTATTGCCATTGCTTTTATGATTTTTGAACCGCTCACATTGGCTGAAATTGAAGCCGTTGATACGCCCTCAATTTTTGCCAAGCTAGGATTGAAAGACCATCTTACGCCGCAACGTTCCAATGGTCTTGCTTCGATGGTGGCACGCATTAAGGCTGATGCGCGAGCGGCTGGATAGCGGGGCGATAATCATCAACCGCCCAATGCGAAATGCTGTGGTGCTTTTCGGGCTTGTGAATTTTGATGAACCCATAATGGCGGGCCAATCTTGTGAGGCCAAGAGCCAGCACAGCTTTTCCGCTGCGAGCGGGAAGTGCTAAAATCTTTTCAGCATGTTCAAAACCGGAAGCAATACAACACACTTGATAGAGAATTCCTGAAAGTTCCGGCCCCACCGCCGCAAAGGCATGTTGCAAACGTTGGCGGGCGGCGATGGCATTGTCATTCAGTTTGGCAATGCTGTTATCGCTCTGTTGCCAATGCCTGCCGCCTGACCCTGCTGATTCAGAATAGGCTGACGTGGTGCGCTGCATCAGGTGGGCGCGTTCAAAATCGCTGCGTAGTTTTTCACCTGCTTTGAATTGGTTGAGATCAATATAGGCTTTGCCGCCGGTACTTTTGCCAAGGAAGAGCCGCAGCAAAGGGCTTTCGGCTGCAATGGTTTCACTCGAAAAATCATCGTTAGACATACACACTCTCCTGTTTATGGAGATAGTATATAAATTCCTATTTGCGAAATCAATACCTAAATTTGCAACTCGTTGCCAGCGGCCCTTCGAGGCTCGCAAGAGCTCGCGCTTCAGGGTGAGGGAATTCTATAACACCCTCATCCTGAGGTGCGAACGTAAGTGAGCCTCGAAGGATTGTTAGCAAAGGGTTCCGACTAAGCCGAAATTCCGAGTTGATGAATTTCCAAGCGCTCAGTGGCTGGCACAAAATTATCATAGCACAGCAACATGGCCACTTTGCTGCCAGTGGCATCAGCCAGAGGCAGTTTCAACCAGTATTGCACCAGATGCTCTTTGTGATTGCGCGGGCCTTTGAGCACGCCTTGAGTTGGAAGGCCGCTTTCAATGGCGCGGTTATAGGAGGCTAACCAATAGTCGCGCTTATCGCCCCAATCTAAATCTTCAATATACTGGCCGGTGATTTCACGATCATAAATTTCGCGCAGTTTGGTTCCAGCCAAACGCACCCGGCATTTGCCGAAATCAGAATTTACATCAATGAGTGAAAGTCCCGGCAAGATGCGCGGAATTGCAGCCGGATTGATATCAGCACGCATGGGCATCTTGCGGCCAGCAGCAGCGTTCAGCCAATAATCATATAGCTGGCGTTGCTCCGGCACAATTAACTGTGCTCGGAATGCGCTTGCATCCATTATCTTATTCACCGCCGCCCCTATCGCCCTCGAATCAGTGCCACCCACTGACACATTCTTTATGAATCCTTAAAATCTGATCCGCAAGAGTCGGGGGCACGAAAGAAAGAAACTATTTTTGCTTTGGTGATTTTTTTCCAAGCCCACTGGTGCGGGCCAAACTTGAACGAGTCTTGGCATAATTGGGCGCAACCATAGGATAGTCGGCATTTAGATTCCATTTGGCCCGGTATTGTTCTGGTGAAAGCTTATAGGCGGTTCGTAAATGACGCTTCAATGATTTGAAACGCTTGCCATCTTCAAGGCAGATTAAATAATCTGGGAAAATTGTTTTCTTGTTGCCACTCATAGGCGCTGAGGTTGGTGCAAGTTTTTTGCCTTCACTTGCTGACGTTAAAGCTTCAAACACCTCATGGATCAGCTTTGGTAAATCAGCACGTTGCACTTCATTTTTGCTGATATAGGCCGCAACAATATCTGTGGCCAATTTCGCCAGTGTTATATTGGATTCCAAAACACGTCGTCCTTAATTTAGAGGGGCATAAGGTCCAGACTGAAGTGTGGCCCAATCCCAATAGGTGAGCAAGATGCGCGCTTTGTTAAACGAGAGTGAGCCATATAGCGACGGTAATTCTTCTGGATCACGGGTTGGATCAAGAATTGTGGTGGTCAAATGTTCAAAAATTTCACCTGCAATCGCACGCGGTATTCCAACTGCTTTGAACAGAGCCGCCAGTGGATCACCCTGATGATCAGTTAAAATGCGTTCAGCAGTGGCCGCATTGATTTGCGCGCATTCAGCAATGGCTGCCGAGGCTTCGTCTATTTTGCCTTCGGCGGCCAATTGAAGAGCGGCCTTAATGCGTTCTGGATCAGGAAAAGAGTTACTCGCCCCCTCTTCGCCCTTACCGATCAAAGCAATTTTCAAAATCTTTGTTAATGTTTCTGAATCTGTCAGGAAGCGGCTGAGTAAATAACGGCGCAATTGCGCTGGCGCGTGCCAGAATAATTCAAAGGCAAATGGCACGGGCAAATCTGGTCTGGTGCAAAGCGGAGCTAAAAGATCGTGCTGTTCGCTGGCAAAACTTACGAGTTCAACAAAACTTTCATGTGGAATTTCAGCGTTGGCATTGCGAACCAAGGTGAGCAACACTGATGGTTCAGCCGTTTGCACAAGTTGAGCGGCAACAGCTCTGCTTATCTTGCGACGGCGCGCCATCATGCGGCGCTTGGCTGGAAGGCCTTCATTAATAACTGCAATAAGAACCTCGTCGGTAATATGCGAGCATTCTTCAAGAATGGGACCAGATATTTCAATACGCGGATCACTGATCAATTTGGCTACGATCAATTGTGGTGGATTTTCCATCAAGCACAGGCGTTCGGCCAACATGATCAATGATTTCAAAGGCAGCTTGGGCACCAATCGTAAAAGCGTATCCGCAGCCAATGCGCGCTCTTGCGGCAGGCCATTGCTGTTGCTGGCCGACATCATATCTAAAAGTGATCTTGCCAGTTCGGCAGACTCAAGCTCTTGCTCTGGCGTTTGTTGAATTGCAGGTTCTACAGCACGAACGGCACCATTGTTTGCCGATTGCGCGTATGTATCGCGAGGTTTGGGGCTCGGGTTTTGAACTTTGGGCTGAATGACAGACGCAGCACTTGGAACTTCAAATGGGGGTGGCGCTGGCGCAGCAAATACAGGCGGCAGCATAGGAACTGGCTCTGGTTCGACTGGTGCCGCAGTTTGGGTAATCGGTGCTGGTGCTGCCATGATGGGCGGAGGCACTGGCAGGAAGGTTGAAATTGGCGGTGCCACTGCCACTGCCGTTACAATAGGCATCAATGTTGGAATGACTTCTGGCTTTTTTAAAAGTGCTGTGAGCTTACGGAATGAATCCGCTGAAATTGATTTGGGTTTAGCCTGTGCAGAAGCATGGACCGCCAATCCACCCAAGGCTGGGGGCATGGCTGTCACAGGGGGCTTTCCCTGCGCTTCGGCGAACTCAGACATAGAACTACTTTTCTCCCACACTTGAACTCACCAAAGCCCAAGAGTGTTTCAAACTTGATTAACTTGAGGGGATTCCATGCTTTTTGCGGCTATCCGTTTGCTGGCATAGTTAACGATAGGTAAAAACACAGGTTTGCAACTTCACAAATCATGTTTAAATGTCCACATGAGAGGCACCAAGGACACCAGCATGAGCAGTATTGAAAAATCCGAGGAGGAGTGGCGCAAGCAACTTTCTCCAGAAGCCTATTTTGTAACCCGCGAACACGGCACCGAACGCGCTGGCACCAGCCCGCTCAATTCGGAAAAGCGCGATGGCATGTTTCATTGTGTGGGGTGTGGCAATGCAGTTTTTCCCTCCGACACAAAATTTGACCCAGGCACAGGCTGGCCCAGCTTTTATGAACCCGTGGTGCCTGAGGCCATTGGCACAGCACTTGACCGCAAATTATTTATGACCCGCACGGAAGTTCATTGCGTTGATTGCAACGCGCATTTGGGCCATGTGTTTGAAGATGGCCCCAAACCCACTGGCCTCCGCTATTGCATCAACGGTGTTGCCCTTGAATTTATTTTGGAAGATGAAGACGAATGACATTAAACCCACCTCGCGCTGAAAAGCGCCCACACACATCAACTGTTCACGGCATTGTTCGGGTGGATGATTATTTTTGGCTGAAGGCCGAAAACTGGCAAGAGGTGATGCATGACCCATCGCTTCTGCCGCAAGATATTCGAGATTATTTGGAAGCGGAGAATGTTTACCATGAAGAGCAGATGGCGGACACTGCTGGGCTTCAAGAAAAATTGTTCGCGGAACTGAAGGGTCGCATTAAAGAAGATGATTCGTCGGTGCCCGCGCCCGATGGGCTTTATCTTTACTATTCCTCAACTGTAACCGGCGGGCAATATCCCCGCGTGTGCCGCAAGCTGCGCGACGGTTCGCAAGACCAACTATTGTTTGATGGCAATGCATTGGCTGCGGGCCATGAGTATTTTTCATTTGGTGGTGTTTCGATTTCGCCAGACCATAAAAAGGCCGCATGGTCTTATGATAATAAGGGTTCAGAATTTTACGATTTGCGGATTCGTGATTTTGCATCAGGCGCTGATCTCGATGATCTTTTGCTCAATACATCTGGTGGTGCTGTGTGGGCGGCCGATGGCAAGTCTATTTTCTACACCACGCAAGATGAAAATCATCGGCCTTTGAAAACCTTTCGCCATGTTCTCGGCACAGCTCAAGCCGATGATGTGCTGGTGCATGATGAGAAAGACACTGGGCTGTTCACGGGTGTTGGTTCGACCAATTCTGAAAAATTTATCATGGTCGATATTCACGACCATGACACATCTGAAGTTTGGTTGATTGATGCCGACAAGCCAGAAAGCGCGCCACGTTTGATGGTTTCTCGTTCGGAAAAAATTGAATGCGAAATTGAACATTGGAATGATAAATTTCTGATTAAAACCAATAGGAACGGGGCAGAAGATTATAAAATAGTTGAAGCGCCTATTGCCAATCCATCGCCTGAAAATTGGACTGATTTAATTCCGCATCGGCCTGGAATTTTTCTGGTGTCGATGGGCGTGTTCAAAAATTGGATGATCCGCTTGGAGCGCGAGAATGCACTGCCACGCATTGTGATCCGTGATTTGAATTCTGGCGAAGAGCATTCGATTGCGTTTGATGAAGAAGCTTATTCATTGGGCTTTGGTGAGATGCGCGAATTTGACACTGATATTTTGCGCTTCAGTTATTCTTCCATGACCACCCCAAGCCAAGTGTTCGATTATAATATGCGAACACGGGAACGTGTGTTGATGAAAACCCAAGAAGTTCCATCGGGCCATGTGATTGCAGATTATACAACGCGGCGCATTCAAGCCACGGCGCATGATGGCGAGAAAATTCCGGTGACCTTGCTTTACCGCAAATCAACACCGCTCGATGGCACTGCGCCCTTGTGGCTTTATGGTTATGGCTCATATGGCATTTCCATGCCGGCAAGTTTTAACACCAGCATTTTGTCACTGGTGGACCGTGGCTTCGTTTATGCCATCGCGCATATTCGTGGTGGGCAAGAGAAGGGGCGCAACTGGTACACCAATGGAAAGCTTGAGCACAAAATGAATACGTTCAAGGATTTTATTTCAGTTGCGGAAAGTTTGATCGCTGCGAAGTTTACCTCGCGCGGAAAAATTGTGGCGCAGGGTGGAAGTGCTGGTGGCATGTTGATGGGTGTGGTTACAAATCTCGCACCCGAAATTTTCAACGGCATCGTGGCGGAAGTTCCTTTCGTCGATGTGCTGACCACAATGCTGGATGATACGCTGCCACTCACTCCGCCGGAATGGCCAGAATGGGGCAACCCGATTGCCAGCGTTTCAGCCTATAATGATATTGCAGCCTATTCCCCGATCGATAATGTTGCAGCAAAAGCTTATCCACATATTCTTGCCGTTGGTGGCCTCACTGATCCACGGGTCACTTATTGGGAGCCAGCGAAATGGGTGGCGCGTTTGCGCGAATTGAAAACTGATAAAAACTTACTGCTGTTCAAAACCAATATGGGCGCTGGACATGGCGGGGCATCTGGCAGATTTGATCGCCTCAAAGAAGTGGCCTTTGTCTATGCCTTTGGGTTGAAGGTGGCGGGGAAAGCATAATGCTGCTGAGTGCCTCGCAAGTTTCGCTTCTCATTGTGGACGTTCAGGAACGTTTGCTTCCTGCGATGGTGGAGCCAGACCGCGTGGCATCTCGGTGCAAGATTTTGTTGCAAGCTGCTGAGACATTGCAAATTCCAGTTATAATATCAGAACAATATCCCAAAGGACTTGGGCACACCGTGCCGGACCTTGCAACGAACTCTGCCTCTACATTTGAAAAACTGTCCTTCTCCTGCTGGCGCGATGCGGCAATGAAGGAGCACTTTATAAAACTGCATGATGGCGGGCGGCCTTTGGTAGTGGTGGCGGGCATTGAGGCGCATGTGTGTGTTTTGCAAAGTTGCGTTGATCTTTACAATGCAGGCTTTGGGGTGTTTGTTGTGGCTGATGCCGCGTCTTCACGCAAACTGGACTCTGCCACTCTGGCCCTTGAGCGCCTTAGACAGATTGGTATTCAAGTTGTGAGCACCGAGATGGTTTTGTTTGAATGGCTTGAAAAAGCAGGCTCGGCTGAGTTTAAAAGCCTTTCTGCTTTGATAAAATAATTAGGAGTTACAATGTCCAAAATTGATTTCAACTGGGAAGACCCGCTGGACCTTGAAAGCTGGCTGACCGATGAAGAGCGGATGATCCGCGATGCAGCACGGGCTTTTGCACAAGATAAATTGGCGCCTCGGATTAAATCAGCATTCCGTGAAGAACGCTTTGACCGCGAGATTATGAATGAGCTGGGCGCGATGGGATTTCTGGGCGTGATGACGGCTGAGGAACACGGCGGTTCGGGCCTTGGTTATGTGGCTTATGGATTGGTGGCGCGTGAAGTGGAGCGCGTGGATTCTGGTTATCGTTCCGCAATGAGCGTGCAGAACTCGCTGGTGATGCACCCCATTGAAGCTTACGGCACTGACGCCCAGAAAAAGAAATATCTGCCAAAGCTTGCGACGGGCGAAATGATTGGCTGCTTTGGTCTCACCGAACCTGATGCTGGCTCTGACCCTAGTGGCATGAAAACCAAAGCGGTGAAAACTTCTAATGGTTATGTTCTCAATGGTAGTAAAATGTGGATTTCAAATTCACCGATTGCTGACATTGCAATTGTGTGGGGCAAGCTGGAAGGCGAAATTCGCGGCTTCATTGTTGAGCGCGGTTTGAAAGGTTTCACAACGCCCGTGATTGATGGCAAGATTTCATTGCGCGCTTCAATCACAGGTGAAATTGTTTTGGATAATGTTGAAGTTGGCGAGGATGCGCTGCTGCCCAACGTTAAAGGATTGAGTGGGCCATTTGGGTGTTTGAATAAAGCGCGCTTTGGCATTGCCTGGGGTGTGATGGGGGCGGCTGAGGATTGCTGGCACCGCGCGAGGGCATATACACTAGACCGCAAACAATTCGGCAAGCCACTTGCTGCCACGCAATTGGTGCAGAAAAAACTGGCCGATATGCAAACTGAAATTGCGCTTGGTCTTCACGGCTGTTTGGCTTTGGGCCGCGCACTTGAAAAAGGCACCGGCGCACCACCTGCAATATCATTGATGAAGCGCAATAATTGCGGCAAGGCTTTAGACATTGCGCGCATGGCGCGAGACATGCATGGCGGCAATGGCATTTCGGATGAATATCATGTGATCCGCCATATGGTGAATTTGGAAACGGTGAACACTTATGAAGGTACGCATGATGTTCATGCGCTGATTTTGGGCCGCGCGCAAACAGGGCTACAAGCATTTCAATAGTAACTGAAGTAAAGTGCTCTTAGCGGGTTCGTTGGGTTCATCAGCAACTTTAGCGCCATGGCGCAACAGACAATGACGAGCAGAGGGCGGATGATTTTTGCCCCTTGTTTCATGGCGGTGTGGGAACCGAGCTGTGCCCCTAAAAATTGCGCTACACCCATGGTGAGGCCCACTGCCCACATAATTTTTCCAGAAAATGCGAAAACTAATAGAGCCGCAATGTTAGATGTGAAATTTAGCAATTTGGTTTGGGCTGTCGCCTGCACGATGCCAAGACCCAGCAATGTGACCATGGCCAGCATAAAAAATGAACCCGTGCCGGGGCCGAATATGCCATCGTAAAATCCGATTGCCGGAGCAAGGCCCAAGGCAAATGCGGATGGTGAAATGCGCGGGGCTTTGCTTTCGTTTGAAAGTTTTGGCGAGAGTGCGAAATAAAGTGCGATGGCAATTAACAACAACGGCAGGGCAGCTGAAAGAAATTGCGTGGGTGCATATTTTATTGCAGCAACGCCTGCACAACTGGCTATAAATGTGGACACCACGACGCGCCAATGTTCGGCGATGTTTAAATGGCCTTTACGCCAAAAGGCATAAGTGGCTGATGCCGTGCCAAAGCTGCCTTGCAGTTTGTTGGTGGCTAAGGCAGAGACTGGATCTAGGCCAGCCACTAACAGCGCGGGCAATGCCAGCAGGCCACCGCCGCCAGCAATGGAATCAACAAAGCCCGCTACAAAGGCTGCGGCGGCTAAAAATATAAGTGGTGTGAGTTCCATTATAAATCTTTCAACCCAGCAATCATCATTCGCAAAATGGTTTCTTCGGCAGCGTGCAGCGGCATGTGCGGGGATATGCGGCGCTCGGCTTTCAACAGTGATAATCCGTGTACGGATGACCACACATGAAGTGCGCCTATGCTCGAATGACTTCTGCCAATGATGGCGGCCACTGCATTCTCGAGTTGCGACCAAGCCGCCAAAGATGATTGCACCATGTTTGGAGTGATCGCGGTGCTATCGCGTTTGCCGAACATCAAGCCATAGATGGCGGGGTTGGCTTCAGCAAAGCGCAGATAGGCCCAGCCCATTGCCATCATGCGACCTTCAGGAGTTTGCGTGGAAGTTTGATGCGAAGCTTCATCGAGGGCGGCCACGAATCTTTGAAATCCTCTGGCGGCAATTTCGCCCAATAGATCACCCATGGTGGCGAAGTGGTGCTTGGGTGCGGCGTGGGAAACCCCTGCCCGTCTGGCAATTTCACGCAAGGACACTTGATCAGCTGGCATTTCAGCAAGTGCTGATTCTCCGGCGAGCAGAAGCTGTTCGCGCAAATCACCATGGTGATAGGGTTTGGGTGCCATACTAGTGGGTTAGCCGACTCGAACAATCTTTACAACGTCAATATATATCTTGACGTTGTCAGATTAATATGCGTTATATGTTTACACCGTAAAGATGGAGGATGCCTTGTCACCTGAATTTATATTTCAATTGGCGAACGTGATTGCAGTTTTAGGCTGGTTGGTGCTGGCAGAAGCAATTATTCTGAAAAAACCGCTGTGGCGCGATGTGATTGCAGGGCAAGTTTGGCCCGCCACGTTGTCCATAGCTTATTGCTGCTTGATCCTGTTTTTCTGGACCAAGGCGGAAGGCGGGTTCGATTCGCTGGCCAATGTGCAAAAGCTCTTCACGTTTCCTTGGGCGGCCCTTGCTGGCTGGATTCATTATTTGGCTTTTGATCTTTTCGTCGGCGCGCATATTTCCAAGCAGGTGATTGAAGAAGGTTTGCCGCACCTTAGCTTGGTCGTGCTGTTACCGCTCACCTTCATGTTTGGACCCATTGGCTATATCGGCTTTCAATTCACGCGTCTGGCCTTTCGCAAAGTGAGTGCGGCAGCATGAAACAAGAATTTGCGCTTACTAATTTTTTAAGCTCAGCCAAACGCGGTTCGCCCCTGCTCTGGTGGTCGGCGGTTGCGATGCTTGTAGGTATGGTAATTTGCTTTGCGCTGCCGCTGGTGGATGATCGGTTGATTTACGGGGTGAGCGTTTGGGAGAAACCGGCGAAATTTTTTCTCTCGCTGGCGATCCACATACTCACAGTGGCTTGGGCGATTTCGCTTCTGTCACGCCGATCACGCGGCATTGAAATTGCCTCCCTGATTATGGTTGGCGCAGCTTGGTTTGAAATGGCTTATATGATTTTTAGGGCTTCGCGCGGTGAAGCCTCGCATTTCAATGTGGCAAGCACCTTTGCTGCCATCATGTATCCATTGATGGGGTTGGGTGCAGTCTCACTCACCACCTCCAGCGCCTATATTGGCTGGCAGGTTTGGCGCGAACGGGCTGGCGGAGTTATAAAAGAAGCTGCTGGTCTCGGCTTGATGGTGGGGGCGGTGCTGGGCACCATTGCTGGCGCTTATCTTTCCAGCCACACAAGCCATTGGATTGGTGGCGATCAAACTGACGCCAGTGGGCTGGCATTTTTCCATTGGTCAACCACGGGCGGCGATTTGCGCGTGGCGCATTTTATTGGATTGCACGCCACGCAATTTGTGCCGCTTGCGGCATTGACCGGAAAAAGAATGGTGGTTTACGCAGTGGTGATAGCATGCGTTCTACTAACACTCGCGAGTTTTGCCCTGGCCGTTCTTGCAATGCCTATTTTACAACCTTAACTAAATTATACTTAAAAATACAATTTTTGGTTTAATAGGTTTTTAATGGATTCAGAACAAAATGGTTTCCAGCCGAGCAATGAAAATTGATTTGTTAGGGCGCTCGATCGGATCTCCTCCCCAAGGACCCACTCTTCCGATCAGGGCCTGCTACACATTCTTAAGTTGAGTGTTTGTGGATGGTTAAGTGGCGGGGCCCAGATTTGGGCTCCGCCATTTTGCTTTAGTTTTTCTTTGCTGCTTTGGCTGGCGCTTTTTTGGCTTTAACTGCAACGGTGGGCGTGCTGATGGTTTCAAGGGCACGCTGCCAATGCAGTTCGGCACGACCTTCGGGCTTGCCTTCAGCTTCCCAGAAACCATGGGCCAAGCTGCGGATTGTTTCTTCGGATTCGATTTTGAGAGTTTGCATTGTAAGTCCCCTATTTGCTAATAGGCGGCGCATAACATATAATGCTGCACTGCACAATATATATTGCAATGCAATATATAATCGGCTGGTATGCTTAATAATCAGCGCTATAGTTCCCTCCGTTTAACTTTAACGTGGGAGGATATTATGGGTGAAGTTACGATTGGGGTAAGCTGGCTTGCGGTTTTGGCTGGGGCGGTTCTTTCATTCTTGCTGGGCTGGCTGTGGTATGGGCCAAAACTGTTTGGAACCAAATGGGCGGAAGGTTCTGGAATTAAGATGGACAGTGCGGGTGCCATGCCGATGGGAGCAATGGGTTCACAAGCTTTGGGCCTGTTGCTAATGAGCTGGTTTGTTGGGGTTACTGCCAATAACAATGCGCTCTATACGGTTATTTTGGCAACTGTTGCGTTCACAGTGTTGCAATTTTCAGGAAGCACATTCAGCGGCAAATCAAGTTATGCTCGATTGGTTGATGCTGGCTATTGGCTTGCCTCTCTGGTGGTAATGATCATTTGCCAAGGCGTTATTCGCGGCATGTAAAAACTATCGGGTGCGAGAGTGTGATTTGTTGCACTCTCGCATTCGAACGCTTACATAGGGCTTCAACCCACTTGGAGAAAAAAAGATGGCCCTCGAACTTCCTGCACTGCCTTATGCCTATGATGCCTTAGGCCCCTATATGTCGAAAGAAACTTTGGAGTTTCACCACGACAAGCACCACATGGCTTATGTGACCAATGGCAATAATTTACTGAAGGATTCGCCACTGGCCGCCGCTTCAGTTGAAGATATTTGCAAAGTGGCTTTCGCAGATAAGGCCCAAGGCCTGATCAACAATGTGGGACAACATTATAACCACAACCATTTCTGGAATTGGATGAAGCCAAATGGCGGCGGCAAAAGCTTGCCGGCAAAATTGCAAGCGGCTGTTGATGCTGATCTTGGTGGTTATGACAAAATGCGTGCAGATTTCGTGCAAGCTGGCATGACGCAATTTGGTTCCGGCTGGGCTTGGATTGCCGTCAAGGGTGGCAAGCTGGTGATTATGAAAACGCCAAATGGCGAAAACCCATTGATGCATGGTGCTTCGCCAATCCTCGGCTGCGATGTGTGGGAACACAGCTATTACATCGATTACCGCAACGCCCGCCAAAAATATCTGGAAGCGTTTGTGGATAATTTGGTGAACTGGGACTATGTGGAGCAGATGCACGCTAAGGCGTAACGCTCTACAATTTATTTTGAGAGGCTCTAGCAGAATCTGCTAGAGCCTTATTTCTTTGAGGTTGGGGCATTCCTATGTGGCAGGCTATTCAATTATTTTTTGGTGACGCCCGCATTCGAGTTGTTGCAATAGCTTTGGTGCTGCTGGGGTTCACCTATGCCTCCACGATTCCTTATCAATCACTTATTGCCACACAACAACTTGGCATGAATGAGCGGCAATTTGGGCTACTGATTTTTCTTGTAGGTTTATTTGGCACAGTGGGTGGCTTGGCGCTGGGCTATCTCTCAGACATTTCGCGTAACCGCAAAACTTCTATTTTGTGGTGCCTTACGGCAGGCGCTTTTGGTTTTAGCGCCTTTGCCATTTGGCCCAACCTCATCACGTTTCTCGTTTGCATGTTGTTGGTTTATCCATTTTCAAGCAGTGCCTATTCCATGCTGTTTGCCACTGTTCGCAGCGTTGCCAATGAACTAGATGCCAGCCAAGCAGCGTCTGTAAACTCAGCAGTGCGAAGTTTTTATGCACTGTCTTGGATTGTGGTTCCGGCCATTGTTGGGGCGTTCATTGCCTATTCGGGCAGGCCCTCTGATGGGTTTGTGATTGGGGCATTGGCCTTTGTTTTGTGTATGATTTTCTATTGGCGCGTTGGACCAAATATAGCTGGCACATCCACCTCGGCAGGTTCGGCCGCCGCCAACTTGCGCGAGGCAATGGGATTGGTTTTGCAAGGCGGGCGGATGATGCGCCTTTCTGCACTTGCTTTGGTCAATTGCCCGCACCCGCTTATTATGTCAGCGTTTCCGCTGATTATTGCCCATGAGCTTGGTGGCTCGATGACGCAACTGGGTGTGATTGCAGGCTTGGTGGCTTTTCTTGAAATGCCTTTAATGTTGGGTGTTGGCGCTGCGGTTCGGCGCTTTCCTTTGTGGCAGGTGATCGTTGCTGGCGGAATTATTCATGCAGGCTTTTTGGTTTCGCTCACCTTAATTCATTCGACGGCACCACTTTATGGTCTTGCGGTTTTGAATGCCGCAGGCAATGCTGTTTTGCTGACGCAGCATCTCACATTCGCGCAAGAGCTTTTGCCAGATCACCCGGGACTTGGCAGCTCCTTGCTTTCAGTCACCAGTTTGCTGTCACGCGCTGCGGCGGCGCTGCTGTTTGGCGCAATTGGTTGGGCTTATGGCATTCATGGTGCTTTGTGGTTCGGGGCCGCACTGTGCATCATGGGCTGTGTTGGCATTACGATGCTGAGCAAACAGAAAGTGTGACGTGATGCGCGCAGTTTACTTTGAACAATTTCAACAGCTGCCAGTGATTGCAACTGTGCCTGATCCCAGCCCTTCGCCTACTGGCGTTGTGGTAAAGGTTGAAGCTTCTGGCCTGTGCCGCAGTGATTGGCATGGATGGATGGGCCATGATGCGGATATAAAATTGCCGCATGTGCCGGGGCATGAATTGGCGGGCACTGTTGTCGCTGTTGGGCACGAAGTTCGCAATTGGAAAGCTGGAGACCGCGTGACCGTGCCCTTTGCTGCGGGCTGCGGCCATTGCGGCGAATGCCAATCAGGACACCAGCATATTTGCGATCATCAATATCAACCGGGATTTACGGCTTGGGGATCGTTCGCTGAATATGTGGCGCTGGATTATGCCGATGGCAATTTGGTGCGCCTGCCTGAGAGCATGGCTTTTGAAACCGCGGCCAGTTTGGGCTGCCGATTTATAACGTCATTTCGCGCTGTGGTTGATCAAGGCCGCTGCCGCCCAGGAGAATGGGTTGCAGTGCATGGCTGCGGTGGCGTTGGCTTATCGGCCATTATGATTGCCGCTTCACTGGGTGCTCAAGTGGTGGCTGTTGATATGACGGATGAGAAGCTGGCCTTGGCGCGCGAACTTGGGGCTTCAGTTCTCATCAATGCCACCCAAGTTTCTAATGTGGCGGAAGCGGTGCGTGATGCCACGGGGGGCGGTGCTCATCTTTCGCTTGATGCATTGGGCCATGCCACAACTAGCTTTAATTCCATTCTCAATTTGCGAAAACGCGGGCGGCATGTGCAGGTGGGGCTTATGCTGGGTGATGATGCGAATGCACGCGTGCCGATGGCGCGGGTGATTTCACATGAGTTGGAAATTCGCGGCAGCCATGGAATGCAGGCTTTTCGCTATGGTGCGATGATGAACATGATCGAAGCTGGCACATTGCACCCACAAAAACTTATTGGCGCACGGATTGGATTGGATGAAGCGCCCGCTGCCTTGGCGGCGATGGATAGTTTCGCCACCAAAGGCATTAGTGTGATTACAAAGTTCTAAAGCCTGAAATCGAAACTGGCCTTGGCCGGGCTTGTGGTTTCGTCCAGCGTTAATTGCTGACAGTTGGGCAGGCCTTCGGCAATGTCATCAGTATCAAAAGTGAGAGTGTCGCCTGCACGGGCTGGAAAAATCAATTGCGTTGTCAGTTCTGATTTTCCTGCCGCTCTGATTTTGAAATGATAGTGGCGCACACGGCCTGAGTATTCTCCCGGGAAAATTGTGGAAATGCGGTAAGCGCCAGTGGCATCGGTTTTTACAAAACCACGCAAGGCCAATTCTTCGGTTTTGTAATTGGTAAGCGCGCCATTGCCATTGGGATGATAATTGCCGGAATTATCAGCGTGCCAAATTTCAACTTCAGCATTGGCAATTGGCTTTGAGGAATCCAGCCCATCGTAAACATGGCCGGTGATTTCGATGGGTGAACCTTCAAGCTTGGTGAAATTGATGTTGCCATCTGCCACTTCGGCCATGCCCGAAACCCAATAGGGACCTTCAACGGCTTCTACTGTTATGGCGCAGGTGCTTTTTTCAAGCGCCGTTAATGTGCGTCGCGCTGGGCCACCTAGCTTGCTGAGAAACGTGGTGGAAACAGCAACAACACCAGCTGCGGCTGCGCTGGCAAATAAAATTGTGCGGCGAGATAGGTTCATATGTAACTCCTCAGTTCAACCTAAGACGGACAAGATGAGAAATTCCGTCTCCTAGAATTCGCTCAGAACACGTTACTCTAAAAATTCATCCATATCAGGAATCCGCGTGAAGGCAATTTTTGTGCCTGAAAAACTTTTACCTTGAGATGGCAACATGCCAAGCAACACAGAATCGCGACCAAAGCGATGGTTGATTTTATCTAATGCTTGAGAAATTTTATCTGCCTTCTGGCGTTTCAGCAAATCTATATCAGGCAGCACCTCAAATAATTCTGCTTGTAAATCAGATGCTGGAATTAAATGATGCAGTGTTACCGATACTTTTTTTATGGCTGCACCGTGCGCTTCGCGCATAAAGCCTGCCCATAATGTATTCATCAGATTTATAAAGCTTATTGAATCCTGTGCCCGGTAACAGCGCATCTCAGCACTCAGACGTAGGCCATGTTCAACACGAATGGATAGTGAAAGGGCGCTGGCATAATAGCCCATGCGCCGCATACGGCTTGTGGCCTTTAGAGTTAAGCGGCGTGCTACATATTGGGCTTTTTCTGGTGCGCGCAGTTCAGGTGCGAGAACATGGCTGTGACCGATGCTGCGCCGTGTGGTTTCCTCTTCTGGAAATTCAACACCGCGCAAAAGGTACCACATTTTTTCACCCCAGACACTACCCCAAAATTTACGCATGCGTTGTGCATCAAGAGCCCACAATGCCTGCATGTCCGTAATTCCTTTGGCTATTAAACGGCGCTCAATGTTATAGCCAATGCCTGGGAGATCACGCAATTTCAGTTCAAACAAACGTTGCGGCAAATCTTGTGGACCGAGGATTGTGAGGCCATCTGGTTTTTGTAAATCAGTTGCAACTTTCGCCAGATAACGATTGGCAGCCACTCCAATAGAACAGCGGATATAGTCTCCCACATTTTTTGCTAGGCCGCGTTTTATTGAGGCTGCAATCTCGGTGATGCGAATAATCGACATTTCATTTTTCATCAATTGGCAGGCCACTTCATCAATGGAGCAAACCATTGTTATGGGAATGTGATTATCGACCTCCTTCAAAATGCGGTGATGATATTCCACATAGCGCTCGTGCTGGGCCAGCACACAAATAATACCGGGGCACAGCTTTTTTGCTTCCCAAATGGGAGTGCCAGTTTTTACACCATAAGCTTTCGCTTCATAGCTGGCGGCAATGGCACAGGTGGATTCTGTGGCAACGGGCATCACCGCCACTGGCTTGCCGCGTAATCGTGGCTGAAGCTGCTGCTCCACACTGGCAAAATAGCTGTTAAAATCAATATAAAGCCAGCGCAGTTCAGTGCTGGCGTTAAGTGCTTTATTTCCTGAAATAGAGTTCATGTCCTATACTATGACTCAAGTGATCATTCTTGTCATGTTCTTTTTTTGTTCTAATTCTTCCTCTGTATTGCAATGATTTCAAAGGCTATTGAGTAGTGATGGTTTTAACTCGCCCCACACTCTACCCCACTCCGCTCATTGGTTGGCGCGAGGATGTTTGTTTGCCTGAATATGATGGCGTGCTGCTCATTGCTAAAATTGATACGGGTGCGCGCACTGCTGCTTTGCACGCTGACAATATACGCGTGAGCGGAAAGTATGTTTCCTTCACTTTGGAAGGGGCCAGCCATAGAGTTCAACTTGTTGGATTAAAACGTGTTAAAAGCTCCAATGGGATCAGTGAGTTAAGACCCATTGTTGAGACATTAATTCAGGTTGGAATTCATCGCTTGTCGATAGAGATTACCTTGACCAACCGAACAGACATGGGAGTTCCAATGTTGCTGGGACGAGAGGCGCTTAAGGGGCGGTTTGTTGTACACCCGGCGCGATCGTTTATACTGTCGCGCAGAAAGAAAAAGATAAAATGAAAATCGCTTTGCTCACGCGCAATCAAAAACTTTATTCGCACCAGCGCATCATGGAAACGGCGGTTGGACGCGGACACGAGATTGTGCCGATTGATTATTTACGCTGCTATATGAACATCACATCGCGCAAGCCCGAGCTTCGTTACATGGGCGAGAAACTTGAAGGCTTTGATGCGGTGATCCCACGCATTGCTGCCTCGCACACATTTTATGGCCTTGCGGTTTTGCGCCAATTTGAAATGATGGGAGTTTATCCGCTCAACGAGTCAGTGGCCATTGGTCGTTCGCGCGATAAGCTGCGGTCTTTACAAATTTTGGCGCGCGATGGGGTGGGCTTGCCGGTGACAGCTTTTGCCAGTGAGGCAAACCGCACTGAGGAAATTTTAAATCTGGTGGGCGGTGCGCCCGTGGTGATCAAGCTTTTGGAAGGCACGCAAGGCATTGGTGTGGTGTTGGGGGAAACCCATAACTCTGCGAAGTCTGTAATCGAAGCGTTTCGCGGAGCCGACATCAATATCCTCGTGCAAGAATTTGTACAGGAGGCTGAAGGCCGCGATGTGCGGGCTTTTATTGTGGGCCGCAAAATTGTGGCCGCCATGGAACGCGCCGGACCCAAGGGTGAGTTTCGCTCAAACTTACATCGCGGTGGCACAGCGATTATGACGTCACTGACAGCCGCCGAAAAAGCCACGGCTCTTAAAGCAGCACAAAGCATGGGGCTGAATGTGGCGGGCGTGGATTTGCTGCGATCCAAACGCGGACCGGTGGTGATGGAGGTAAACTCATCACCCGGCTTAGAGGGCATTGAAAAAGCTTCAACCAAAGATGTGGCAAAAACCATTATTGAATTTTTGGAAAAAAATGCAAAGCCCGGCAAAACCAAAACCCGGGGGCGCGGATGAAGCCGTTTGAAATTGGCGGCCAGAAAATTATCTCTGGTACACGCGAGTCGGTGGAGCTTGAAGTTTCGGTGCTGGCCAATAGCACAAGGTTAAATTTGCCGGTGCATGTGGTGCATGGCGCAAAGCCGGGGCCAGTGCTTTTTCTCTCCGGTGTGGTGCATGGCGATGAAATTTTGGGTGTGGAAATTATCCGGCGCATTTTAGCGGCACGCGAACTGGAAAATCTTTCCGGCACGTTGCTGGCCGTGCCCATTGTGAACAGCTTCGGTTTTCTCACCCATTCGCGCTATATGCCGGATAGACGCGATTTGAATCGTTCTTTTCCGGGGTCTGATCGTGGGTCGCTGGCCAGTTTGCTGGCTGATTTGTTTTTCAGCGAAGTGGTGATGCGTTCGCAGTTCGGAATTGATTTTCATACGGCTGCCTTACACCGTTCAAACTTGCCACAAATTCGCATTGCTCCAGCAGATAAGGATTTGCTTGAACTGGCAGAAGCATTTGCGCCGCCGGTTATTCTCACCTCAAAATTGCGCGATGGCAGCTTGCGCCAAAGTGCCAAAGAACGCGGCGTGAAAGTTTTGCTTTATGAAGGTGGCGAAGCGCTACGCTTTGATGAAGCGGCGATTGACGCCGGGGTTAAGGGCACTCTGCGCGTGATGAAAATGTTGGGCATGATCAATTCAGCGCCCAGCATTTTGCCGCATATGGCCTCAGTGCATTCAGCGGCGAGTGCTTGGCTGCGCGCACCTGAAGGTGGCATTTTGCATTCGGTGCGGCGCATTGGCGACCGGGTTGGCATCAACGAACCTGTGGGGGTTATTTCTGATGCGTTAGGCACATCGCAGGTGGCTGTGGTTGCTGAGGAGGACGGCATTATTATTGGCCGCACCAATCTGCCAATAGTGAACCGAGGTGATGCGCTGTTTCATGTGGCCCGTGTGAACACCAAGGCCCGCGCGCAAGCCCATGCCATTCCAGATGAGGATGAGATTATTTAGTTGATGGTGGGATAGGCCGCAGCGCCCCAGATTTTTTTCACCCGTGCATCACGGCCGCAGGCTTCGCGGTAACGCTGATAGGCTTCGGCTTGTTTGATCCAGCCAAATCTCGTGACCACGCGATTTTGGCCCAGGTGATAATTCTGGTGATAGGCTTCGGCAGCACTGAAACTTGAGGCAGACACAACTGGCGTTACAATTCTAAGCCCCAGTTCTGCCTCGGCCGCCTTCACCGCTTTTTCGGCAATGGCCTTCTGTTCAGCACCTTTGGAAAAAATTACTGAGGTATAAGGTTTTCCACGATCACAAAATTGACCGCCAGCATCCGTCACATCAATTGTTCTCAGAAAATACGACACCAATTTATCATAAGAAATAATGGTTGGATCAAACTCAATCTTCACTGCTTCTTGGTTGCCTTCATGGTTTTTATAAGTAGGGTTTGATATGCTGCCGCCCGCATAACCCGATGTGGTTTTGAGCACTCCCTTTATGCTATCAAAATCAGATTCAACGCACCAAAAACATCCGCCCGCAAAAATTGCGGTTTCGGCCTTTGCAACCACGGTGCCGAAATTTAATAAAATTGAAAAAACTACAGCGAACAGAATCTTTTGCATAGGACACTCCTGCTCCGAAATCATAAGATGTGACGACACACAAAGCCATGCACGGTTTTGTGATTGGCAAAATCTAACGCCGGGTTAGGCCACCCAATATGCCGCGCACCAAGGCAGTGCCGATGGAGCGAGCCACTTGACGGCCAACTGAGACTGCAACACTTTTCACAAACTTATCAGTGGCAGATTCGCGCTCACGTGGGGCTGCCCGTGCGGCTTTTGCATCAGCTTTATCTTGCGCGGCTTGCTGTTGCACTTCAGCATTGGCGGCGGCTTTTTTGTGCAGCTTCTCATAAGCTGACTCTCGGTCGATCGCCGTTTCATATTTACCAGCAACAGGTGAATCAGCAATTGTGGCTTGGCGTTGAGCGGGCGTTACTGGGCCAAGCTGGCCTGAAGGCGGCCTGATAAATGTGCGCTCCACCATGGTGGGCACGCCTTTGAGATCTAGCACTGACACTAAGGCCTCGCCCTTGCCCAATTCGGTGATGGCAGTTTCTGTGCTGAATTTTGGATTGGGGCGGAATGTGGTGGCCGCCACTTTCACAGCCTTCTGATCGCGCGGTGTATAAGCGCGCAAGGCATGTTGCACGCGGTTGCCAAGTTGGGACAAAACACTATCAGGAATATCCAATGGGTTCTGCGTCACAAAATAAATGCCCACACCTTTGGAGCGGATGAGCTTTACAGTTTGCTCCACTTTTTGCAGAAGACCGGCGGGCGCTTCAGCAAACAGCAAATGAGCTTCATCAAAAAAGAACACCAGTTTTGGTTTATCAAGATCACCCACTTCGGGCATTTCTTGGAAGAGTTCAGACATGAGCCACAAGAGGAACGTGGCATAAAGCTGTGGAGACGACACCAACTTATCAGCGGCGATGATGTTTATGTAACCTTTGCCATCACGCGTGGTTCGCATGAAATCTTTAATGTCTAAAGCGGGCTCGCCAAAGAACTTATCGCCGCCCTGTTCTTCAATCACCACAAGCTGCCGCTGAATGGCCCCGATAGTGGGGGCTGCCACATTGCCATATTCCGTGGTGATTTCTTTTCCACGGTCGGCCAAGTCTTTGAGCAAGGCCCGCAGATCTTTGAGATCGAGAAGAGCCAGGCCTTCTTGATCAGCAAGTTTGAAGGCTATGTTTAATGCGCCCTCTTGGGCATCGCTGAGGCCCATCAAGCGTGACAGCAACAGTGGGCCCATTTCAGTGACCGTAGTGCGGATAGGGTGGCCTTGTTCGCCAAACACATCCCAAAAAATTGTGGGGAAGGCTTCATGCTCATAAGGCTTGAGGCCCACAAGCTTGGCGCGCTCCACCAGAAAATCAATGTCTTTGCCTTTTTGCGAAATGCCAGAAAGATCGCCCTTAATGTCTGCTGCAAAAACCGGAACGCCCATATTGGAGAAAGCTTCGGCCATGATTTGCAAAGTTACGGTTTTGCCAGTGCCGGTGGCGCCGGTTACTAATCCATGGCGGTTGGCCATTGGCAGATAAAGCACTTGTGGTTTATCGCTTTTGCCCAGAAATATAGTGTCTTCGGCCATGGTGAAACCCCCCGTATTGATTGTTCGTGAATCTGCTTTAAATCAATGCATCAGAGAATTGAATGGCAAAATTAAGCATGACATCTGATCGTCAAATTATCTATCAAAGTGAAGCGGGACCACGGGCCTTGCGGGCGAGCCACGGCCCGTGGAAAATTTTCAGTGTGTTGAACAGTGCTGATGCTGAAATCGCCAATGCGGAGCTTGCAGGCGGTGCTGATGGCTTGGTGTTGACGTCTGTTGCGAGTGTTGAAGCATTGCGCGATTTACCTTTGCATACATTCAGCATTCGCAATGAAGTGGGCGATGTGGGCGCGCGGGCCTTGGTTGAAATGATTGCGCGGCAGCCAATTGATCCGGCGCGGTTGGATATTAGTTTTGGTGTCAGCACTGTTACGTTTGCGGATGAGTTGGCGAAGCTTGGTTTTGCTGGGCCGTTTTTTGAAACACGATCTGATGACTTGGCGCAAATTCTCCGTATCATTTCTGAATATGGAACTGGTGTTTCGGTGCGGCTGATCGCTGATCATACTATGTTTGCTACCTTAGCAAAGTTTCGTGCGATACGAATTTTGGCAGAGCGGCTTTTGCCTGGCATTGCAATAAACATACATGGTGAGGTGGCCGCCCCAACTGGGAATGATCATGAGCATTATATGCTGGCTTGTGTTGCGGCGTGTTTTGGAGCGGGGCTTGGCGGCGCGGATTCGATTTCAATTTTGCCATTTAGTTCGGCGGGTGGTTTTGAGCGGCGCATGGCACGCAACATTCAAAACATTTTACTGAAGGAATCGCATTTGGGTGAAGTGTCCGATGCCGCAGCTGGGGCTGGATATGTGGAGTATCTTACACGCCAGATTTGTGATGCAACGTGGGAGCGTTTTCAAGCATGAGTTGGAAAACGCCTGAAGGTATTGAGATTGAGAATTTTTATGCTGAACGAAAAGTGCCTGATGCACAAGCAGGTGTTGCGCCTTACCTTCGTGGGCCCTATCCCAGCATGTACACGGCTCAGCCTTGGACCATCCGGCAATATGCTGGGTTCTCAACAGCTGAAGATTCAAACGCGTTTTACAAACGCAATTTAGCTGCGGGCCAAAAGGGGCTTTCTATCGCATTCGATTTGGCAACGCATCGTGGCTATGACTCTGACCATCCGCGCGTGGCGGGTGATGTGGGCATGGCGGGGGTGGCGGTTGATTCCATTTTGGATATGCGCCAACTTTTTGATGGCATTCCACTGGATGCCATGAGTGTTTCGATGACCATGAATGGCGCGGTGCTGCCGATCATGGCTTTGTATATTGTGGCCGCTGAGGAACACGGCGTGCCACCTTCAAAATTATCTGGCACCATTCAGAACGATATTCTGAAAGAATTTATGGTGCGGAACACTTATATCTATCCGCCAGCGCAATCGATGCGAATTGTTTCGGATATATTTAAATACACCGCTGAACATATGCCGAAATTTAATTCAATTTCAATTTCGGGGTATCACATGCAAGAAGCAGGGGCTTCAGCTGATCTGGAGTTAGCCTACACGCTGGCCGATGGACTTGAATATGTGCGCGCCGGAATTTCAGGCGGCTTGAGTGTTGATGCCTTTGCGCCACGGCTTTCATTTTTCTTTGGCATTGGCATGAATTTTTTTATGGAGGTTGCCAAGCTTCGGGCTGCACGGGTTTTATGGGCTGAGTTGATGGTGCAATTTTCACCGCGTGAGGCACGCTCATCCATGCTGCGGACGCATTGCCAGACGAGTGGCTGGAGCCTTGCTGCACAAGATGTTTTCAACAATGTAACCCGCACGATGATTGAAGCGATGGCGGCCACGCAAGGCGGCACGCAATCTCTGCATACCAATTCACTTGATGAGGCGTTGGCTCTGCCGACAGATTTTTCCGCCCGCATTGCACGAGACACACAGATGTTCTTGCAAAAAGAAGCAGGCACTTGTGATGTGGTGGACCCCTGGGGTGGTTCCTATTTTATAGAGCAATTGACTGATGATTTGATGGCAAGGGCGCGCTTGCATTTAGCCGAGATTGAAAATTTAGGTGGCATGGCAAAGGCGATTGAAATTGGTTTGCCGAAACAGCGCATTGAAGAAGCGGCCGCCCGCACCCAAGCCCGCATTGATAGTGGGGCGCAAATTGTGGTGGGGGTGAATGTGTTTCAAGTGGAAGGTGAGCAACCCTTAGATGTGCGGAAGGTTGATAATTCTGCGGTGCGGGCGGCGCAAATTGAAAAGCTCAAAATGTTGAAGGCATCACGGAATGCTGTGAATGTGACCGCGCAACTTTTTGCTCTCAGCGAAATTGCAAGAACTGGCCACGGCAATCTTTTGACGGGTGCTGTTGCTGCGGCGCGGGCTGGTGCCACAGTTGGTGAAATGTCCTCAACGCTTGAAAAACAGTGGTCACGGCATGTTGCTAAAACCTCCGTGATTAAAAATATCTTCCGCGAGGCGCAGAAGCATGATGCGAAGTTTTATGAAGCGCAACAGGCAGCTTTGGCGTTTGCTGAAGTTGATGGTCGTGTTCCCAGTTTGCTGGTGGCAAAAATTGGTCAAGATGGCCATGATCGCGGGCAGAAGGTTATCGCATCAGGTTTTGGTGATATTGGCTTTGATGTGAAAGTGGGTGATTTGTTTGCTACGGCACAGGAAGTGGCTGTTCAAGCAGCAAAAGACAATGTGCATGTGGTGGGGCTTTCATCACTTGCGGCGGGGCATCTCTCACATATGCCGGAATTGAAAGCTGCGCTTCATGCTGCGGGGCGCGATGATATTTTAATTGTTGTCGGCGGGGTTATTCCACCAGATGATGTGGCCAAACTTTTAGCGATGGGGGCAGCTGCGGTGTTTCCACCCGGCACAGTTATTTCACAAGCAGCTTTGGATGTGTTGGAGCAGCTGCGTTCACGCCTTGGTTATGCCCAGAAGCCAAATTAGAAGTTACACATGAAAAAAATTCTCATGCTCACTTTGGCCCTGCTTTTAGGGGGGTGCATATTGCAATCGGAAACTCCTAATTTTGTCGAAGCAGACGGCGGGTCGCTTTTGGGCAAGACTGGTGGCACCTATCAAAGCTATGAATTGAATAATGGTAAATGGACCACGGATGGTGCTGATATTAAATTAGTGGCTGTTGGAAAACATTATGAGTTGATCGATAAAAATAAAGAGACGCAAATTTTGTTTGTGCAGCTAGATGGTCCATGGTGGGTGGCGCAGTTCAGCGAAGAAGATAAAGCTTACGCCTATAGTTTTATGGAGGTAGACGCGGCTGAAATTTATTTTCACCCATTGGCCTGCGACCTTATAAAAAGAAATGCGGCAGCCAAGCCCATCGTTACATTTGTTAAAGATGATTGTTTCTTGAAGCCACACACGCCGCCTGAAGAAATGATGGGTATGATTGCAGATGTTGGCGAGCATAAATTGAAGTTGGTTTTGAAAAAATAGTACTGGATGATGCTTCGAGGCGCGTGCCGCGCACCTCAGCATGAGGGAAAACTATGTCCTCATCCTGAGGTGCTCGCCTTTGCGAGCCTCGAAGGATTGGTTAGTTTGAGCGACGGCAGGCTTATTGCATCACTTCAGTTTGGAGTGTGCCAATATGATTATTGCTCGTCGAAGTTTGTTATCAGGTGCTGCTTTAATGGCGGCTTTTCATCCCGCAAAAGCAATTTCTATCAATAACTTGCAGCCCTTAATTGACAAAGCAATTGAGGATGGTTCTGTGGTGCAATTGCCAGCAGGAACATTTGCCACTGCTGGATTAAAAATAAATGGCACAGTGCATTTGCAAGGGGTTTATGGCCGCACCAAGCTGATCTCGCTGGCAGGTGGGCCAATTTTTGAGATTGACGATGCCACGCATGTGATGCTTACGAGTATTGCTTTTGAAGGCAAAAAAGATGCTCCGTCTACGGATGAATT
>JANNBH010000030.1:0-43887 GCA_031385245.1 Hyphomicrobiales bacterium | reverse complement strand
AAACCACAGATATTGTGATTGATCCCAAGGAGCTTGAAACCGCCAGATGGTTTGAGCGCGATGAAGTGCAAGCAATGCTGGAAAATAAGCACCCAGATGGCTTAACCGCCTCGCACCCCTATGCCATTGCCCACCATATTATTAAGGCCGCATTGGCCGAATAACGCCTATTTAGTTCGACGCTCAAAATAAATCGGTGTTTTGGCACCTAACCATCTTGGCGGGGCCAATAAATGATGGCATTGTTATATCAGACAATTGAGGCAGCACATGTATCTCGGACTGGATTTCGGAACGTCTTCCGTTAAAGGCGTATTGATCGATGGCAAACAAAAAATTATTGCCATGGCATCATCACCCCTAAAAGTGTCGCGCCCGCAGCATGGCTGGTCGGAGCAAAACCCTGAACATTGGTGGAAAGCCACCAATGCTGTGGTGCAGCAATTGCGTAAATTAAAGCCAAAAGCCGTGGCCCAAGTGGCTGGTATTGGCCTTTCTGGCCAGCAGCATGGTGCAACCTTGCTTGACGCCGCTGGAAAAGTTTTACGACCCTGCATTTTATGGAATGATGCGCGAAGCTTTGCCGAGTGCCAAGATATTCTGGCCGCCGAACCCCGCGCGATGGACATTACCGGAAACATTCCTCTGGCAGGCTTCACAGCACCCAAATTACTCTGGGTTAAAAAGCATGAGCCGAAGATCTTTGACAAGGTTGCTAAAGTGTTGCTGCCGAAAGATTATTTACGTTTTCGCATGACCGGCGATTATGCTTCTGACATGTCTGACAGCGCTGGCACATATTGGCTGGATGTTGAAAAACGTGACTGGTCTGAGGCTATGTTGAAGGCCACCCATATGCACATTGATCAAATGCCAAAACTTTATGAAGGCACAGATGCCACGGGCCAAATTTCAAGCGCCTTGGCAAAAGCGTGGGGAATGCCATTGCGGCCAGTGGTTGCTGGCGGTGGCGGCGATAATGCCGCTTCGGCCATGGGCATTGGCGCGGTTAATGATGGGGATGCTTTTATTTCAATCGGTACATCGGGTGTGATGTTTGTGTCCAATGATCGCTACAGCCCAAACGCTGGCAAAGCCGTTCACGCCTTCTGCCATGCAGCCTTTGGCAAATGGCACCAGATGGGCGTTATTCTTTCAGCAACAGACAGCCTTGAATGGTTGGCGGGCGTTTTAAAAACTCCAGCCCCGCAGCTCACCAAGGCGCTGGGCACCAAGTTATCAGGGCCTTCAGAAGCGCTGTTCCTGCCCTATCTTTCGGGCGAACGCACCCCAGTGGGCGATTCCCAAATCCGTGGTGCGATACTTGGCCTTGGCCATGACACTGATCCAAAAGTTATGACCCATGCCGTGTTAGATGGCGTGGCCTTTGCTTTCCGCGATTCACTCGAAGCCTTGAAAGCTGCGGGCTCCACGGTGAAGCGTGTGATGGCCGTGGGTGGCGGCACCAAATCTGAATTGTGGCTCAAAATCATTGCCACAGTTTTAGGTGTGCCAGTCGATCTTCCAGCTTCGGGTGAAGTGGGTGGAGCCTTTGGTGCAGCCCGCATGGGCCTGATTGCAGCAACAGGTGCTTCATACAATTCAGTTTGCACAAAGCCAAAAATTGCCAAAACCATTCTGCCAGATGCAAAATCTAGGGCCGCTTATGAAGCGGCCTATCAACGTTACACAAAAATTTATCCAGCGATTAAAGGAATTTAACATGTCTAAATTTTATTCAATTTCGGAACCCATTAAATATGAAGGTCCGAATACTTCAAACGATCTCGCTTACCGCTGGTATAATCCGACACAAAAAGTTCTCGGCAAAACCATGCGCGAACATTTGCGTTTTGCCGTGTGCTATTGGCATACATTATGTTGGCCCGGTGGCGACCCCTTCGGTGGCGAAACATTTAACCGCCCATGGCACCATGATGCTGACCCGATGGCCGCAGCCCGCACCAAAACTGAAATTCTGTTTGAAACTCTGCGCCTGCTCGATATTGATTATTTCACCTTCCATGATCTTGATATAGCGCCTGAAGGCAACTCGCTGAAAGAGTTCAACGCCAACGTTACCGCCATTGCCAAAATTCTCGAAAAGAAAATGGCTGCCGATAATAAGAAGCTGCTCTGGGGCACCGCCAATATGTTCTCCAACCGCCGCTTCATGGCGGGTGCCGCCACCAACCCAGACCCAGATGTGTTTGCCTATTGTGCTGCCCAAGTGAAACACGCACTCGACGTGACCCATGATCTCGGTGGTGAAAACTATGTGATGTGGGGCGGCCGCGAAGGTTATGAATCACTCATCAACACGAAAATTGGCCAAGAGCTGAAACAAGCCGGCCGCTTCTTGTCACTGGTGGTGGAGTACAAACACAAGATTGGTTTCAAAGGCCCCATCCTCATTGAGCCAAAGCCCAAGGAACCATCAACCCATCAATATGATTATGATGTAGCATCCATCTATGGCCTTCTCAAATCTTACGGTCTCGAAAACGATGTGAAAATGAACATCGAACAAAACCACGCCATTTTGGCGGGCCACACGTTCGAGCATGAAATTGCTTTGGCTTCATCGCTTGGCGTTTTCGGTTCATTAGATTTGAACCGGGGCGGTTATCAAGTGGGCTGGGATACTGACCAGTTTGCAATGAATGTTCCTGAACTTACTTTGATGATGCTGGAAGTGATCAAGGCTGGTGGCTTCACCACAGGCGGCATGAACTTTGATGCAAAAATCCGCAGGCAATCAATTGATGCAGATGATCTGTTGCATGGTCATGTCACATCCATGGACGCATGTGCGCGTGGGCTATTGAATGCCGCAAAAATTATCACCGATGGCAAAGTGGCCGCCGTTGTTGATAAGCGTTATGCCAAATGGTCTAGCCCACAAAACAGTGCCATGCTCGAAAAGGGTGCCACCCTTGATGGCATCGCCGCGCGTGTGCTTAAAGAAGGCATAGAACCACAACCCGTTTCAGGCCGCCAAGAATATATCGAAGGCTTGCTCAACAACGTTTAATTTCGGAGATAAATTATGGCAGGAAACATTAAAGGCCCAGCGATATTTCTGGCGCAATTTGCGGGCGATGCAGCTCCATTCAATTCGTTTGACTCTATTTGCAAATGGGCAGCGTCACTGGGTTATAAAGGCGTGCAAGTTCCAACGTGGGATGGCCGCATGATGGATTTGAAGAAGGCCGCCGAATCCAAAACCTATTGTGATGAACTGGCAGGTACCGCCCGCAAATATGGCATAGAGATCACCGAACTTTCTTCGCATCTTCAGGGCCAGCTTGTTGCTGTGAACCCGGTTTATGACGAAGCCTTTGATGCCTTTGCACCGCCTGAAGTGCGCGGCAATCCAAAGGCCCGTCAGGCTTGGGCTTGTGAGCAAGTGAAGATGGCAGCCAAAGCTTCCAAACATTTGGGCCTCACAAGCCACGTATCTTTCACGGGCGCTCTGTGCTGGCCTTATCTCTATTCATGGCCGCCACGCCCTGCTGGGATGATCGAAGCAGGCTTTGATGAGCTTGCGAAACGTTGGAAACCATTGCTCAATGTGATGGATGAAAATGGCGTTGATGTGGGCTTTGAAATTCACCCCGGCGAAGATGTGATGGACGGCATTACGTTTGAGATGTTCTTAGACCGTCTTAAAGGTCACAAGCGTTGCCAGATCAACTATGATCCTTCGCATTTTGTTTTGCAGCAACTTGATTATTTAGATTTCATCGACATTTATCACGAGCGCATCTGCGCTTATCATGTGAAGGATGCCGAGTTTAATCCAACTGGCCGCCAAGGTGTTTACTCCGGCTTCCAACCTTGGGTAAAGCGCGCTGGCCGCTTCCGCTCATTGGGCGATGGTCAAGTTGATTTCAGTGCCATCTTCTCCAAGCTCGCCCAATATGATTACAACTCATGGGCCGTGCTGGAATGGGAATGCTGCCTGAAATCATCTGATCAAGGGGCCGCCGAAGGTGCGCCATTTATTGCATCACATCTCATCCAAACCACAGGCAAAGCCTTTGATGATTTTGCCGGCGGTGCAGTCGATAACTCAGCGCAAATCAAGCGCATGTTGGGGATATAAAAATGGCAATCACTGGCAGCAAAACTTCTAAGAACACTGGCCGTATTCGTTATGGCATGGTGGGGGGCGGGCAGGGTGCATTTATTGGTGCGGTCCACCGCATCGCCGCACGCATTGATGATAAATATGAATTGGTGGCAGGCGCACTTTCATCGGACGCAGCCCGCGCCAAAGCTTCCGGCGCTGAACTAGGACTTGTCGAAGACCGCTGCTACACGGATTTCAAAACCATGGCCAAGGCAGAAGCCAAGCGGGCTGATGGTATCGAAGTTGTCTCGATCGTCACACCGAACCACATGCATTTTCCGGCCGCCAAAGCTTTCATCGAAGCGGGCATTCATGTGATCTGCGATAAGCCATTGTCGCTCAATCTCAAAGAAGCACTCGCACTCGAAAAACTTCTCGCGAAAAACAAGAATGTAATTTTCGCTCTCACTCATAATTATTCCGGCTACCCGATGATCCGCCAAGCCAAAGCTATGGTGGCTGCGGGTGAGTTGGGTGAAATTCGCTTGGTGCAAGGCGAATATCCGCAGGATTGGCTGACAACGGATTTGGAAAAATCTGGTCAGAAGCAAGCGGCATGGCGCACTGATCCTAAGCGCTCAGGTGCGGGCGGTTGCGTGGGCGATATTGGCACCCACACTTATCAGTTAGCCACTTATGTTTCAGGCCTCACATTGCAAGAACTCTCTGCCGACCTCACATCTTTCGTGAAAGGCCGCAAGCTGGATGATAACGTTTCGGCCATGTTGCGCTTCAAAGGCGGAGCCAAAGGCCATATCTGGGCCAGCCAAGTGGCTCCCGGCCATGAGAATGGTTTGAAGCTTCGTATTTATGGCACAAAGGGCGGCTTGGAATGGACCCAAGCGGATCCAAATTATTTGTGGGTGACGCCCTTTGGTGAGCCCAAGCGTCTCATCACCCGTGGCGGTGCTGGCTCTGGCCCAGCGGCAGCGCGCGTCACACGCGTTCCATCGGGCCACCCCGAAGGTTATCTCGAAGGATTTGCCAATATCTATACCGAAGTTGCCAGAGCCATCGAAGCCAAACGGGCTGGCAAGAAAGTTGACAAAGACGTTGATTTTCCCGGCATTGAAGATGGTGTTGCGGGCATGACCTTCATTGAGGCTTGTGTAAAATCATCGGCCAAAAATGGGAAATGGACGAAGGTTTAAAACTATTTCTATTTTGTCATCCCGTCGAAAGACGGGACCCAGTAACACGAGTTCGGGTTTACTGGAAGTCTGGGTCCCGACTTTCGTCGGGATGACTATGATTTTATTAAGCCAAACGCTTGCGTAATCGACGAAGCCCCAACCACACGCCCACGAGTATAATCGGAATGGAAGCGAGCTTCACAAGCTCGCCATTCATCCATGGCACATAAGCGGCACTTTCTTCCACCACCTTGGCAAAAATGCTGATGGCATAATAACTGATCGCCACAACCGAGAGGCCCTCAACAGTTTGTTGCAGTGTCAATTGTTGGCGCGAGCTGGCCTCCATCGAGCGCAGCAATTGCTGGTTCTGGCCTTCCAAGGCTATATCAACCCGTGTTCGCAAAAGATTGCTGGCCCGCTCACTACGCAAAGCCAATCCTGAAATGCGATCGGCCACCGCAGCGCAAGTGGCAAGGGCAGGACTAAAGCGCCGATCCAAAAACACACCAAGCCGCTGATAACTCATCACGCGTTCTTCGCCCAATTCGGCAATGCGCTTGGCCACCAAAGTTCCGTAAGCGCGCGCCGCCGCAAAGCGATAGCTTGAACGATTGGAAAGTTCCTCCACATCGCGCGCAATGGTGCTGAGCTCCGCCAGTAATTTTCCATCTTCTTCAGCACCTTTGGCTGAAAGCATGTCGGAGATTGTAGCCGACAATGAATTTTCCAAAGGCCCTAATCTCTGCTGCAATTGCCGCGCCAACGGAAAAGCCAGCAGCGCCATCATGCGATACGTTTCAAGTTCATGTAAGCGCCGCGTCAGTCGACCCAGCCGCATCGGCGACAGGCCCTTATCATGCACAATCATCCGGCTATAACCGTCAGCGGCAATACGAAAATCGGTCCACACTAGGGCTTGCCCTTGGTTCACGGCAGAGCAGGCGAGCTCATCATGGCCAAATATATCAAGAAGGTCGGCAGCGCTTGGCACTTTGTTGGCCTTGCTCAAAATATGGGTGTGAATGGCCACCAGTCTTTTGCCAGGAAGGCCTGCCACCCAATCAGCAGGCAAATTTGAAATCGCTTCGCCGCCTGCTTGCTTTCCTTCAACAGTCACACTGATCCGGTAAAACTCGCCGTGGCGCTCAAACTTGAATAGCCCATTGGCAATCTGCCCCGAATGATGAACCGCACCAGCGTCCGGCACTGGTTTTTCAAATTTTTGAAAAAGCTGCGAAACATGAACCAAGGGGTCAGTATCCGTCGCCGTCACTGTGTAAGCCAGATGGGTGACACGGGCTGGCGCTTTCACAGGCAGCCCTGGCCGCCCATGCAGTTCGTTGTTTAAGACAAATCTCAGTTCATGGTCGCTCATATAGACATCTTATGTGAGACTTCCCAAAATCATCTTGTGGCGCAACACCGCACCCATTTTAACATTTTGAGGGGCGCACCTCATTTTTGACTTTCGCGTTGCAATAAATTCGGTATAAGCCCCTTCACGAATTCAAAAGTCATCAACGAGGAGTTCTCCATGGCTAAGGTAAGAGTAGCAATTAACGGCTTTGGCCGCATCGGTCGCAATGTTGTGCGCGCGATTTATGAATCAGGCCGCAAGGACATTGATATTGTCGGCATCAATGATTTAGGCCCGGTTGAAACCAACGCGCATTTGTTGCGCTTTGACTCAGTTCATGGCCGGTTCCCGCATGAAGTGAAGGTGAACGGCGATGCCATCAACATTGGTTCAGACACTTTCAAAGTAACCGCCCACCGCGATCCAGCTAACTTGCCTTGGAAAGAATTGGGTGTGGACATTGCTTTGGAATGCACCGGCATTTTCACTGCCAAAGATAAAGCCTCGGCGCATTTGACAGCGGGCGCAAAGCGCGTGCTCGTATCAGCACCTTGCGATAACGCTGATTTCACGGTGGTTTATGGCGTGAACCATCAAGACCTTAAAGCTGATCACGTTGTAGTTTCAAATGCATCCTGCACCACCAACTGCTTGGCCCCAGTGGTCAGCGTGCTGCACAAAGCCGTTGGCATTGACCACGGCTTTATGACCACCATCCACGCCTACACCGGCGATCAACCGACCTTGGATACAATGCACAAGGATTTGTATCGTGGCAGAGCTGCTGCCATGTCGATGATCCCAACATCAACCGGTGCTGCCAAGGCAATTGGTCTGGTTATTCCTGAATTGAAGGGCCGCTTGGACGGCACATCAATTCGCGTGCCAACACCAAACGTGTCAGTGGTTGATTTCAAGTTCGTTGCAAAACGCGCCACAACAATTGAAGAAATCAATGCTGCTATTAAGGCTGCTTCTGAAGGTCACTTGAAGGGCATTTTGGGCTATACATTGGCGCCGAACGTGTCGATTGACTTCAACCATGATCCACATTCTTCAACATTCCACATGGACCAAACCAAAGTTGTTGAAGGCACCTTGGTTCGCATTCTGTCATGGTATGACAATGAGTGGGGCTTCTCCAACCGCATGAGCGACACTGCCGTTGCCATGGGCAAATTGATCTAATCTCTTCACCTCAGAGATTTTTCCAACTACAAGGGGTGCATGAAAATGCGCCCCTTCCTTATTTCCCCCTCCATCCTCGCAGCCGATTTTTCTAAACTCGGTGATGAAGTGATCGCTGTCGATAAAGCTGGAGCCGATTGGATTCACATTGATGTAATGGATGGCCATTTCGTGCCCAACATCACCTTTGGCGCACCCGTGATGCAGAGCATTCGCAAAGTGACACCGAAATGTTTCGACGTGCATTTAATGATTTCTCCGGCTGATCCTTATCTGACACAATTTGCCGCCGCTGGTGCCGATCTCATTACAGTTCACGCCGAAGCTGGCCCGCATCTGGATCGCTCTTTACAAGCCATCAGAAGCTTGGGCAAAAAAGTGGGCGTGGCCTTAAATCCAGCAACGCCTGTTTCAGTATTAGAACATGTGATCGACCGCCTTGATCTCATTTTGATTATGACAGTGAACCCCGGCTTCGGTGGGCAAAGCTTCATCCCCGCCATGCTCGATAAAATCCGCCAAGCGAAAGCGCTGGTGGCAGGCCGTAATATCGACATCGAAGTTGATGGCGGAGTGACTGTTGATAATGCAGGCGCAATAGTCAAAGCTGGTGCGAATGTTTTGGTGGCTGGTTCCAGCGTTTTCAAAGGCACTGATTATACGGCGAACATCAAGGCGATTAGAAATGCAGCTTTGAGTATAGAAATTTGAACGAAAAATACGCAGCACTCCAAGACCCCGGTATCCGCGAATTTCTCATCGCAGGCGATGAATTCTATCCGGCTGACGCTGTGAACTTCACAATGGCCGAGCAGCGTGATTTCTATAATAAATACTGCGCGCATTTCAGAAAGCCACGGCCCGCTTCAATTGCGGTCACTGATTTCAAAGTCGGCGAAATTGCGTGTCGCCGCTATATGCCAAAATCTCCAACGGCAAAATTGCTTTATCTCCATGGTGGCGGCCATGTACTCGGAGGACTTGATAGTCATGATGATATTTGTGCTGAACTGGCCGAAGCTGCTGAAGTTGAAGTAACAGCGGTTGAATATCGCTTGGCTCCCGAACATCCGTTTCCGGCGGCCCTTGCTGATTGTTTTGCAGTGCTAGATTATATTGGTCCATGCATTGTGGCTGGTGACAGTGCTGGTGGAAATCTCACTGCCGCACTTTGCTTGAAATCGCGAGATGCAAACGGACCACATGTTGCTGCCCAAATTCTAATTTATCCGGGCCTTGGTGGTGAGATGAGCAATGGTTCTTACATTGATCAAGCAAATGCACCCGGGCTGACCACACAAGATGAAATTTATTACCGTGAGACCTATCATGGTGGCGGGCATAAATATGCGGCCCCCCTGAACGAAACGAATTTCAATAATCTTCCACCCGCATTTATTGTAGCAGCCGGAAATGACCCGCTGCATGATGACTCAACCGAATATGCGGCAAAGCTGCTCGCCGCTGGAGGCAAAGCCATGGTGCGCGAAGAGCCCTTGCTGGTTCATTCATTTCTGCGCGCCCGCCATATGAGCCAACCTGCCGCAGCTTCATTTCAAGCAATCATTGCGGCAATCAAGGTTTTTGCGGCATAGTGCCTGTGAACCAGCAAGAGCACATCATGGCCATCAAAACCGTCACAAAGTTCCCACGCAAAACTAAGGAAGTTGAAAATTTCTGGATACCCATGTCTGATGGCGTGAAGCTGGCGGCGCGGATGTTTTTGCCTGTAGACGCTGAAAAAAATCCAGTGCCCGCTCTGCTTGAATATCTGCCTTATCGAAAGCGCGATGGCACCCATGTGCGTGATGCGCTAACCCATCCTTATCTCGCTGGCCACGGCTATGCCTCGGTCCGTGTCGATATGCGCGGCAATGGCGACAGCGACGGGCTGATGGCCGATGAATACACCAAGCAAGAGCAAGATGACGCAATTGAAGTCATCGCGTGGCTGGCCAAACAAAAATGGTGTTCCGGCAAGGTGGGCATGTTCGGCATTTCTTGGGGTGGTTTCAATGCGCTGCAAGTTGCTGCCCGCCAGCCACCAGCCCTCAAAGCCATTGTCACCATCTGCTCCACCGATGATCGCTATGAAGATGATATTCATTATAAGGGCGGCACGCTGCTGAATGAAAATCTCGGCTGGGCCGCAACCATGCTGGCCTATTCATCACGCTCACCTGATCCAAAAATCGTTGGCAATAAATGGCGTAAAATGTGGACGGAGCGTTTGAAGAACGAACCATTTTTGTTGATCCCATGGCTGCAACATCCGCACCGCGATGCTTATTGGAAACATGGTTCCGTTTGTGAAAATTTCAGCAACATCACCGCAGCAACCTTAGTCGTCGGTGCGTGGAATGATGCTTATTCAAATGCGGTTCCACGCCTGATGCGGGGTCTTCGTTGCCCGCGCAAAGCCATCATCGGGCCTTGGGTCCATAAATATCCTCATTTCGCGGTGCCCGAACCCAAGATCGGCTTCTTGCAAGAAATGCTGCGCTGGTGGGACTATTATTTGAAAGACGTGAACACCAAGGTGCATGAAGAACAAGATTACCGCGTCTATGTGATGGATGCCTATAAGCCAGGGAAATTCCCTGAAGAAATTAAAGGCCGCTGGATAGGTGATGCCTATTGGGGCTTTGGCAACACGGAAACAAAAACTTGGGCACTGAGTTCAAAAGGCATTTCAGCCGCCAATGACGACAAATCATTCACCATCACCTCAAAGCAAAACACTGGTTTTGATGGCGGCGAGTATTGCATCATTTGGTTGGGCCCCGAATTTCCAGGTGACCAAGCCAAGGATGATGCTCAATCGATCACCTTTGATAGCCCAGCTTTGGTTGAAGATATTGATATTGTGGGCCAACCCACCATCACGCTGGAGTTCACCGTTGATAAGCCCGTGGCTCATGTGGCCGTGCGCTTGAATGATGTCTGGCCTTCCGGCGAAGTTTCTCGCATCACCTATCATTTGCAAAACCTGTGTATGCGCGACAGCCGCGAGGTTCCAATGCCATTGGAACCTGGCAAACGTTATGTGGTAAAAATTAAAATGGATGACATCGCGTGGCGTGTGCCAAGCGGCCACAAATTGCGTGTGTCTATTTCCACATCTTATTTCCCAATGATGTGGCCGGCCCCCGAACCAGTGGCACTCACTATTTACACTGCAAAATCCGAATTGCATTTGCCCATTCGCAAAAAAGTGGAGCTTGAAAAGCAGGTGAAGTTTGCGGAACCAGAAGCAGCATCGCCCGCAGTTCAAAAGCAAATCAAGAAATCATCCAACAAGCGCGAAGTGACAGTGGATACAAAAACCGGTGAAACCAAATTGGCTATTATAGATGATTTTGGCACACAGGAAATCAAACCCCATGGTATGATCATCTGGGGTGCCGGCCGCGAAAACTATACGATTATGCCAGATGATCCGCTATCCGCCAAAATGGAAACGCATTGGACTGAAGGCCGTAAACGCGGCACTTGGGAAACCCGCACCGAAACATATGGCCGCTTGACCGCCACCAAAACCCATTGGATTGTGTGGGGAAAAATTGAAGCCTATGAAGGCAAGAAACAAGTCTTCACCAAAGAGTTCAATGAAAAAATTGAACGCAAGCTGCAGTGATCCACATCGCCCGAACAACCGTATTAAAGGCCTAGGAAATTGATAAAGTTTTGTCTTCATGCCCTTGGTGACCATGGCTGACCCTCGCACCAGCGGCCAGCGCAATGACATCTATGCGAGTTTGTTGCACCGCGTTGCACAGTCACGCGACCGCTCAGCTTTTGCTGAATTGTTTGATCATTTTGCCCCGCGTGTAAAAAGCTTTATGATGCGGAAAGGCTATAACTCCGAGTTGGCCGAAGATTTGGTGCAAGAAGCCATGATCGCGGTGTGGACCAAGGCTGCCTTGTTTTCCAGCGACCGTGGTTCAGTTTCAACGTGGATATTCACCATCGCAAGAAACCTAGGCATTGACCGCCTGCGCCGTGAAAAATCGCAGCTCTATACAGATTTGGAAGATTTCGACGCAATTGATGAGACATCAGGCGCAGAAGAAAATCTTGGCCGTTCACAAGAAGATAACCATGTGGCCAAAGCTTTGGCCCAAATTCCGGTTGAACAGCGTGAATTACTGATCCTTTCTTTCGTCGAGGACGTACCACAAAGTGAAATAGCTCAAAGACTTAACATTCCTTTGGGCACTGTTAAATCTCGAATGCGGTTGGGTTACCAACGTATGCGTAAATTATTGGAGACTGTGACGTGACAATCGCACATCATTTAGATGATGCCACATTGATAAGCTTTGCCACCGGCACGTTGGCCGAAGCCCATGCCATTGTCATCAGCGCACATTTGGCCCTGTGCCCGCAATGCCGCGCAAGCCTGCACAAAGCTGAAGCCATTGGTGGTGGTGTGCTTGCCGAACAAGCCCCCGTCGCAGTGTCGCAAACATTGCGTGAGGCCACATTAGCAAGCCTCGATGGTCTGCCAGTTGCCGCCCCAAAGAAGGCCCGAACTGCTTTAAACTCTTACGAGTTGCCTGATGTTTTGGTCAGAGCCTTGGGCGTGACTTCGCTTGACCAAATTAAGTGGCACCGCAAATTGCCCGGCGTGGCCATTTATGATGTGCCGCTGCCCAAAGGCTCCAAAGCCAAATTAAAATTACTGGCTTTGGAAAAAGGCCGCGCCATGCCAGATCATGCTCACGGTGGTGAGGAATTAACCTTGGTTTTGAAGGGCTCTTACAGCGACAAATTTGGAAAATTTAGCCGAGGCGACCTTGCAGATTTGGCTGAAGATGTTGAACATCAACCCATTGTGGATTCCGATGAAACCTGCATCTGCTTGATTTCATTTGATGTTCCGGCACGATTCAAATCAATCTGGGCCAGATTGGCCCAACCGTTTTCTGGTTTGTGAACAATTGTATTTAATGAACGCCAGATAAACGAAGCCCTCAGGCTTGGTTCAGAGCGGTTCTCCTAGAAAGGCACCATCAAATGCTTTTAGAGAGGGAACAAAATTATGAACCGCTTTTTCAAATCCGCCGCCGCCGCAACCATCATTTTTGCTGGCCTCATTTCATCTTCTGCTATTGCCGCTGAAAAGGTGCCTTTTGCTGGCATCGTTATCGTGCCAGCCTCAGCCCCGCCAACTGCCCAAGTTGAATTGGAACAACCAAGTTTCAAGCGCGGCAAAACCGTAATTTATGTGTCTGACAAGAAACCGGGATCCATCATCATCAACACCAAAACCAATCAGCTCTTTTATGTGCTGGGCATGGACCGCGCTGTGATGTACCGCGTGGCCACAGCCAAGAAAGGCTTTGAGTGGAAGGGTGTTAACAAAGTAACAGCCAAAACCCAGTGGCCAGATTGGCGCCCGCCAACAGAAATGTTGCAACGCCGCCCAGACTTGCCAAGCTTCATGGCAGGTGGCCCAAAGAATCCATTAGGTGCGCGTGCTATCTATTTAGGTTCAACAATTTATCGCATTCACGGCACCAATGAACCAAAGTCTATCGGCAAAGCCGCCTCATCAGGCTGCATCCGTATGCTCAATGAAGATGTGAGCGAGCTCTATAACTTCGTGAAGCACGGTGCTGAAGTTACCGTAATGTAATTTATAAATGCGACAGAGAGCGAAGGGCTTCGACTATTGCGTCGAAGCCTTTTTTTGCTGGAGCCGAAACATTGCGTGCCCGCATATAGGAGTGCGCCAACTCAGGTTCTTCCCGCACAGCATAAGCCACACCTGCGGCCTTTAATTTTTCCGCAAAGATCAATCCATCATCGTAAAGCGGATCATGGGCCGCAACGGTGATAAATGTCTGCGGCAAGCCTGAAGCATCTAAAGCCAAATTGGGCACCGCCTTTTCGTCGCTCCAATTTGCTGAACCACGTAGGCCTAGAAAGCTTTCCAAATAAAATATCATCTCATCGCGGTTGAGGCATGGCGCACGGGCATTGCGTATGTAGGAAGCTGTTTCAGTATTTGCCCCCAACACCGGATAGATCAAAACCAGCCCCATGAGTTGCGGTAGTGCCATTTCTTTCAAAGTGAGCGCCAGCGCCACCGACATTTGCCCACCAGCACTATCACCAGCGGCAAGGATGTGGTCGTAGCCCTGTGCGCGCATCCAGCGCCAAACTTTTAAGGAGTCTTCCAATTGTGCCGGGTGCTGATGTTCAGGTGCCAAGCGATAATCCACCAAAGCCACAGCACAGTCCGCACCAGCGGCCATCTCCGCACACATATCATCATGGGTTTCCGGCCCACCCAAAACCCAACCGCCACCGTGGAAGTAAAGCACTGCTGTCTTAGGCGTCGCATTGTGAGGGACAAACAATCGAAACTTCACGCTGTCAGTTTCTAGATCCGAAACCACAATATCCGCCGGGCGCGGCGCTCGAAATTGCGCGCAAACTTTATTCCATGCATCACGCTGGCGGTCGAGCGGCCAGTCATTAAATTCTGGTGGAGTCTGGGCACTGAGTGCTTTAGTGAAAGCGAGCATACCTTGGTCGAGTTGCATCAGAATTTTCCAAAAGAAAAAGACTAATGCGAATTCTGAGCCAAGCAAAGACCCCTCACCCTCCCACGTCGCAGGAGCGCCGTGGGAGGGTGAGGGGTCTTTGCTTGGCTGTAACGGACGGGAGAAGATCACCCCGTGCGGCGCATCCGGCTTTGTGGTGGTTGATAGGCCATTCTGGCGTGATATTCGCAATAGGGTGAACCATCACGTGGGCCGTGGCCGCAGAAGCAGAAGTCTTCTTTGTTTGGGTCACCAATCGGCCATTTGCAGGTTTTATCGGTCAGGTGCAAAATTGTAATGCGGCCATCTTTAGCGGAATCGATCAAACGCAATGGCTTTGGTTCTGGCAAAGGCATCGGGCGTGGGGCCACATGCGCGTAAGGCTTCAAGGCATTGGCACCGGCTGTTGGCAATGAAGGCGAACGACCGGGCGCTGATGGTTCCCGTGGTGATTTACGCGCCGTGCGTGGCGCTGTGTTGCGCGGCTGCGTGGCCCGGCCTGAAAGATTAAGCCTGTGAACTTTGCCAATCACCGCATTGCGTGTGACACCCAAGGCAAGGCGGCCCGCAATTTGGCTGGCGCTAAGACCATCTGCCCAAAGTTTTTTCAAAAGCTCAACCCGCTCTTCGGTCCATGGGGCCTTTTCGGTGGCTGCTGCTAAATCGCTCATCTTTGAATCCTTCTTGCCTCACAGGTTGCGAGGCGCAACCCGCGCCAAAACTCTGACGCATACTTGAATTTATTCGCTACAGTTCGTAGCTCGCTCACTATTGACTACTATGGGCAGTGCTTAACTTTCAAGAATCGCTGAAAAGTTATGCCCATATTTTACGCCGCCAACGCCCCACACTTATGGTTAACAAAGACTTAACAGCGCTTTTATTGAGCGAACCATGCGGTGTTTTGACTCAGCTGTGGAGAAGCCCACGTTGACCTGCGTCAACATCTTGACTATATCGCGTTTTTAACAGCAGCGCCGATTACCCATCGGCGCTTTTTAGTTTTGGAGATGCCAAAATGATTGCACCTGTGCTGCCCACTTACAATCGCGCTGCGGTTTCGTTTGAGCGTGGTGTTGGCGCGCGCGTCTATACGCCTGAAGGGGCGGAGTATTTAGACTTTGGTGCAGGTGTTGCCGTGAACTCTTGCGGCCATGCTCACCCGCATTTGGTGCAAGCACTGACTGACCAAGCCCAAAAAATCTGGCACACGTCAAACATCTACGCCATGCCCGGCCAAGAAAAACTGGCCAAGCGTTTGATTGAAAATTCTTTTGCCGACACGGTGTTCTTCTGCAACTCAGGCGCAGAAGCCATTGAACTTACGATTAAGATGGCGCGCAAATATCATTATGTGAAAGGCCATCCCGAGCGTTTTCACATCATCACCTTTGAAGGCGCATTCCATGGCCGCACCATTGCAACCCTTGCCGCAGGTGGCCAAGAAAAATATCTCGAAGGCTTTGGCCCCAAAGCCCCTGGTTTTGACCAAGTGCCCTTTGGTGAACGCCAAGCCTTAGAGGCTGCTATTGGCCCACAGACAGCTGGGATTTTGATTGAACCTGTGCAAGGTGAAGGCGGCATCCGGCCTGTGCCTCATCAAGATTTGCGCTACTTGCGCGAACTTTGCGACACACATGGCATACTTTTGCTGTTCGACGAGATTCAATGCGGCGTGGGCCGCACTGGTAAACTCTTCGCGCATGAATGGGCCGGTGTAACCCCAGATATTATGGCTGTGGCCAAAGGCATTGGCGGCGGCTTTCCGCTGGGTGCATGTTTAGCAACCGAAAATGCCGCTCAAGGCATGACGGTTGGAACCCACGGTTCCACCTTCGGGGGTAATCCACTGGCAACGGCCGTGGGATCGGCTGTGTTGGATGTGGTGCTGGAAGAAGGCTTCCTCGATAATGTGCTCCGCCAATCCATCAACCTGAAACAAAAATTGGAACGCCTCAAAGATCAGCACCCTTCGGTGATTGAAGAAATTAGAGGCTCGGGCTTGATGATGGGCATTAAATGCAAAGTGCCCAACACCGCATTTCAGAAAGCGGCCTTAGATGAAAAACTTCTGGTGATTGGCGCTGGCGATAATGTAGTGCGCCTCTTGCCGCCATTGATTGTGACCGATGCTGACGTGACCGAAGCTGTAAACAAACTTGAAGCGACCTGCCTCGCTTTAGAAAAGAACTAACATGACGCATTTTTTAGATTTGAAAGATTTCACCAAGCCGCAATTGCGGGCCATGTTAAACGGCGCTGCAAAGCGTAAAAAAGCTCGGACCAATTTGTCTAAAGGCACTGCGGATCAAGATTTGCCGCTGAAAGGCAAAGCCATTGCGCTGGTGTTTGAACGCCCCTCCACGCGGACGCGCTTTTCATTTGAAATGGCGATAAGGCAATTGGGTGGTGAGGTGTTCTCAATTACCGGCGCTGAGATGCAATTGGGCAGGGGTGAATCCATCGCTGATACAGCGCGCGTTGTCTCGCGTTATGTTGATTGCATTATGCTGCGCGCCAAAGAGCAAGCCACGCTGCTAGAATTTGCTGCCGCTGCTACCATCCCTGTGATCAATGGACTCACCAATCGCACCCACCCCACGCAAGTGCTGGCAGATGTGCTCACGCTGGAAGAACATAAGGGCGCCATCGACGGCAAACGTATAGCTTGGGTTGGCGATGGCAATAATGTCTGTGCCTCTTGGATTGAAGCCGTTGGCGTTTTGGGTGGGTCGCTCAAAATTGCTAGTCCAGAGTCACTGCGCCCGCGCAGTGAATTTATGAATTGGGCAACCCAGAACAAAGCTGATGTGGAAGTGCTGACGTCACCAGAAATGGCTGTCACTCACGCTGATTGCGTGGTGACTGATGCGTGGCTTTCCATGCATGATGATGACCATGAAAATCGCCACAACTTGTTGCGGCCTTATCAAGTGAATGCCGCACTGATGAAGCTAGCAGCACCGGATGCGCTGTTCATGCATTGCCTGCCCGCACATCGGAACGAAGAAGTGACCGACGAGATTATGGATGGCAAGCATTCCGTGGTGCTTGATGAAGCTGAGAATCGCTTGCACGCACAGAAAGCAATTCTCTTGAACTGTTTCGGAAAATTCTAATGGCCGATGTGGTTATTCCCTTTGCGGTTAAACCGCTTGGCGTGCGCGGTCGCATTGTGCGCCTTGGTGCCGTGATTGATGATATTCTGTCGCGCCATGATTATCCTGAATCCGTGTCAGGGCTCGTTGCTGAATCCGTGGCACTCACCGCCATGCTCGGCAGTGCCTTGAAGTTTGATGGCAAGTTTATTGTGCAAACCAAAACCACGGGCCCGGTGCAAATGATCGTGGCAGATTTTGTGTCACCTGGTGGCGTTCGTGGGTGTGCCAAGTATTCACAGCCCCGCATTGATGAGCTTACCAAGCCTGATCAAAAGCAACTTCTCGGTGAAGGCGTTCTCGGCATGACGGTTGATCAGGGCACAAACATGGAGCGCTATCAAGGCATTGTGCCCTTAGGCAACTCCACTTTAGCTGATGCCGCGCACACTTATTTTCAGCAATCAGAGCAAATCCCCACGCGGCTTCGTGTAGCTGCTGGCCCTCTTTTGTCGCGCGGTGAAAAGCAAACTCATTGGCGGGCAGGTGCGATTCTCGTGCAGCATTTGCCAGCCGAGGGTGGCTCTTCGCCCTTACCAGAAATGCAAGGCGATGCGCCCGAAGGTTCTTTGCATGAAGTGGATGAAGATGATAATTGGGTGAAGGCGCGGGTTTTGCTCGACACCATCGAGGACCATGAATTGCTTGATCCCACTTTAACGGCAGAAGAAATTCTCTACCGCTTGTACCACGAAGATGGTGTGACGGTTTATCCAGCCATTCCCATCACGCGCCATTGCACCTGTTCGCAAGAAGCTGTGTTCTCGATGCTTGAGAATTTCTCAAGCACTGACAGAGCCGATATGGTGAAGGATGATAAAATTGAAGTGGTGTGCGAGTTTTGCTCCACACCTTATCAATTTAAGTTAGCCGATTTTGCGTGATGGCCTGAGGCCAAAGCCGATCATTGGCCACTACGGTTTTCCCAACTGGGAACAATGAGGCCAAAGCCAGTTTCACATGCGCCCACGCAAAGGGAATGCCGATGATGGAAATGGCCAGCGCCACAGCTGCAGTTAAATGCATCACGGCCAACCACCAGCCAGCCAGCACAAACCAAATCACATTGCCAATTGTGCCGAGAGTGCCGGTGCCTAAATCATGGCGTCCGTTGAGTTCGTCGCGTGACACAAGATCATAACCAAAGGGCCAGAATGAATAGCGTGCAATCATAAAGCAAGAACGCGCCCACGGCAGGCCAATAATTGTGACCGCCATAATCAGGCCAGCCAAAATCCAACCTAGCCCAGCCAAAAAGCCACCTAAAATGAACCAAAGGACATTAAGAATAAAAATCATGTGAGAATCCTCCCGACGGAGATGAGATGGGGAGGGATTTCAAAAATTCAAGCGACAATCAATTCACACTATGAACATCATAAGGACTATCCAACGAAAACGCTGGAATCACCACATCAAAAATATGGCCGCGTTCATCCACCATCCCATAACTTCCGCTCATCACACCTGATGGCGTGGCAAGCGGGCAGCCGGAAGTATATTGAAAACTATCGCCAGGGCGAAGAGTGGGTTGTTCCCCAATCACGCCATCACCTTTCACTTCCTGTTTGTGGCCAATACCGTCGGTGATGATCCAGTGCCGCGTTAACAGCTGCACGGTGTCGCCGCTCAGATTTTCCAGTGTAATGGTATAGGCCCAGACAAATTTTCCTTGATCAGGCTGGGACTGATTTTCCAAAAACTGCGGGCGCACAACAATCCGAATGTGGCGGGTGGTCTGTTCATACATAACTCTAATCTAAGCGATTTTCCGCAGTTTTCCACTGTCAAAATTCAGGCTTGCGTTAGCTGCGATTTTTCAGCCAAAAGGGGCCATGTCTCAAACTCAAATTCACGGCATTTTGCCAGCCCGCCAGATCGCCGATTTTTGTCAGGCTGGCGAAATTAAACTTGTCCGTCCACTTGATGCCGATCAAGTCCAACCCGCCAGCTTAGATTTGCGGCTGGGCAATGTGGCTTATCGCGTGCGCGCTTCCTTTTTACCCGGCCCCAACCGCAAAGTCTCTGATAAGCTCAAAGACATCGTGTTGCATGAAATGAGCTTAACCGAAGGTGCCGTTCTGGAAACTGGCTGCGTTTATATTGTGCCGCTGCAAGAAAGCTTGAAATTACCAAAGGGCATTTCTGCTGCGGCCAACCCGAAAAGCTCCACCGGCAGGCTCGATATTTTCACGCGGGTGATTACCGATTACGCGCAAGAATTCGACAAGGTGCCAGAGGCCTATGAAGGCCCGCTCTATGCTGAAATCAGCCCACGCACATTTTCGATTCTGGCTCGTGAAGGGTCGAGACTTTCACAAATTCGTTTCCGTGCGGGGCAGTCCCTTGCCACTGACGCGCTCATCCATGAGCTTAATGCGCGTGAGCCGCTGATTGCCTCTGGCGATGTAAATATCGATGGTGGCCTTGCTCTCACCGTAGATCTCTCCGGCGGGGATGGCACTAACCCAGTGGGTTTCCGCGCCAAGCGCCATTCGGCTTTGGTGGATGTTGATAAGAAGGCAGCTTTGAACGTTCTCGATTATTGGGAGCCAATTTGGCAAAAGGGCTCACTGATTTTAGATCCCGATCAATTTTACATCCTAGCCTCTAAAGAAGCTGTGCGAATTCCACCCTCACATGCGGCTGAAATGGTGCCGTTCAATCCGTTGGTTGGCGAATTCCGTGTGCATTATGCGGGCTTCTTTGATCCAGGCTTTGGCCATTCATCGGGCCATGGCGAAGGGGCGCGGGCCGTTCTTGAAGTGCGAAGCCATGAGGTGCCGTTTATATTGGAAGATGGCCAAATTATTGGGCGCTTGGTTTATGAGCCACTCACTGCCGCGCCTGAAAAGGTTTACGGCCAAGTGGGTAGCAATTATCAAAAGCAAGGTTTGAAACTTTCTAAGCATTTCAAAACTTATAATGGAGAATATAGATCATAGCGTCTATGCCGCAAAAGTTGCAGACTTTTGTGATAAGCATATGCGCTCTTCAAAAGACTGCGGGCGTAGTTCAGTGGTAGAACATCTGCTTCCCAAGCAGAATGTCGTGGGTTCGAGTCCCATCGCCCGCTCCAATTCTAAACGCGGTGGATTTTTGCAGAGGTTTTTTTGAACTGTGCAAAAGCTTCCGCCGTTCCCCCAGGCAAGGCTTTCTGGCCATCGCGCAAATGACACAGCACATGTTGCGCCCGTTCCAGCATCCACTGATTAGCCTTGCGATAAGCGGCAATACGCAAAGCAGGCTTCTTGGCCCACTCCTCATCACTCACCCCTGAAGGTTCAAGGTGAATAATCTGAGCAGCGGCTCCAGCCTTTTGTAAAATCGTTGAACGCGCCGCATCAAGCAGAGCAGCATCAGCATTATGAGCGCTCACATGTTCCTCACGCACAGTGGTCCATGGCAACGCATGTAAAACCAAAAGCCGGAACGGAATTTTTTTGGATATTAGAACATCCAAAGCGGCGTCAATAATCACGCTATCAGAACCGGGGGCCAGCGGACTGACCAATGTTACATGCTCAGCAACAATGCCAGCCATCGCTATGTTGGTCGCGGTGCCAATATCTGCCACTTCTGCTGCGCTCAAGGCATTATGCCCCAACCCTGCGACGATACAATCTTTGAACACAGTGGTTGGCCTATCGCCACGTTGCAGAACTTTTGTCAGCAACCTGATCTGTGCGCGGTCATAATCTTTCACATCATCACTCAACTCGCCATATGGTCTCAAGCTTGGGTGGATCAGTTTTTGATTGTCACGGGTTTTGCCAAACCGCCAACCGTCAAGCCTGCGATCAATCACCCATGCCTTGTGGATAAGTTCAGCCAATTTTTCCATTTCAGAACTGTGTTCCACAATCTGCCAATTGCCATGCGGCATGTGTGTATCTTCGGCAATCACATACCCAGCAGACATAATCCGCGCTGCTGAATGATCAGTGGCGGCGATATTGGCATTGCGGTAGGTGGCGGGCAGACGATTCCATTCTTGCGTGGCGGCCGATGTGCTTGGATGATCTTGGAGGTAAGCGTCGTGAAAATGTTTAGCCAAATCATCTCGCAATCCAAAAACATTTTCAAACGACATGCTCTTGGAAGTTTGTCCCACCGCAATAATTTCGTGAGTCGGATCAATTTGCGCGCCAAATTTTTCGCTCATCATTGTTTCAATGGCAGCTGAAGATTTCAACCTTGCAAAAATTGGTGCTAGCCACCTGTTTGATATGTGGGTGAGCTGCCGCAAGGAAAGTGCTGCCACTGCGTTTTTTTCATCTTCTTCATGGGCAATCAGAACCGCAGTAACCGGATCAGGCTTTTCAATCTCAGCAAGGTGAAACTCTGTGGGCACATCCGAAATATCAAAAGCCTTTAGCAAGGCAATGCTGTGATCAGCCAAAGCTGGGAACTGTTGTTGTATGCGTCGAAGAACTTCAGAAGCGTTTTGACACACAATACTCATGCGCGGCACACTCAGTTCAGCATAGGGAGAAATCCGCAAGAACTGCAAAAGTGACGCTGAAGCAAAATCGCTCCATCCAAAAATCACGAGATGAATGTGCGTGAGTGCGCGCAAGTGTGCCATTTCTGAAAGCGAATGCTCAGCTAAAAACACCCGTGCTGCAATTTGGTCCAGTGTGAAGGCGGTCACATCCAAGTTTTCTGCGCCGACAAAACTATCTTCTTTATTCAGTTGCGTGACCAAACTTGCCGACTTTAGGCGCACTGCAACCCGCAATTTTTCTTGTGTGGCCCCACGCAATTTTGAAACGCATGAAACAATATCAAGATTTTCAGAATCAGACCCACCCATGATCAGCATGGAATGGGCATGGGCCACCCGCGCAGCATTCAAAACACCGATCTCGCGTCCGTCACCTGTGATGCTGAATTTCGGTGAAGCAAAACTTGTTCCCGCAAAAACCTCGGCCAAGCGATCAATTACAACAATGGGGTGGGATGATGCCAGCAGGTGTCGCGCTGATTCACCTAAGCCCACTAGCAAATGATGATCCTTCAGACCCTTCAATTGCAAGCGCTTGCGCCATGCCACAAGGCGATCAGCAAATAATCTGAAAATTGCGAACAGCGTTATGCCGGGCGCAATCCAACGCGCCGTCATCAACCACACATTTCGCAAAGCCTCATGGCCTGGTTCAGCAAGCGAGAAGAATAAACCAAACGTGCGAAGCGCATTGTTGAGAAATGTGAAGGGCTCTTCGCCAGCCCCACATTCGCTGCCCGCCGGACACACTTGATAGAACCCGTAAAGTCCTATTGCATATATAATGGCCACAAACGGCACCGCATAGCGCAGTGGCAGTTCTGATCCAATTTCGGCCAATTTTACGCGCATAGAAAATCCTCATACTAAAACAGCAGCCTCGTTTCTTGGAACCTTATACAGCTAATGTTTCTAAAAATAACAATTCACAATTCGGTCTCGATTGCGTCCAACTGCGAACGACATTCATTCCTAGAAGGTTTATACACAAACGAGGGAACGAACATGGGATTGATTGAGGCAGTTATGGCAGTGGTGGTTTCGTTAACGGGCAGTCATTGGGTTTCCAGTGACAATTCCAAACAATCGGTGGAATTTAAGGCCAGTCAGATCAGTGGTAATGCCGGTTGCAACCAGTTCTTTGGAACCTATAACCAAAAAGACTCGAAAATCTCAGTCAATCCATTGGCCACAACACGTATGGCTTGCTCTCACGACGTGATGCTCAAGGAACATGATTTTTTGGCGACACTCGAAAGCGCCAAGCATGTTGAAATGGATGCCAACATGCTGATTTTAAAAAATGCTAACGGCCAAGTGCTGATGAAATTCAACCGCAAAGACGTGGGTTGAAATCTCCTAATTTTATCATATAGTTCTGACTGAATCGCTTTGAACCCCCAAAACAGGAATTCGGCAATGACGGCGCACGGCTTTAAGACTTTACTTGTGGGCGCTTGCGCTCTTACTCTGTTGGCAGGTGGATTAGCAGCACATGCTGCAAGCACGACAGACACCGATATGATTGTAAACGGCAAGCCGGCTGACGCAAATAAATGGCCGTGGCAAATTCGAATTTTCTATAATGATCAAGACGCAAAGGGTGGGTGTGGCGGCAGTTTAATCTCGCGGCAATGGGTGTTAACAGCGGCACATTGCGTGGTGTTTGAAGACAATGGTGAAAAGCAGTTTGTCGATCGCGCCATTATTGGATATGGCGGCAACAATCTTGATCAACTCACGCGCGTGAACACAGCTCAAATTATTCCACACGCAGACTATGATCCTTCCACCCATGCCAACGATATTGCTTTGATCAAGCTTGCTGAACCCGTTGAATTTGGCACTGGCACGGCTGCTGTTGATTTGAGCACGCCAGAACTCTTTAACTCATTGGTGGGAACCAAAGCCACAGTGACAGGCTGGGGTTACACCTATGATATTGATAAGTTCAAGCGCAGCAACCCAGGTGTTGATGTTGATGAAAGTGTTTTAGCGCCAAATGAACTGCAAGAAGTAGACGTGCCCATTCAACCCTTGGAAAAATGCCGCGCCAATTATGCTGACCTCGGGGGCATTCCGGTTCCTGATGGCCAGCTTTGTGCGGGCTTAAAGGTGGGTGGCAAGGATTCCTGCCAAGGCGATAGTGGCGGCCCACTCGTGTCGCGTGATCCCACAAGCTCAAAAGGTTACCGCCAAGTGGGCGTTGTGTCATGGGGCATTGGCTGTGCGGAGGCCAAACTTTTTGGTGTTTACACGCGCACGGATTTTTATCTCGATTGGATTAAATCCACGATCAGCAATAACTAAGGGCCGAGCCCATGCTCACAGTGCAGCTTGATTCATCGTTGAGTGACGTAGCGGGCAGTGGAAAACACATCTTTGTTGAGGACCAAAGCATCATTCGCTTTGGCCGCAGCATGGAGAGCGAGGTGCGCTTTTCACCTTCGGACACAAGATTAGGCCGCAATCATTTTTCCTTGCGGCCTGCTGCAGGAAGCTATGAATTGGTCACTGACCGTGAACATCCGGTTTTTATGAATGGCGAACGTGTTGTGGGCAGTGTGGCGCTGCTGGCGAAAACTGAATTGCGGTTGGTTGATGCAAAGTCTGGCCCCAAAATCACCATCAGTATTTCGCAAATGGCCGATGGTAATATCACCGATGCCAATTTTAAAACTGACAGCGGCACGGTGCAGCAAGGCATAAAATATTTGCGCCATGCACTTGCTGCGGGTTTTGGTATTGCAGTTATTCTTGGCAGCGTGATTGGCTATCAAGCCTATGCCCAAAAACAATTGCAATTGGCTTTCGCTGCAGAGACCTCATCGCTTTTAGAAAAATTCTCTCAAGTTCAAAACCCATCTGCCAAATGGTCTGAAGTCTATGATAAGATCAGAGGCTCGGTTTACCAAGTCGCTTTACTTAGCAATGATGGCTCAGCGCCAGAAGCCAAAGGCACGGCTTGGGTTTATGGTGCCAACAACTTAGTTACCAATGCTCATGTGGCAGCATTGTTCACCAATGCCACGCCGGGCCAAACTGTTGTGGTGATTGCCCCTGATGGCCAACAAACGCCCATTAAAGTGGTGGATGCCATTTTGCATCCAGCTTATCTGGCGTTCCGCCAAACCATGAGCAACACGGAACGCAGCACCAATACGCTGATCAAATCACTGGGCAGTTTTGATGTGGCCATGTTGATGGTGGAAAGCTCGGCGAAACTATCCTCCCCGTTAAATGTGGCCAATGCTGAAGCTTTGCAGCACATGGCCGTGGGTCAAGCACTGGCCTATGTTGGTTATCCAGCCGCTTATGCCAGCACTCAAAACGCTCAGCAGTTTCGCATTGGCTATGTGAGCGGCTCATCGGATTTTCTTGGTGTCGCAGGTAGCAGCCCAGGCGAATTGATTTATCACACTGCTCAAGCTGTTGGCGGTGCCAGCGGCAGCCCCATTGTGAATGACCAAGGTGAGGTGATTGCCGTGTTCAGTGGCGGTGAAGTTCAAAAACTTGGAAGCGATAAAGTAGTCTCAGGTTCTGGCACATTTTATGCTCAAAGCGCAAATTTGATCGCTGATGTGACTGATGGCTGGAGTGCCGAGAAAATGGCATCAGAGCAAAACACCTGGAGTGCTGGAACTTTATATTTAGCCAAGCGCAATCAAATCTGGGCGCTGCTGCAATCATACCGTGACGGCAATTCACTGGAGCGTTTTGATGCTCCCCCCGTGTTTGAATCTAAGGCGGGCCTTACTGCGTTGACAGGCACAAGATCAATGACGGGCGAAGCCACCGCATCATGGTCAAACGCCAAGCCAGGAACCTATGTGGCCTTTGCCGTGCCTAAAGTTGGAAAAAGCAAACTGGCTTTGCGTGTTCAAGCGGGCGGCACATCTTTGCAATCACCACTCTATCTTGATGCTGCACCCACAGCCGTGTTTAAGGTAGAAGCGACAGAAGATGTTTTGTTCTCAGTGAGCGGTACCGCAGGGGAAGATTATTGGTTGCAGGTTCTGCCATTAGCGAACTAGTTTCTCCCAATCAGCAGCATAATCCGTTTTTGCAAATGGCCACACAAAGGGCCGCATCAGTTTTCTCGCAAGTTTGCTATGTGGCCCTGCACATTCATTCAACATAACGCCCAAAGCAAATTGATCGCGCCATTGTGCCGACCTGAACTGAGCGGCCAAAGAGGGAGGTGCATAGTGGGCAGTAGCTCCGCTGAGGGCCGCACGATCGCGGGATGCAACACGCGCCAAACCAAAATCCACCAGAACAGTTTTGCCTTCGGCAGTCACTAATATATTTTCAGGCTTCACATCACCATGCACAACACCCTTGGCGTGAATGGCATTTAAAATCTGCGCCACAGCAGCCAAATGTTGCAACAGCACTGCGGGTTTTTCACCTGCCAGCATGAGAGCCCGCAAAGATTTTCCATTCACAAATTCTTGCACCATATAAAGTGAGCCATCTTCTTCAGTGCCACAAGCGATCATCCGCGCCACATTTGGAATGGCTGCGGCATTGGCGCTTCGCACTTCACGCGCAAGGGCTTCAAGGCTGGCTGCTCCTTTGGCCTTTAGTTTTTTGAACGCCACAACTTTTTGCCGTGCATTATCAAAGGCACGAAACACCGAGCCTTGCCCGCCTTCACCTAGTTTTTCCAAAATCACATAAGCCTGCCGATTTTTCCAATTGCCAGATAATGAGCGGTTTGACTCTGTAACGGGATAAAGCGTCAAATTGAAATCAGCAAAACTGTTTTCAATTTTTTCAAACTGCAAACTGAGCCCGCGTGATTGGCAATAGTCCCGCGCAGTGTTGAGTTCGACAGCAGCTGCGTTGGTTTGCCCGTCTAACACATAAGCCTTGGCCAGCAGCAGGCGCGCATCAATGAGCCGCACAGCCAAATCTTCATCGGCAAACCAATCTCGCGCGAGGGCTAATTTTGAAAGTGCAACTTTTGGGTTCTCTTGCAAAAGATCAAGCCGGGCTGACAGAACTTGCGTGACAGTGTTCTCAAAGCTGTCAGGCCTTGCACACAAGGGCAGGGCTTGCAGCTTGGCAAGGGCAATGTTGGCCGCAGAAATCTTCTGTTCTGCCAGTTCTTTTTCAACCAGCAGCACATGCAAACGGAATTGCAAATAGGCTGGTAAGTTTTTTTCGCGCTTTTGCAAAGTACTTAGAGCTGTGGAAAAATCCTCGGCGGTGGCAAGGCCCACACGGGCTTCACATTCTAAAAGCTGCACATAATAAATGCTGTCGTGAAGGCCCGTCGCCGCCGCCTTGGCTAAATCAATATAATGCCTGGCCATCTGCCAGCGCTCAAGTTCAGCATAAAGATCGCTCAGGCGGCAGAACACCAGAAACTGTGACGATTTTTGCGTAGCTAAGCTTAAGGCCTGTAACAGCAGATCGATGGCAGCACCAGAATTGCCCAGCCACACATAGGCCTTTGCGGTTTCCAACCACACATCTATTTTCAAAATGGCATCAGAGCCAGCACCTTGAAGAGCCTCTTGGAATTTAGCCAATGCACCCAAGGGATCACGCTGGCGATTGAGCATGATGCCCTGCAGCATCAACGCCCGCGCGCGTGTGGCAGCATCTTCGGTTTCAAGATTCAGTTTCGTTATATCGGGAAGTTGAAACTGCAAAAGCACAAGCAGTGCAGCTTCCACAAGCGCCGCTTGACCAAATGTTTTGCTGGCCAAGCCAAGCGCTTTATCAACCTGCCCACATCTTATGGCTTGGCGCAAGTCAGAGATACGAACGTTTGGCTTCATACTGGTTTGCGAATTTTATAAATGCCAACGTCGATGATGCCTTCTTCAAAGCCCGCTTCGCAATAACACAAATAGAGTGTCCAGAGTTTGCGAAAACGCTCATCAAAACCCAGTGGAATAATTTTGGGCCATGCTGCTTCAAAGCGCACCCGCCATTGCCGCAAAGTTTCCGCATAGCTTTTGCCGAAGCAATCAAATTTCTCCAAAAGCAAACCTGCTTTTTGGGCTTGCTCCCGCATTAGATCTTTGGTCAGCAACATGCCACCCGGAAAAACATAGCGTTGGATGAAATCAACCCCGCCGCGATAGGACTCATAATTTTCTTCAGAAATAGTAATGCCCTGGACCGCAGCAGCACCACCTGGCTTTAAGCGATTGAACAGTGTTTTAAAATAAACAGGCCAATGCGCTTCGCCCACGGCTTCAATCATTTCAATAGAAGCAATAGCATCATAAAGGCCTTGGGTGTCGCGGTAATCTTCAAAATGAAAGTCAGCTTTGTCTTGAAGGCCCAGTGCCGCAATGCGCGTTTTCGCAAAAGCCAATTGCTCATTAGAAAGGGTAATGCCATGAACCGATGCCCCAGCTTTGGCTGCTTCTTCGGCAAAGCCTCCCCAACCACAGCCAATTTCCAAAACCTTTGAGCCTTTTTTAATTTCTGCAGCTTCCATCACGCGTTTATATTTGAGGCGTTGGGCTGCTTCTAAACTATTGGCTTTGCCATCAAAAACGGCTGATGAATAAGTCATCGTATCATCCAGCCATAACTTATAAAACGCATTGCCTAAATCATAATGAGCAGCGATATTATCTTTTGCGCCATCTTTATTGTTGTCGCGCTTTTTATGCCAAAGCTTGTCTTTGAGACTAGCGAAAAACACAAACCGCGAAGCATCATCAAGCCCGGCGCGATTTTGCAAATAGAAACGGAAAAACGCAGTGGGGTCGCGGCTCTCGATATCGCCAGCTAAATAACTTTCAAAAAAGCCAAGTTGAGCGCGGCGTATGCTGGCCCACACAACTTTGAAGTTACGCAATGTAAGATCAGCTTTTTCGCCCGCAGTCTGGCCACCCAGCAAAATCACCTGACCAGACGGCAAAGTAAGTTCGAGCGAACCTTTGAAGTGAGGTGGAAGCAAGCGCTTGGCCACGCTCACAATCATTTGGCCTAGAATACCTTCCCGCATCATCCCGCCCCACGCATTACCTTATTAGTTTTATGCAACATTGCGGCGGTTTTTCCAAAGTTTCAAGTGTCGGCCTTGCTACGCAAAATCCTGTTGACTGGTTCAACCAATTCACCACCCCATCACGGAAATACGAATTGACGGAACCATGGCCTCGTGCCAGCATACCCATAAGTTCTGCTCAGTAAGCAGACGCAATTAAAAAGAAAATAGTCGGGGGATGAAATGTCAAGCTTGCCGCATCCTCTATAAGTGAATGCGCTTTCGTCTTAATTTCTATCCAAAAAATAAAAATACAGATCACCAGAGGAGAAAACATAATGACCGAATTTGAACATAAACTAGCAATGGCCAAAAAAGCCGTGGGCCAGGGCAGACTGTCCCGCCGCGATTTTATGGCCTTCACCATGGCATCAGGCATGACACTTGCGGCTTCGCAGCTGATGTTTGCCTCAGCCGCTCGTGCTGAAGCAAAAAAAGGCGGCACTTTCAAAGCTGGTATTGGCCATGGCCAAACCACTGACTCGCTTGATCCAGCAACCTGGTCAAACGGCTTCACATTCGCTTTTGGTAAGTCTGTCATGGGCGCGCCACTGGTGCAGGTAAGTGACAAGAACGTGGCCGTGCCACATGTGGCTGAAAGTTTTGAGCCTTCAAATGGCGCTCAAAAATGGATGTTCAAAATCCGCAAGGGCATCACCTTCCATGATGGCCGCTCACTCACTGCTGATGATGTTGTGAACACTCTCAACTATCACATTGGTGCTGATTCAAAATCACCAGCCAAGTCAGTTCTTTCGTCGGTAACTTCAGTTAAAGCTGATGGTCCAGACACAGTTATATTTGAACTTACCGGCGGAAACGCCGATTTCCCGTTCTTGCTGTCAGATTATCATCTCTCAATCTATCCCTCGAAAGATGGCAAGATTGATTTTGCTGCTGGTATTGGCGCAGGACCATACAAGCTCAAGAGCTTTGAGCCCGGAGTGAAGCTGGTGGGCGAACGCAACGAAAACTATTTTGGCACAACATATTTCGATTCGATCGAAATGTTGTCGATTGTTGACGTTGCCGCCCGCACCAACGCCTTCCTTGCTGGCGAAGTAGACTTTATTGACCGCGCCGACTTGAAAACCATTGATATGTTGAAGGGTGCGCCAAACACAGAGCTTTATAATGTGTCTGGTTTTGCGCATTACACTGCACCAATGCATGTTGATGCTAAGCCTTTTGACAATCTCGATGCGCGCACTGCCTTGAAATGGGCTATCAACCGTCAAGAACTCGTAGACAAGATCCTGTTCGGTTATGGTTCACCAGGCAATGACAACCCGATTTCAGCCTCAATGAAATATGCCACAAACCCGGCTCCAGTTTATTCTTATGATCCAGACAAGGCAAAGGCATTGTGGAAGAAGGCTGGCATGGAAGGCCAGACAGTTGATCTGTCTGCTTCTGATGCAGCCTTTGCAGGTGGTGTGGATGCGGCCCTTTTGATGGCCGAACAAGCCAAGAAAGCCGGCATCAATATCAACGTGATCAAAGAACCAAACGACAGCTATTGGGATAACGTATGGCTCAAGAAACCATGGTGCCTGTGCTATTGGGGTGGTCGTCCGGTGGCTGATATGTTCTTGTCAATCTCGCTTGCCGCTGATGCTGCATGGAATGACACACATTGGAAGAACCCACGCTTCAACGAGCTGTTGCTTGCTGCGCGTGCTGAAACCGATGACACCAAACGTGCTGCTCAATATGGTGAAGCACAACAGCTGGTGCATGATGATGGCGGCCAAGTTGTTCTTATGTACAACAACTATGTTGGCGCATTGAACACGGGCGTTGGCCACAACACCTTCAACTCAGACTTCGACCACGATGGTGGTTACATGTATGAGCGTTGGTGGAAGGCATAAGCTTCACACACAGATTTGTAACAAGAACCCCGTCAGGAAACTGGCGGGGTTTTTTATTTTATGACGTTTTCACTAGGACTCTTGCCAAACACTCTGCTAGGTTTTCGTCTAACGGGCCAATAGAGCTTGAGGGAAATCGGGGAAGATCGCGCAATGCATCCAGTTTTAAAAACCGTTTTGCAAAGATTGGGCTTAGGCTTGCTCACACTTTTTGCTGTTTCGATTATCATTTTCTCATCGCTGCAAATGTTGCCAGGTGGCTATGCCCAAAACATTCTGGGTCAAGGGGCCACACCTGAAACTGTAAAAAACTTCAACCACGAGCTTGGTCTCGACCGACCAGCAACCGTGCGTTATGTGGAATGGATCACCAATGCAGTGCGCGGCGATTTTGGCAATTCTTATTCAGGCACAACCGGTACAATAAAGCGCAGCGTCTCTGCCATCATTGCACCGCGCCTATACAACACATTTTTCTTAGCTTCGATGGCGGCCATCATAGCAGTGCCACTCTCTTTGCTGCTCGGCGTTCTCGCTGCCTTGTACCGAAATTCTTGGTATGATCGGATTATCAACTCACTCACCTTGACCACCATTGCCATGCCAGAATTTTTCATCGCCTATTTGTTGATGTTCTTTTTTGCCGTGAAGCATCGCTGGTTTTATACACTCTCAACAGTGAGCGAGACTACACCATTTTGGGAACATGTGAGCAGGGCTTCATTACCAGCACTGACAATGACACTGGTGATCATCGCCCACATGATGCGGATGACCAGAGCTTCAATTATCAATCTTCTCGCCAGCCCTTATATTGAAATGGCGCAATTGAAAGGCGTTTCAAAATCACAAGTGATCATTCGCCATGCCTTGCCTAATGCCTGGGCACCAATTGCAACCGTTATCGCTTTTAACCTTGCGTATCTTGTGGTGGGTGTGGTGGTGGTTGAGGTGGTGTTTGTTTATCCGGGCGTTGGGCAAATGATGGTGGATGCCGTGTCCAGCCGCGATATGCCGGTGGTTCAAGCCTGCGCCTTGATATTCGCTGCAACTTACATTCTGCTCAATTTGTCGGCTGATATTATCTCCATCGTTACCAACCCAAGATTGTTGCACCCAAAATGACCAACACCTCAGCGCCCGTTCGCCAAATTAAAGCCCGCCGCACAACTTTTGAAAGTATTGCGCGCAATCTCAAAACCGCACCTCTCAGTGCCTGGTTTGGCATGATTGTAATCGCGATATATGCCTTCTTCGCAATTTTTGCGCCATGGCTTGCACCCTTTCCTGAGAATGAAGTTATTGGCAAAGCCTATGAACACGCCAGCGCTACCAGCTTTCTTGGCACCGATCAAATTGGCCGAGATCTTTATTCAAGGCTCATCTATGGCGCTCGTAACACTATAGGTATTGCGCTTTTTACGACTTTGGTTTCATTCCTCGTTGGGGGTTCTCTCGGTGTGTTGGCGGCATTGAAGCGCGGCTGGATTGACCAAGGCGTGTCTCGTGTCGTCGATGCCTTCCTCGCTATTCCAGTTCTCATTTTCGCTTTGATGATGCTCGCCGTTGTCGGCAAAAGTGTTATTAACTTGGTGATCATTCTGGCCTTGCTGGATGCCACGCGGGTGTTCCGTCTGTCTCGCGCCGTAGCCCTTAACGCAGTGGTGATGGATTATGTTGAGTCAGCCAAATTGCGCGGCGAAGGCATGGGCTGGATTGTGTTCAAAGAAATTGTGCCAAACATTTTACCACCGCTCATTACTGAATTCGGCTTGCGCTTCTGCTTTGTGTTTCTCACCATTGCAGCGCTGTCATTTTTGGGTGTGGGCATACAACCGCCCACGGCTGATTGGGGATCGATGGTGGCAGAAAATAAAACGCTCCTCACCTTCGGCAATCCGGCACCGCTTTATCCTGCGGCGGCCATTGCTTTGCTCACCGTCGCTGTAAATTTTGTAGTAGATTGGTTCCTCCATAAAACTTCGGGGCTTCGTGATGGCAAGTGATATCAAACGCGACACTGCAAGAATTAAGGGCGATGTGCTGCTTGAAATCAAGGGCCTGAAAATTGATGGCCAAAGCGATGATCAATGGAAGCCCATTATTAAGGGTCTTGATCTCTCACTGAAGCGTGGTGAGGTGCTGGGCCTCATCGGTGAATCAGGTGCTGGCAAATCCACGCTTGGTCTTGCTGGCATGGGCTATGCTAGGCCCGGTTGCCGCATCACCGAAGGCTCAATCAATTTTGACGGCATTGATTTAATCGCTGCATCAGAAGAGACGCGCCGAAGCCTATGGGGTTCGCGCATTGCCTATGTGGCGCAAAGTGCGGCGGCCTCATTTAATCCGGCTCATCACTTGATTGATCAGACTATTGAAACAGCTGTTAATCATAACATCATGCCGCGCGAAAAAGCCGAGGCTGATGCCCGCGATTTGTATAAGCGTTTGCAATTACCAAATCCTGATACAATTGGGTTGCGTTTTCCCCACCAAGTTTCAGGTGGTCAGTTGCAACGCGCCATGACCGCCATGGCCATGTCGTGCCGGCCTGATCTGATTATATTCGATGAACCCACAACGGCATTGGATGTGACAACGCAGGTAGAAGTGCTGGCTGCCATGCGCGATATTGTTGAGCAGTTCAACACGGCTGCCATTTACATCACGCATGATTTGGCCGTGGTTGCCCAAATGGCCCACCGCATTATGGTGCTGCGCTATGGCAATTTGGTTGAAGAAGCGCCAACCCGCACCATGTTAAAACAACCAACTCAAGATTACACAAAATCATTGTGGGCTGTTCGTAAATTGCAGAAGCCTGAATCGCCCAGCGATGATATTGTGCTGAGTGTGAACACCGTGGATGCCACTTACGGCGGCGGTGCCTCAAAAGTGCTGGACAATGTATCGGTTAAAATCCCGCGTGGCCGAACTGTGGCAATCGTGGGTGAGTCAGGTTCAGGCAAATCCACTCTCGCCCGCGCTATCACCGGATTATTGCCGCCTTCAAAAGGCGAAATATTATTCAATGGCAAAGCCTTGCCAGCAGCCCTCGCTAACCGCGACCGCGACACCTTGCGCCGCATTCAAATGATTTATCAATCGGCGGATACGGCTTTAAATCCGCGCCAACAAGTGCGCGATATTATTGGCCGACCTTTAGAATTCTACTTAGGTTTAAAGGGTGCTGCCCGCGACCGCAAAGTGGTTGAGCTTCTGGAATCAATCGAACTTGATGAAAGCTATATTGATCGCTTCCCATCAGAAATGTCGGGCGGCCAAAAACAGCGCATCTCCATTGCCCGCGCCCTTGCTGCTGAACCTGAAGTGATCATCTGCGATGAAGTGACCTCAGCACTCGATCAGATTGTACAGGAAGAAATTTTGTCACTTTTGATGAAGTTGCAAAAAGACACTAATGTGACTTACATTTTCATCACCCACGACATCGCCACAGTGCGCGCCATCGCTGATGAAATTGTGGTGATGCACCGAGGCAAAGTGGTGCAGCAAGGCATGAAGTCGAAAGTGCTCAATCCACCCTATCCGGCTTACACCGAGCTTTTGCTCTCTTCAGTTCCACAAATGGACCCGGATTGGCTCACCACGTTGCTTGAGAAGCGCAAAGTTAATATGATCCGGAACTGATCAAATTATCCAAGAACGTTTTGGCTTGTTCTGAAACAGCTAATTTTTCGGGATCGGAAAATTTTCCATAAGTGTGGCAGGTCTGGCCCATGCGCGGATTTTTTGAAAAACGCTCGCGGTGCCGCGCAATAAAATCCCAATAAAGTGCGTTGAAGGGGCAGGCATCTTTACCTGTTCGTTTTTTCACATCATATTTACAGCCTTTACAATAGTTAGACATTTTATTGATGTAATTGCCCGATGCCGCATAAGGCTTTGAACCCAGCAGGCCGCCATCTGCATGAAGCGCCATGCCAAGAGTGTTGGGCAATTCCACCCACTCATAGGCATCTGCATAAACCGCCAGATACCATTCGTGAACCTGTTTTGGATCAAGCCCTGCCAACAATGCAAAATTTCCGGTGATCATCAAACGCTGAATATGGTGGGCATAGGCATCTTGCTTGGTTTGCTTCACCGCCTGCGCCACGCAATTCATGGTAGTTTCGCCCGTCCAATAAAAATCTGGCAATGCCCGTGTGGCATTCAAACTGTTAGAGTTCAGATAGTCTGGCATCTTCAACCAATAAACGCCGCGGATATATTCACGCCATCCAATGACCTGGCGAATGAAACCTTCGACTGATTCAATCGGTGCTTTACCCAAATGGTACCGCTGCTCAACTGCGCGGCACACTTCGAGGGGATCAAGCAAACCAAGATTAATGTAGGGTGATAAAACTGCGTGATGCAAAAAAGATTGCCCTTCAACCATGGCATCCTGGGTTTCACCAAAATGCGGCAAAGCATGATCAAGAAAATGCGTCAGGGCAATTTGTGCATCTGCAGCACTTACCGCAAACCAAAACGGTTCGATGATACCAAAATTAGAGCCAAAGCATTTTTTTATGAGGTTAATCACCTCAGTTGTAATGGCATCAGGACTAAAGCGCGGCGGCTGCACCATTAATAAATCATCCTTGGCGGGCTTTCGATTCTCGACATCAAAATTCCAGCGCCCACCTTGCGGCTGATCATCGTTCATCAACAGCTTTGTTTGGCGGCGCATATCACGATAGAAAAATTCCATCCGCAATTCTTTGCGGCTTTTCGCCCAGAATCGAAATCCAGCATGTGTGCAAATAAAACGCGTGTCTTCCAGTGTCCTAATATGTGCAAGTTCTTGACCTAAACGCCATTCGCCAGCCTCTGTCATCACAACATTTGCAATGGCGTGGCGAAGGCTGGCCCGCGTTACTTCACCAGCAAGGGAGCCCGAGTTATCAGCAGCATCAAGCTTTACATAATCAACCGTCCAGCCTTCCCTGCGTAAGGTTTCCGCAAAATGTCGCATGGCAGAAAATACCAGCACCAATTTTTTCTTGTGGTGGCGCACATAATTGGCTTCTGCCATCACCTCGGCCATTAAAACAACGTCACGGCTCTTATCGCCTTGCCGCAGAGATGAAAGACTGAGCGACAACTGATCGCCTAAAATGAGTATAAGTGATTGATCCGGTTTGCCCATGCAGCGTATACGATATCATCATGTAAAGGGATCTTATGTCACCACCAACTTTGCTCTGGCTGCGCCAAGATTTGCGTCTGGCTGATCACCCAGCATTCACCGCTGCCGCAGTAACTGGTCCCCTTATCATACTTTATATTTTGGATGATGAAACTCCAGAGAGCTGGCGCTGGGGCGGGGCTTCGCGTTGGTGGCTGCATCATAGCTTAGAAAATCTTTCGCAAAAAATTCCACTCATTCTGCGCCGTGGCAAAGCTGATGAGGTTTTGGCCGATGTGCTGAATGAGACAGGTTCCACGTCTCTGCACTTCACCCGCGATTACGCGCCATGGGCAAAAGCACTCGAAAATCGCGTCAAGCTTCTGTGTGAAAAAAATAATGTGGCCTGCCATCGCTATGGCGGTTTTCTGCTGCACGAACCTGAAAGCATTCGTAATGGTTCTGGCGAGCCATATAAAGTTTACACGCCCTTTTCGCGCAGCTGTTTTGCCAAGGGTGAACCGCGTGCAGCAAAACCAGTTCCCAAATTTGAAACATATACGGCTAAAATTACATCAGAAAATCTGAATGACTGGAATCTTCTGCCCACCAAACCGGATTGGGCACATGGATTGCAAGAGGCGTGGACTCCCGGCGAAGATCAGGCCCAAGAACTTCTCTATAAATTCTTAGATGAGGCTTTGCTTGAGTATGCCGAGGGAAGAGATCGCACCGACAAGCCTTTCACCTCACGCCTTTCAGCCCATTTGCATTGGGGTGAAATTAGCCCGCATCAAATTTGGCACGCCACCCGAAGTGCCATGGCGCGTGGTGAAGGAGCGTTAGATCGTGGCGGTGAAAAATTTCTGAAAGAAATTCTCTGGCGCGAATTTTCATATCACCTGTTGCATCATTTCCCGCATTTTCCCGATTCACCCTTCAAACCAGAATATGCTGATTTCCCTTGGGTGAAAGACGATGCCACCCTCAAACGCTGGCAAAAGGGCGAAACGGGCTATCCCATTGTGGACGCTGGGATGCGCGAACTTTGGCACACTGGCATTATGCACAACCGCGTGCGGATGATTGCAGCTTCATTTCTGATTAAAGATTTGCTCATCCCCTGGCAGCAAGGCGAACGTTGGTTTTGGGATACACTTGTGGATGCCGATATCGCAGCCAACTCTGCCAGCTGGCAATGGGTGGCAGGCTGCGGCGCTGATGCCTCGCCCTATTACCGCATTTTCAACCCAACTTTGCAGGGCCAGAAGTTTGACCCTGATGGTGCTTATGTTAAAAAATGGGTGCCGGAACTGAAAGATGTGCCGCGCGATTATATTCATTGCCCTTGGGAGATGCCAACCCCACCTAAAGACTATCCAAAGCGCATGGTTGATCATGCCTTCGCCCGAGACCGCGCTTTGGAAGCTTTTAAGAAAATAAAGAAAGTTATGACCACATGAAAATAATTGCCATCAGCGGCGCACTCCGCAAAGCCTCCACCAACACCGGATTGTTGCGGGCTCTACAAGAATTGGCCCCTGCGGGCGTGATAATCGAAATTGCAACTTTGCACGGTATTCCCCTTTATGATGGGGACGAAGAGAAAGCTTCGGGCAAGCCGCAAACTGTTAAAGATTTAGATGCCCGTATCAGGGCTGCCGATGGCGTGATCATCGCCACACCTGAATATAATTTTTCAATTCCGGGCGTTTTGAAAAATGCAACGGATTGGCTCTCACGGGGCAGTGCATTTTTGAAATGGAAACGTGTTGGCATTTTAGGATCAAGCGAGGGCGCGTTTGCTGGCACATCACGCGCCCAATATCATTTGCGCCAAAACCTGCAAGCCCTGCAGGCCATCGTTATGCCAAAGCCTGAAATGTTTATTGCCCACAATGAAGTGAAGTTCGATGCTGATGGCAATTTGACTGATGCCGAAACCAGAGAGCGCCTGAAAACATGGGCGCTGGCTTTCATTGAATGGGTTGAGAAAAAACCTTAACCCTTGGGCTGGTCTTGCAACTCGGCCCAGGTGTTAGGCTGGGCCAGCATTTGCTGCAAATACGCCAAGTTGGCTTCCACTTGTTCTGGCGGCAAATCTTTGGATGCGATTAGACGGGCCTCATCAAAGCGCCCTTGCAAGCCCACAACCAATGCCAAATTCTGCCGCACCCGCGGCTGCAAATCCACGCCGGGTTGTTCAACAGCTGCCCGCAAGATTTTTTCAGCCTCAGCCAATTTGCCTTCTAGCGAATAGGACATGGCCAAATTATTCATGACCGTGAGTTCATTGGGGGCAAGTTTGAGCGCTTGTTGATAGCTTTCACGAGCCAAACTGTGATTGCCTTGCTGATCATAAGCTGAACCCAAGGCCGAAAATGTTTTCCAATCTGCGCCCGGAGATTTTGAAGCGCGGCTCAAAATTTCAATCGCTTCTCCAGCGCGGCCCGCCGCCAAAATTTGTTTTCCGATGCGAGATTGTAATGCACCATCATTAGGGTTTGAAGCCGCAACAGTTTTTAACACGTCAATCTGTTGGTCGGTTTGCCCTAATTTTCCAAGGTTGGCGGCATAATCCAAGCCAATTTTTTCATCGCCTTGGTTGGCCACCCATTTTTGCGACAAGGCCTCGGTGCGTGTGAATGAGCCAACATCTGCTTTAAGGCCAGCCGCACTTGTGCTGCCAGTTTCCAGCGGGTCAACATCCAGCTTGGCTTGTTTGCTCTGGCAGGCAGCCAGCGCCAAGGCAGAAACCATCACTACAGCGGGCCAGAACTTTGAGCGAGCGGCAGGCGAAAAATGCACGAACATAGGAACTCCAACGTCAAAACTACAAACTGAAACCCAATCATGCTGATTTTTCCTCAATAAACGATTAACCATAACGCCAAACCCCGACTCGAAAGGTATTTGTAATGATTGATGCTGCCAAAATTCTAAGAAATGACCAGAAGCCAGCTATTCCATTGCGCGTGATCATCAAAACTGATTTCAACAGGTTGTTGCAAGACATGCCAACCAAATGCTCCAATTTAGCCAAGGCCGCAGGCTTTGATGCCTCGCCCCTTTCCACGCTGGTAATTTCTGAAGATGATGGTCACACGTTGGAAATTTGGGTGGGGGCACCCGCTAAAGATGCCGACCCTTTTGCGCTTGGCAGCATTTCCAGCCGCTTGCCCAAGGGCAACTATCGTTTCTTGAATGATCCAGACCACGCGCATTTGGTGTCGCTGGGTTGGTGCTTGGAACTATATAAATATGACCCGTTCCGGCCAGCGCCACCAAAACAGGTGACATTGGAGTGCCCGAAATCAGTGGACCGTGCGGCTGTGCTCAGCGCTGCCAATGCCACTTTCACCGTGCGTGACCAAATCAACACGCCGTCAAATCTCTTCGGCCCCGATGAATTGGAGGCCGCTGCCCGGAGCTTGGCCACCCGCCACAAAGCCAAACTGAAAGTGGTGAAGGGCAAAACCTTAGCCAAGGAATTTCCGTTAATTGATGTGGTGGGGGCCGCAAGTCCACGCGCGCCCAGATTGATTGATTTTACCTGGGGCAAAGCCTCCGCGCCAAAAGTAACTTTAGTTGGCAAAGGCGTGTGCTTTGACACCGGCGGGCTCGACATTAAGCCATCATCCGGCATGTTGATTATGAAAAAAGATATGGGCGGTGCCGCTAACATTTTGGGCCTCGCGCAATTGATCATGGAAGCAAAATTAAATCTGCGTTTGCGTGTGCTCGTCCCCGCGGTGGAAAATTCAATCGCTGGCAATGCCTTCCGCCCCGGCGATGTGTTTAAAACCCGCAAAGGTCTCAGCGTTGAAATTGGCAATACTGATGCGGAAGGCCGCTTGGTGCTGTGTGAGGCGCTGGCTTTGGCTGATGAAGAAAAACCTGATCTCATTATCGATATGGCAACTCTCACGGGGGCAGCCCGTGTGGCTCTTGGCCCTGACCTGCCACCATTTTACACCGATGATGCCGAGCTTGCCGCCAGCCTTGCCAAACATGCCAGCGCCGAAAATGATCCGCTCTGGCAATTTCCTTTGTGGCAGCCTTATGCGGCGATGATTGAAACCCCAATTGCTGATTTAAATAACGCTGGAGCAGGTGGTTACGCAGGCTCCATCACCGCAGCGCTTTTCCTCAAGCGCTTTGTGGAACATGCAAAATCTTACGTTCATTTTGACATTTTCGGCTGGACGCCAACGGCCAAATTTGGCCGCCCAAAAGGTGGCGAAGCCCAAGCCATGCGCGCCTGCTTTGCCATGCTGAAAGAGCGCTACGCAAAATAGCTTGCATTTTAAGGTAAAAAATGAAACGGTTCCGAAACAAACATTTGGACGGCACCAATGTCACTTCCGCTTTCAACACCGCAAGCCTTGCGCCTGTGGCACCATGTGGGCCTAGCCCAAGTGCGCGATGCTGAGCCCGATTTATCAACGCGGCAAATGACAATTCTGCTTTCAATATATCTCGAAGCCCCACCCCACACGGTGCGCGCCCTTGCGGCTAAACTGGCTGTTTCAAAACCGGTGATCACAAGAGCATTGGACGCCATGGGAAAATTGGGTCTGGTCACCAGAAGGCGCGATGGTGCAGACTTACGAAATGTGTTAATCCAACGCACGGTACAAGGATCACTTTACTTGGAGCGCTTGGCTGATTTGGTCAGCGCCAAATCGCAAGAGCTATAAAATGCAACTGATCGTGCCAATCGCCGCGTTACACCGCGCGCCAAGTTTAGATGCGCCCCAAGATAGCCAAGTGTTGATGGGTGAGGTGGTTTCGGTTTTTGAAATCGGGGAAGGCTGGGCCCGGGTGCAGCTGCGGCGTGATGGTTATGTGGGCTATCTGCAAGCCGCCTATTTGAGCTCACCTGCTCATGTGGCCACCCATAAAATCAGCGTGCCTTCAACACTGCTTTACCAGAGTGCCAACATCAAAACCCAGCCCGTGCAAGTCTTGTTTATGAACAGTGAAATTTCAGTAACAGCACTACAAGAAGGGTTCGTGGAGTTGGCGACAGGTGGTTTCGTTTTCGCCGACCACGCATTGCCCTTAACCCATTTCCAAACCGATTTTGTGGGCGTTGCCGAACTCTTTTTAAACGCGCCCTATTTGTGGGGCGGCAAATCCATTCACGGCATAGATTGCTCCGGCCTTGTGCAAACTGCACTGCAAGCCTGTGGCATCAAAGCCCCACGCGATACAGGCATGCAAGAGAAAGAATTAGGCACAACTATAACGCAAGAAAATTTGCAGCGAGGTGATCTCATTTTCTGGAAAGGTCATGTGGGCATCATGCGGGATGAAAAAAACCTGCTCCACGCCAGCGGTCATCAAATGCTCGTCGTTAGTGAGCCACTTGCGATCGTCGATGAACGCACCAAAGCCAAAGGTAAAGAGATCAGTTCAATTCGCCGACTGACAGTTTAGAAAGGAGCACAACATGTCAAAAGCTACTATCTGTTTATGGTATGACAAAGATGCCGAAGAAGCTGCCAAGTTTTACGCCAAGACTTTTCCAGACAGCAAAGTGGGTACAGTTCATTTTGCGCCCAATGATTTTCCCAGCGGCAAGGCGGGCGATGCACTGGTGGTCGATTTTACCGTGCTTGGAATCCCTTGCATCGGCCTAAACGGCGGCCCCTTCATCAAGCCCAATGAAGCCTTCTCATTTCAAGTTTCAACCAAAGACCAAGCCGAGACGGATCTCTATTGGAATGCTATAGTGGGCAATGGCGGCAAGGAAAGTGAATGTGGCTGGTGCAAAGATAAATGGGGCATCTCATGGCAGATCACCCCGCAAGTGTTGACTGATGCCATCAGTGCCGGAGGCGCCAAAGCCAAACGCGCATTTGATGCCATGATGACAATGCAGAAGATTGATGTGGCGGTGATTGAGAGGGCGGTTATGGGAAGCTAAAACTCCCTTTTCAACCGTCATCCCAGCGAAAGCTGGGACCCAGCTTTGAAAGCGCAAAATGAGTTTAGTAGAAAAGCACCCAGCCGTTTATATTTTAGCAAACCGTTATCGCGGCACAATTTATACTGGTGTGACAAGCGATCTCTGGACCCGTGTTGCCAACCACAAGAACGGCGCGACACCAGGTTTCACATCAACCTACGGCGTGAAAACCCTGGTCTGGTACGAACACCGCCTCTCAATAGAAATCGCAATCCGCCGCGAAAAACAAATCAAAGCATGGAAACGCGATTGGAAGATTGAGTTGATCGAGAAAATGAATCCGAACTGGATTGATCTTCACGATTCAATAGATGTGACTGCTACACTTACAGCAGAAGAACATAAACCACCTCCCCTCTAAACCGTCATCCCAGCGAAAGCTGGGACCCAGCTAACCACGAATTCGGCCGATAGGGAGAGTGAAAGCAATCAAGCTTTCGAAGTATATAATCACGCGCAAAATAAATTCTAATAAAAATCCGATAGCTACTCCGCAACCGAAAGCTGGGTCCCAGCTTTCGCTGGGATGACGGGTGAGGGGGTTAGTGCAAACTCTAAACCTCACCCTTCCCCTCTAGGGAAGGTGGCGCGAAGCGACGGATGACGTTCCTAGATACACACTCAATTAAATGGAGTGTCGCCATAATTTGTTACCGTAATTACCCACGTTTAATGTGTTGTCTTACCGAGGGAGATTCTTACTCCAATGTGACTTCTTAACCTTACCGACAAACTGTCCATCATATATTGCAAGAGCCAAAGCAAAGCAGCCGAACACAACAATCAGAAGAACACCGAAGCCACCTACATCGAAAACATTTTTAACCTTCAACCAAAGCCAATCGACGCCTACAAAATTCAAAATGCCGCTCAGAATTACCAAAGCGCTTAATCCTAGTGCGTAGATATACACCACACCATAGAGCACCGACAGGAAACCATATTTCATTGCGCACATCCTCTCGCAAAATTTTTGCAATCTGGACAGATTACACAGATTATAGTAATAAGCTCCAGTGAATGTGAATTTTATTTCCCAGCCTTCGCCATCAAACCCACAAACCGCTTGAACAAATAATGGTGAGTGTGCAAACTTACATTGCGCATCCGACGCACCGATCTATGGCGAACTAAATCCAAAGCCATGCAGGAAGGAATTCCCTATCAAACGTTGATCAATTCAATTTTACATAAGGCGGTTTCGTGACATTAGTCGACTCACAGCATTGTTTCACATGAACATAAAACTTAGAATAGCCCGCGCGCAATTGGGCACCGCGCTCAGCCTTTTTCTCCGCGACCAAGACCCAATCTCCGTTCATGCACTTGCTTGCGGTGGAAGCGAAGTTATAGAAGGTTTAGCAAATTCTAATGATATACCGACACTATCGTCTCACATTCTACAGACACATCCAAGTATTGACATTTCCAAGGTATATCGCCTCAGAAATCAATACTGGAATGCGATAAAACATTTTTACACCCGCGGCAATCAAACGGCGCGGGATGATGAAGGATTGATGGAAGGCTTCACGGATGAGAAGAACGATGCTGTTCTATTCATGGGCTGGCTAGACTATCAACTACTCACCAAGCGCTTGCCCTTAGAGGTACAGGTGTTTCAGGTGTGGTGGTACGCCACTAACGAGCAACGAATGAACCCCAACACCGACCCCGCGCCATACCGCAAAGTGTTTCCAGGTATTATGAACTGTGACCGCATTGAACAAAAGCGAAGGCTAAAGCGAGTTACCGAAAAATATCGTAACGACAAAGAAATTCTCGCAGACCCAAGAACCGAACAAGGGCGGTTGGTGACTTCAAGTAAATCTTGAGTTAATGTGAT
>JANNBH010000015.1:0-14049 GCA_031385245.1 Hyphomicrobiales bacterium | reverse complement strand
TTGCTGCTCTTTATGATGTGGTGGACCATGATGCTGGCGATGATGTTGCCTTCGGCAGCTCCCGCCATCCTCACTTATGCGGCAATCAATAGAAAATTGCTGGGAGGCTCAGGTGCTGCTCCACGGCTCACTGCATTTGTCTCAGGCTATCTGTTGATCTGGACTGGGTTTTCTCTGGCTATGGTCATCCTGCAACTCTTGCTTGGAACCAAAATCGAACTTTCAATGATGATGGCGGTTGGCGGCTCTGCCATTGGTGGTGGCCTTCTCATTGCGGCTGGCCTCTATCAAATGTCGCCCCTAAAATCGGCCTGCTTGCGTAAATGCCAAACGCCGCTCATGTATTTTACGCATCACTGGAAAAAAGGAACTGGTGGTGCCTTCAATATGGGCCTGTCGCACGGGCTTTATTGCGTGGGCTGTTGTTGGGTTTTGATGGGGCTATTGTTTTATGGCGGCGTGATGGAACTCCGCTGGATTGTGGGCTTGGCACTTTACGTCGCACTTGAAAAGTTAAGCCCCGCTGGGAGCCAGATAAGCCGTTTTGCTGGCGCTGTTCTGATTGGTTGGGGAATCTGGACTATTGCCCACGCGCTCACATAAGTTAGGTTTGTATTACACCGTCCACAGCATCATTTTCTTAGCTTTTATCCACAGCCCGACCCGTGTAAAGAGAAGCCTCATACTAACCAAGGTTTGAGCGCAACGCATGACTGACCGTAAATCTAGCTTTCTCTATGATGAACTTCTCGCCTGCGGGCGCGGTGAACTTTTTGGGCCAGGCAATGCCCAATTGCCGCTGCCGCCTATGTTGATGTTTGATCGCATCACCCATGTGGAAGAAAAAGGTGGTGCTGCTGGGCTTGGCAAAATTGTTGCTGAATTTGATATCAAACCAGACTTGTGGTTTTTCCCGTGCCATTTTCAAGGCGATCCAGTGATGCCCGGGTGTTTGGGTCTTGATGCTTTGTGGCAGCTCACTGGTTTCTTCTTGGGCTGGTTGGGTGAACCTGGTCGTGGTCGAGCTTTGGGCGTTGGAGAAGTGAAATTTTCTGGCATGGTCACACCTTCTGTTAAAAAAGTGACTTATGAAGTTGAAGTGACGCGGCTCATCTTACGCAAGCTGAAATTGGCGGTGGCCAATGGCGTGATGAAGGCTGATGGCGAAGTGATTTATAATGTGACCGATATGAAGGTCGGTTTGTTCCAATCTTAAGGGGTCTTTTATGCGTAGAGTCGTTATCACTGGAATGGGCATTGTTTCGTGCATTGGCAATGGTCCTGATGAAGTTACAGCCTCATTGAAGGCTGCCAAATCTGGCATTGTGCGCGCTGATAAATATGCCGAGCTTGGCTTTCGCAGCCAAGTGCATGGCCAACCAAATTTCGATTCCGAATTGGTTGATCGCCGCGCCCGGCGCTTTATGGGCGATGGTGGTATTTGGAATTATGCTTCGATGGAACAAGCCATTAAAGATTCCGGCCTCGAAGAAAAAGAAGTGAAGAACGAACGCACTGGCATCATCATGGGGTCTGGCGGCCCATCAACAAAAACTATTGTGGCCGCTGCCGATACCACGCGTGAAAAAGGCCCAAAGCGCGTCGGGCCATTTGCCGTTCCACCTTCAATGTCATCCGCACATTCAGCAGTGCTTGCCACACCCTTTGGCATTCGCGGTGTGAACTATACAATTTCATCAGCCTGCGCCACATCAGCCCATTGCATCGGCAACGCCACTGAAATGATCCAATGGGGCAAGCAAGATATTATGTTTGCAGGTGGCGGTGAAGAATTGGATTGGACACTTTCGGTTTTGTTCGATGCCATGGGAGCCATGTCTTCAAAGTACAATGACACGCCTTCAGTAGCATCGCGTGCCTATGATAAAAGCCGTGATGGCTTTGTGATTGCGGGTGGTGCAGGTGTTATCGTTCTCGAAGAACTTGAGCACGCCAAGGCCCGTGGTGCCAAAATCTATGCTGAAGTTGTGGGCTATGGCGCCACATCTGATGGTTACGACATGGTGGCCCCTTCAGGCGAAGGGGCAATTCGCTGTATGCGAAATGCCATGAGCACTGTGAAAGGCAAGATTGATTATATCAACCCGCATGGCACATCCACGCCTGTTGGCGACAAAAAAGAAATCGAAGCCATTCGTGAAGTGTTTGGCCAAGATATTCCAAATATCTCATCAACCAAATCGCTCACCGGCCATTCGCTTGGCGCTACGGGTGTGCAGGAAGCGATCTATTGTTTGCTGATGATGAAGAATAACTTCATGGCCGAAAGCGCCAACATTCAGGAACTCGATCCTGAATTTGAAGGTGTGCCCATTTTGCGTAAGCGCTTGGATAATGCCCAAATCGACACTGTGATGTCCAACAGCTTCGGCTTTGGCGGCACCAACGCAACCCTCGTGATGCAACGTTACAACGGATAATCAAAAAATGAATGGATTGATGCAAGGCAAACGCGGCCTGGTTATGGGTGTCGCTAACGACCACTCAATTGCTTGGGGCATTGCCACAGAACTGGCAAAACATGGCGCAGAACTCGCCTTCTCCTATCAAGGCGAAGCCTTTGGTAAACGTTTGGCGCCCTTGGCTGAGTCCGTGGGATCAAACACCTTGATCCCCTGCGATGTTGAAGACATTGCATCCGTCGATAATGTGTTTGCGGTGCTCAAAGAAAAATGGGGAACCATAGATTTCGTCGTTCACGCTATTGCGTTTTCCGACAAGAATGAACTCAAAGGTAAATTCGCTGATACCAGCCGCGAGAATTTCACGAAAACAATGATCATCTCGGCCTTCTCGTTTGTTGAAATCACCAAACGCGCAGCAGCAATGATGCCAGATGGTGGTTCAATCATCACGCTGACTTATGGTGGCTCCACCAGAGTAATGCCCAACTATAACGTGATGGGTGTGGCTAAAGCTGCATTGGAGTCATCGGTGCGTTATTTAGCGAGTGACTTCGGCCCGCAAGGCGTGCGCGTCAACGCCATCTCCGCCGGACCGATGAGAACTTTGGCAGGAGCCGGCATCGGCGATGCCAGAGCCATGTTCAACTACCAAAACAGCCACGCACCCTTACGCAGAACCATCACGCTGGAAGAGGTGGGCGGAGCCGGGCTGTATCTGCTGTCGCCGCTTTCGGGTGGTGTGACCGGCGAAATCCACTACGTTGATTCCGGCTATAACATCATCTCAATGCCAAGACCGGATGAACTATAAGTGCTATTCTTAATCCTCCCTCTTTACGGGGGAGGTGGCAGCGAAGCTGACGGAGGGGGATCTTGGACTTACGCAAAACCACCAGACATCTTCGCAAGAACATGACACCTGAAGAAGTCAAACTCTGGGTCAATCTTAAAGTCCTCAACAAGCAGGGCTACAATTTCCGCCGCCAAGCACCGCTTGATGGTTACATTTTAGATTTCGCTGAATTTACTCAACGCCTCATAATTGAAGTAGATGGCTCACAACATGGCGAACCAGATGGCATAGCCAAAGACAAAACCCGCGATGCACATTTTGAAGAGGCAGGTTTTCGTGTGTTGCGGTTTTGGAACATAGATGTGAACACCGAAATGGACGGCGTTATTCATAAAATTCTGTGTGTGTTGAAAGAACCCCCTCCGCCCAAGAGGGCACCTCCCCCGTAAAGGGGGAGGATAAGTGAAGAAAGAATTCTAATCCTTCCCCCTTGCGGGGGAGGTGGCGCAAAGCGCCGGAGGGGGACCTACCTCACAAAATAAACTTACTCAAATCCACATTCTTCGCCAGCGCACCAACATGTTCCACCACATAAGCCTCGTCGATCTTCACGGTCTCACCTGATCGATCGGTGGGTGGGGTAGAGCGTGTAGGTCGTTAAAAGCTGTCGGGGAGAATGTGGAATAGATGACTATTTAACCACGACACTGCACCGAGAAGAATTACTAGTACTAATATCACTGCACCAATTATAGTCATTCGCATTACGAGTCCTATAACCATCAGGAAGATATAATTGAGCACAACTCTAACAATGGTTATGGGATTGGAAAACTTGAACTCTTTCCGACTAAATAGCCCAACTCCATACAGGACGGACGCCCACCCAAACAGGACAAACCAGCCGTTATAGTCATTGCCTTTCTTGTCTCCCAATCCCCACAGATATATTCCAAAAATAAAAAGGGAACCACTAACAACAACGTTTATTACTTTTTCAAATTGTGAAGCGTGCTGATTTGCATAAACTTTCCGTAGCTTCAGCTCATAATTGTGAAGACTTCGCTTGTAGGAGTCTTTGAGTACACCGTGAGCTCATTGATTTTTTTGAATCTTTCGGTATTACCACCCTGTAAATCGGGGTGGTAAACTTTTGCAAGTGCGCGATATGCAGCAGTGACCTCATCGGGGCTGGCTGATTCAGTAAGCCCCAAAACTTCATAATGCGAATGAGTCATTGGTTCCCCTTCGTTTTACTTCTTAATTATTGCACCATTCTTTAACTAAAAGAAATAAGCTCTTTGGGTGTACATCAAGGATAAACTTGTTCAGGTCAACGCCCTCAACCAACTAGCAACCCAACTAAAAAAGCCGTTGCTACACAGCACCACTCATTTGGCCTTCGGCCACCTTTCCACTTAGGGGAAAATGGCACGAAGGGACGGATGAGAGCCTTGTTGTAACTCAGTCCTTGCCATCGATTCTAACGCGCTCTTTTTCGGTGGTCTTAGGATATTGATCTGAATACTTTTTTGTTACGAACTGACCGTCTTCAGAATCCCTATAAACTGTCTTCTTAGGTTCAGGGTTTTTAGCCATTTTATTGCCTCAATAATTATGAAATTTCTTTGGGGAAATCCAAATTAGACAGACATAAATAGAACATATTGGCAATATTATGGCAACATGACCCGATTTAATAAGCTATGAACCGCGTTCGGCAGGTCCCCCTCGTCACAAAATAAACTTACTCAAATCCACATTCTTCGCCAGAGCACCCACATGTTCCACCACATAAGCTTCGTCGATCTTCACGGTCTCGCCGGAACGATCTGTCGCCGTAAAACTCACCTCATCTAAAATCCGCTCCATCACCGTTTGCAATCGGCGCGCGCCTATGTTTTCGATGGAGCCGTTAATCTCCGCAGCAATGCGCGCAATCGCCGCAACACCCTCATCAGAAAATTCCAGCGCCACACCTTCAGTTTCGAGCAGCGCTTTATACTGCTTGATCAGGCTTGTTTCAGGCTCGGTCAAAATCCGGCGGAACTCGTCTTGACCCAGCGCTTTCAACTCAACGCGAATGGGCAAGCGGCCTTGCAGCTCTGGCAACAAGTCTGAGGGCTTGGCCACATGGAAGGCTCCTGATGCGATGAACAGAATATGATCTGTTTTTACCGGACCATGCTTGGTGGAAACTGTGGTGCCTTCGATCAGCGGCAGCAAATCGCGTTGCACACCTTCGCGTGAAACGTCGGCCCCGCCACGGCCACCGCTTGATGCAATCTTGTCGATCTCGTCCAAAAACACGATGCCATTATTCTCAACAACCTCGATGGCCTCAGCCAAAATTTTATCGTGGTCTAAAAGTTTTTCACTTTCTTCCACCATCAAAATTTCATGCGCCTGCGCCACCGAAACTTTGCGCGGCTTGGTGCGGTTGCCAAAGGCCTTGCCCATCATATCCGAGATATTGATGATCGAAGCCGAACCCCCGGGCATCCCCGGAATATCAAAGCTCGGCGCACCACCCGTGTCGGCCACCTGAATTTCAATTTCTTTTTCGTTCAGCACACCATCGCGCAATTTCTTGCGGAATGAATCACGCGTTGCATCAGACGCATTCTCACCAACCAGAACAGCCACCACGCGGTCTTCAGCCGCAGCATGGGCAGCAGCTTCCACATCCTTGCGCCGCGCCGCCTTCACCATGCCAATGCCTGCTTCTAGAAGATCGCGCACAATCTGATCGACATCGCGGCCCACATAACCCACTTCAGTAAACTTGGTGGCTTCCACTTTTAAAAATGGCGCATTGGCAAGCTTAGCCAGTCGCCGTGCAATTTCAGTTTTGCCAACACCAGTTGGTCCGATCATCAATATATTCTTCGGAACCACATCTTCGCGCATTTGGCCTTTAAGCTGCTGCCTGCGCCAGCGATTTCGCAAAGCAATAGCCACAGCCCGTTTGGCATCATGCTGGCCGATAATATAGCGATCAAGTTCGGAAACAATTTCGCGCGGTGTAAAATTTGTCATGGTTAAACTTTATTTTGCAATTGAATGAGAAGCTGGCACGAGGGCGCGGATAGATTGCGGCATTATGCTTAGTATAAATTTGCGTAAGGGTTGCCAAGCTACCGACAGGATCAACACAATGGCGCCCACACCTAAAACTGCAAATGCAAAAGTTTCTGAACCCCAATGGGTCTTGGTGAGCAATGTTGAAAGCGCATAACCGAGATATAAAAGTGAGGATACCAAAAGCGCCCGCCGATCAATCGTCAGCGCCACAAAACTGAGAATAGCAAACAAACCAAATATCAATCCAGCATCGCCAAGCACCATGCTGTCAAGATTAGCAAGGCCCCACACCAGCGGATGCACAATCAAAGGCGCGGCCAGCAAATGCAACCAAAACGCCATATCAGATTTACGCGTGCGCCGTGCCCGGTCTTGCACATCAAAAAACATTGCGAGGGCAAAAGTTGCAAGGCCCAAAGGCACAAACACCAAAGCTGCGTGAGTTGTAATGATATTTGGAAATGCACCCTCGAGCAAAGCCACAACCATGGCCACCAAAGCAGCGCAGCCCGCTGCTAATGTTATGGGCACATGGAACCTTAACCAATGCAAGCCAATCAAGCCAGCCGTCACCAAACCAGAAACGGCAAACTGCCACGCATTATTATCGCGCAATCCAAAATCACTGCTGGGGGTGTTGGGAGCGAGGAGATACATAACGCCACCAAATGCCGATATAGCAAACACCACCAACAGCACAATGCTAGGCAAAGCCATGCGTTTTCTTTTGGTAAAAATTTCGGCCAGCAGCCAAGTTGCAATGGGCAATGTGAGCACCATCATTCCAGCGCTGAGATAAGCAATTGCCCCCAAGAATAATGCGAGGCCAATTGTTACAAAGATATCGTTGAAACCAGTCACAAGGCGCAATTGCTCATCATCGGCATGGTTGCTGCCATCCCCGCGTAAAACAAATGCTACAAGTTCCTCAGCAGTGCTGCGTTCAAGCACGCCCGCGGCCACGGCCGAATTGAGATCGGCTTGTCTGATAATCAGCGAGTCGTCATTCATGCTTCAAGACTTTCAAGTGTTAAATTGCCATTTGTATAAACGCAAATATCTGCCGCAATGCCCATGGCTTTGCGCGCAATCGCTTCAGCGTCCATATCAGTGTCCATCAAGGCCCGCGCTGCAGCCAGCGCATAATTACCGCCTGACCCAATGGCCACCACGCCATGTTCCGGCTCCAACACATCGCCCGTGCCAGTTAAAACCAACGAGATATTTTTATCCGCAACAATCATCATCGCTTCCAAGCGGCGCAAGTAACGATCTGTGCGCCAGTCTTTAGCCATTTCCACGCAAGCCCGCGTGAGTTGATTGGGAAATTGCTCAAGCTTGCCTTCTAAGCGTTCAAACAAAGTCATGGCATCGGCCGTAGCGCCTGCAAATCCAGCAATCACACCTGTGGAACCAAGGGGCCGCACTTTGCGCGCGTTGCCCTTCATCACCGTGTTGCCCATGCTCACTTGGCCATCACCAGCGATAACGATCTTGCCACCTTTGCGAACGCCTAAAATGGTCGTGCCATGCCAGTTTGTCGGGTCACTCATTGCTTTAAATTCCTTCTTACCCACCCATCTAAGGGCTTGTTGACCAAAGTTAAAGGGCGATATGGCCAATTTATGTTGCATCTGCTAATAGCGCCCGCGAAAGGTCAAATTTCATGCGCCAAGCTACCATCACCCGCCAAACCACGGAAACCCAAGTGACCGCCACCGTTAACTTAGACGGCACTGGAACTTATGCCATTAAAACCGGCGTGGGCTTCTTCGATCATATGATGGAACAGCTGGCCCGCCACTCGCTGATTGACATCACACTCGAAGCCAAAGGTGATTTGCATATTGATGATCATCACACGGTGGAAGATTGCGGCATTGCTTTGGGCCAAGCCATTTCGCAAAGCTTGGGCGACCGTAAGGGCATTCGCCGTTATGCGAGCTGCGATTTGCCGATGGATGAAACACTCACACGTGTTGCCATCGACATTTCTGGCCGTCCATTTCTAATTTTCAAATGTGCCTATCCAACCCACAAAATTGGCACCTTCGACACCGAGCTGGTGCGTGAATGGTTCCAAGCCTTCGCCATGAATGCTGGCATCACACTGCATTTGGAAAATGCTTACGGGCTGAACTCGCATCACATTGCCGAATCCAGCTTCAAAGCTCTGGCACGTTCACTGCGCGATGCACTTGAAATTGATCCGCGTCAACCGAACCGTATTCCTTCTACCAAAGGCTCGCTTGCTGGATGATGAAAACTGTTATCATTGATTATGGCTCAGGCAATTTGCACTCGGTTGCCAAAGCCTTTGAACGCGCCGCCAAGGATTTTAAGATCAAGGCGGAAGTCATCGTTTCTAACAAGCCAGAAGATTTGGAAAAAGCTGAACGCATCGTGCTGCCCGGCGTAGGAGCGTTTAAAGACTGCATGAATGGTCTTCTCGCCGTGGCAGGATTGCGCGAGGCCTTGCAAGAGCAAGTGATCACCAAGGGCAAACCCATTCTTGGCATTTGTGTGGGGATGCAATTGATGGCCACGCGTGGGCTTGAGCATGAAGTGACCAAGGGTCTCGGCTGGATTGCTGGCGATGTAAAACCGATTACACCAAGCGACCCAACTTTAAAAATTCCCCACATGGGCTGGAACACGCTGAAACCGCAAGGCCAACACGCGCTGCTTGATGGCATCCTCACAGGCGACAATGGCCTGCATGCTTATTTTGTGCATTCTTATCACATGCTCCCAACCCTACCAGAAGACCTGATTGCCACCGCTGATTATGCCGGCGAGATCACGGCCATGGTGGGGTATGACAACATTGTCGGCACTCAGTTTCATCCCGAGAAAAGCCAAACACTGGGCCTCGCATTGATCGCCAATTTTCTCAGGTGGCGGCCGTGAGTTCGCTGGTGCCTGAGCTTATGGTGTCGGATATTAAGGCCAGTCTTGCATTCTGGGTGGAACTGCTTGATTTTAAAATTCACTATGATCGACCTGAAGAAGGCTTTGCTTACCTAAAGCGTGACGGGCTTGAAGTAATGCTTGAAGAGTTAGGTCGTGGCCGCCAATGGATAACAGGTGAGCTTGAGAAGCCAATGGGCCGTGGGATCAATTTTCAAATGCAAGCAAGCGATTGGTCTGAACAACTTGCAAAACTGCGGAAGAAAAATTGGCCATTGTTCATGGAACCAGAAACCAAATGGTATCGGGTTGGCGATGTCGAGGTAGGGCAGCAACAGTTTTTGGTGCAGGACCCAGATGGCTATTTGCTGCGCCTTGTTAAATCGATTGGGAAGCGGAAATTGTAATGATACTATTCCCCGCCATCGAACTCAAAGACGGCAAATGTGTGCGGCTTAAACTGGGTGATATGGCACAAGCGACGGTTTATAATGACAACCCTGCGGCTCAGGCGCTTGCATTTGAGAACCAAGGATTCAAATGGCTGCACGTTGTCGATTTGAATGGTGCGTTTGAGGGCCACTCCATGAATGGTGCGGCAGTTGAAGCGATATTAAAATCGACCAAGAACCCTGTGCAACTCGGCGGTGGCATTCGCACATTGGCGCATATTGAATCATGGCTCAGTAAAGGCTTGGCCCGCGTTATCCTCGGCACAGTAGCCGTTCGTAATCCCGCTCTGGTGAAAGAGGCTTGCAAACTTTTCCCCGGCAAAGTTGCTGTGGGCATTGATGCCAAAGGTGGCAAAGTGGCCGTTGAAGGCTGGGCCGAAGCTTCAACTTTGGAAGTGATCGAGCTTGCCAAGCAATTTGAAGGCGCTGGCGTTTCAGCAATAATTTACACCGACATTGATCGTGATGGCATTCTCACTGGCATCAATTGGGAAAGTACATTGGCATTAGCTAATGCTGTATCCATTCCTGTGATAGCCTCAGGGGGCTTGGCCTCGATCAAAGATATTCAACGCATGTTGCAGCCCGATGCCAAAAAGCTCGAAGGGGCCATCACAGGCCGCGCCCTTTATGATGGCCGCATTGATGCAGCAGAAGCATTGCGCCTGATTGCGAAAGCCGCATGAAAAAAGTTCTGCTCGTAACAGGTGGTGGACGCGGCATTGGCGCTGCAACTGCGCGGCTTGCTGCAAAAGCTGGCTACAGCGTTGCAATCAACTATATATCTGATGCAACAGCAGCCAATCAGCTCGTCAACGAACTCAAGAGTTCTGGCGCAGAAATCATTGCGGTGCAAGGCGACGTAACAAAATTTGAAGACATTCAGCGCATCTTTGACGAAACAGAAAATGCGTTTGGGCGGATCACGGCATTGGTCAACAATGCCGGCATGACGGGACTAAGCTCCAGACTTGATGAGGCCGACCCACAAATAATCTTGGATACCATTGCACTCAATGTGAATGGAACGATCTTTGCATCTCGCGAAGCAGTTAAACGCATGTCGCCGCGTCATGGTGGCCAAGGTGGAGTGATCGTTAACGTGTCGTCAGGGGCCTCCACAATTGGCAGCCCCGGCGAATACACTTGGTATGCAGCAAGCAAAGGCGCCATTGATTCTTTCACGATTGGTCTTGGTCGCGAACTTGCCGAGGAGAATATCCGCGTTGTAGCCGTAGCCCCCGGATTGACCGAAACCGAACTCCACGCCCGCTCGACAGGTGAGCCAGCGCGCGTGAAACGAATGACACCGATGATTCCAATGAAACGTGCTGGAACTGCAGAAGAAGTGGCGCAGACGATTATGTTCGCACTCAGCGATGCCGCAAGCTACATCACCGCAACAACCATTCGCGTCTCAGGAGGACGATAATGCTCAAAGCCCGCCTCATCCCTTGTCTCGATGTGAAAGATGGCCGCGTTGTTAAAGGGGTCAATTTTGTAAATCTGGTTGACGCTGGTGATCCCGTGGAATGCGCCAAGGCCTATGATGCAGCAGGCGCGGATGAACTTTGTTTTTTGGATATTGCAGCCACCCACGAAAATCGATCAACCATGTTTGATGTGGTGAAACGCACGGCTGAGGCTTGCTTCATGCCGCTCACTGTGGGTGGCGGTGTTAAAAAAATTGAAGATATTCGTAATCTGCTTTTGTCGGGTGCTGATAAAGTGTCAATCAATTCGGCGGCAATAACGGATCGCCAATTTGTGAAGGCCGCCGCCGAAAAGTTTGGTAGTCAATGCATCGTTGTTTCGATTGATGCCAAAGAAACCAGTGCTGGAAAATTTGAAATCTTCACCCATGGTGGCCGCAAAGAAACTGGAATTGATGCGGTGGATTTTGCCCGCGAAGTTGCAAGCTTGGGTGCGGGTGAAATTATGCTCACCTCCATGGACCGTGATGGCACTGGCAAAGGCTTCAACATTGCGTTGACGCGGGCCATTGCCGATGCCGTGAAAATTCCTGTCATTGCGTCAGGTGGTGTGGGCACATTAGATCATCTTGTCGAAGGTATTCGTGATGGCCATGCCACAGCGGTTTTGGCGGCCTCGATTTTCCACTTTGGAACTTTTAAAATTGCCGAAGCCAAAGCACACATGGCCGCCAATGGCATTGCCATGAGGATGACAACATGAACACGCTCGAAAAGTTGAACGCAACACTTGCTGAACGCAAAGGCGCCTCGCCGGAAAGTTCCTACACGGCTAAGCTCCTGTCTCAAGGCCCTGAAAAATGCGCCAAGAAATTTGGTGAGGAAGCTTTTGAATTGGCTATGGCCGCAGTTTTAGATAATAAAACCAACACAGCCAATGAAGCCGCCGACGTGCTCTATCATTTGCTTGTGCTACTACAATCAGCAGACGTGAAACTATCCGATGTGATGGCGGTTTTGGAAAAACGCGAAGGCACCTCAGGTCTTGTGGAGAAAGCCAACCGCAATGGTTGATAGTGAAGAAGATCTAGCCAGAGAAGTCTCGCCCTTCCGCCGCTTTGGCCGCGATGAGTGGGCCGCTCTTCGCGAAGACACGCCAATGACTTTGACTGAAGCAGATCTTATCGAAGTACGAAGTTTAAACGACCGCATTGATCTCACTGAGGTTGAAACAATTTATTTGCCCATGTCGCGCCTGCTCAATCTTTATGTGCAAGCCAGCCAAAAACTGTTCAACGCCTCAAATATGTTTTTGCACCGCACAGAATTGAAAGTACCCTATGTAATTGGCGTAGCTGGCAGTGTGGCCGGTGGCAAAAGCACCACGGCACGCATCTTGCGGCGCTTGCTCTCGCGCTGGCCTTCAACGCCAAAAGTTGATCTGGTCACCACCGATGGTTTTCTGTTGCCCAACGCCATTCTCGAACGCGATGGTTTGATGGCGCGAAAAGGTTTTCCGGAAAGCTATGACCTGCCAAATATACTGCGCTTTATGTCTGATATTAAATCAGGCCAGCGCGATGTTGAAGCGCCACTTTATTCGCACCTCACCTATGATGTGCTGCACGGCAAAACCCAGGTGATTGATCAGCCAGATATCCTAATCGTCGAAGGCATCAATGTTTTGCAAACTGGAAGGCCGCCGCGCGACGGGCGCGGTATTCCAAACGTGTCAGATTTTTTTGACTTCTCAATTTTCATTGATGCTGATGTTGATGATTTGCGCCAATGGTATATAGAGCGCTTTTTTACATTGCGGAACGGCGCCTTTAAAGATCCGAAATCTTATTTCCATCGCTACGCTGCTTTAACTGATGCACAAGCCTTGGAAACCGCAACGCGCATTTGGACCACAATTAACTTAGCCAATTTGCGCGAAAACATTCTGCCAACCCGCCCGCGTGCTGATTTGGTTTTGCGAAAAGGTGACGATCACAAAGTGCGAAGTGTGTTTTTACGCAAACTTTAGTCTTTCTTCGGCGGTACAGTTGCTGCAATTACCGCATCAGTGTTGTCAATCAATTTTAGCATGGCCAGCCGGGCAGCTTCCGCATCTTGTGCTACCACCGCATGAACAATTCTTTCGTGCAATTTAATGGCCAGACTGGGTTTGGGGTTGCGTTGCGATGTATAGTCAAAAAGATTGGCGAGTGCTTGTTCAATAATTATGCCAAAGGGCATGAGCAGATCATTATTTGCAGCCTGCAACAAAGCACTGTGAAACTCCACGTCGGCAACCACATTGACTTGAACAGACTTTGCTTCACGCATGGCTTCTAGAGCGGCAACCAAACGATCAAGTTGTTCAATGCTGCGTTTTTTGGCGGCAAGGGCTGCAATGCCCGGTTCAATGATGCGCCGAGCTTCTTGGGTGGATGCTGCAAAACTGCGCCGATCAATGGCGGAGCGATGCCAAGACAGCACGTCTCGGTCCAGCAAGTTCCAACGGTCACGCGGCTCAACCCGCGATCCTATTTTTGGTCGCGATAAAAGCAAGCCTTTGCCCGTGAGGGTTTTAATCGACTCGCGCACGGCGGTGCGGCTTACATCATAAATTTTCCCCCAAGCAGCTTCATTGGGAAGCAAACTGCCTGGCGCATATTCGCCCGAAAGAATGCGTTCGCCAATGCTGCGGGCTAACCAGTCGTGGACATTGCGGATTGGCTTGGCGGTCGATTTTACCGCCTGAGATCCTGAAAAAGTTTTTTTATTTGTCATACAATAATGCTTGCCCGCCAGCGATTGTCAATTTATGGTTCCAGCTCATAACAGCACAATTCTGAGAATAAGTCTCAAAGATTGGTTGTTTATTTAAGGGAGGACTAAAATGTTAAATCGTAGACATTTCATCGCTTCAGTTGCTGGCGTTGCCGCTGCTGTGGCTGCCGCTG
>JANNBH010000036.1:0-3628 GCA_031385245.1 Hyphomicrobiales bacterium | reverse complement strand
GAACTCGCGGCAGTTTATTTTCTGTGGCACTTTCCCTGGGGTCACCCCCGCCGGGCGTTACCCGGCACCCTATTCCCGTGGAGCCCGGACTTTCCTCCCTTGCACCCTTTCGAGCCTAGCAAGAGCGGCCATCCAGCCGACTGGTGGGTTGGGGTTAGTGGTCTATGCAGCGGCGGTCAATAAATCTCTTGCAATCAAGCCAAGGCGCACCATGTTTCGGTCTGCCACTGGGGGACCACTAAATGACCAATGCCGAAACACTGAAAATCCTAAACCGCCTGAAATTGCTCTCGCGCTTCATGGATGCAGGCTGGGGCATCCCCGGCACAAAAATTCGCTTCGGCGCTGATTCAGTTCTAGGCTTGGTGCCAGGAGCTGGCGATCTGGTCGGCATGGCAATCTCGCTTTATGTAGTGGTCAAAGCCTATGAACTGGGTGCCCCTAACAACATTTTGCTGAAAATGGTGGGCAACGTAGCCATAGATTCCGGCCTCGGCGTTGTGCCAGTGCTGGGAGACATCTTCGATGTGTTCTTTAAGTCAAACATTAGAAATGTAGACTTACTCCATGATTTTCTTAAGAAAAATGGGAAGGTTTGATTATACAAGCCAACCTTGTTAGAATGTGCACATATGAAGCAAGTGGAGGCGAGCCGTGTCAGAAGTCACAGTAACAGTCCGAATGCCAAAATCCCTCCGAGACCGCCTCGAAGCGCTGAGTACCGAAACACGGCGCTCAAAATCCTTCCTTGGTATGGAAGCGATTCAGCAGTTTGTTGAAACTGAAGAAGAGATTGTTTTGGGCATCAAGGAAGCTCAGGCCGAACTTAAAGCCGGACGTGGAATCTCACATCAGGATATAGTGGCGCAATCTAAAGACTACCTCGGTAGTGTCTCAGTTTGATTGTGGCAGCATATGATCATTGACAGGCGCACGGTTGATCCCAATATCTAGCTACGTCACGTCATTTCGGTTTTTAACCCATTTAGGGAATAAACCCATGGCGAATTTTATTCGTTTCATATATGATTCATTTTACTACATAAGGGAATCTTTATGTGGGAGGAGGACATATGCCAAAAGGACCACAAGGCCCAAATAGGCCAGCGGATGCCATTGGTTGCGCTGTTATGGTTGCTCAACTAGCGACTGGAGAGTTGACGGAAACAATCAAAAAACAATCGGGCCGTGTAAAAAGCGGCAAGACTGGTTCTATGGCCTTATTTGAAAAGCTTTCTTCCGTAGAGTGCCAAACTATTGCCTACAATGCGGCAGGGGCTAGATGGTGATGGCAAAGAAGACTGTCAAAGCAGAAAAAATTTCAAATCAAAAGTCTGAAGAAGTCATAATTTTTGAGTACATAAAAAGTAATTTTTTCAGGGTTGTGCATGCAGATGGAGCAATAGGTGGAGTAACTCCCGAGGGTAATTTGCATCTCGCCTTCTTTAGTGACCGACCAGCAATTCCAAAAATGCAAGTCTTCAAAAGGAACCCCGACGGATCACTAGGTAACATTTTAAACGAACACACTGTGGTTAGGCCGGGGATTATCCGAGAGATGGACGTTGACATTGTAATAAGCCGCGAAGCAGCTCGATCTCTTGTCAGTTGGTTGAACCAGAACCTGGAAATGCTAGATGCAAACCAAAAGCCCGAGAATAACGGAATTAAGAAATGAACATTCAAACAGTTAGCACATCAACAAAAAATTCAAAATCTCGTTTTTTTACCGCCAGCGGCTCTGCTAGCGCCGATGTAAATTCAGTAGCGTTTTCGTCATCGAATACAAAAATGTTGAGCAGTGATTCAATTGAGAGCGTTTTTGAATCGCTCAAAAATAGTTGGGTAAGGTCAACTAGGTTTAAAAACTCACTTTCTGAAATTAATGATGACAAGTCATTGTTGAGCATAATTGATTTGGGGCCAATTGTTGTACCCATGATTTTGAAGGATTTGAGAGATTCTCCAAAGCATTGGTTTTACGCACTTCGAGTACTGACGGGCTCAAATCCTATAAAAAAGAACGAAGCTGGGAATCTTGTGAAAATGCAAACTGCTTGGCTAAGTTGGGCTGCCAAGAAGGGTATTGATTTTTGAGTTTTGATCATCTGAAAATTGATTTCCCCGGATTGATAGTAGAGGGATTCACACCAACAAGTCCTGCTACAAGCAGCTATAATTGTATTGCTTGGGCTGTTAATGTCCAAGACGACTGGTGGTGGCCATACGGCACCCCTATGGGCGTCAACAAGGAATCATATTGGCCAAGACACGCCCCTAAAAAGATAACGGTTAAAGCTTTTATCAAAGCGTTTGAAACAAAAGGTTTCAAACAAACTGATGGAATAGACGCTAGCTTAGAGGTTGGTTTTGAGAAAATCGCGATCTACACATTTGCGACCAAACCGACACATGCCGCTCGTCAACTTCCAGACGGGAATTGGACTCATAAACTGGGGCAAGACATTGACATAACGGCCAGCCTGCGCGCCATAGAAGGAACTACATACGGAACAGTCAACTGCATCCTCAAAAGAAAACTAAAATGAACTTTTAACTGGGTTTCGATGAAACTCCACTTATTAATGTAGTCACGCTACAATAAAACCGACGAAATTCTTCTTTAGCTACCTACCCATTACCGCTAACCTGTCCCCATGCACCCAAACATCTCCACTTACAACTCTACCCAAACCCCTGCGAACGCCGCCATCTGCAACGCCCTCGCCGCTGAACTCTCGCGCGGCCTGCCCCATGCTGAATCCAAAGTCTGGCATGGTGGGCCGGTTTGGTTTTTGGATGGCAACCCCATTGCTGGCTATTGGGTGCGTAAAGCTTGCGTGCAATTGCTGTTCTGGAGCGGCCAATCATTCGATGAACCAAGCCTAAAACCCGAAGGCAAATTCAAAGCCGCCGAAGCGCATTATAAAGATGCCTCCGAAATCAACTCAGCCAATGTGCAGCGCTGGCTAGCCAAAGCCACCTCAATCCAATGGGATTACAAAAACATTGTAAAGCGCAAAGGCAAACTGGAAAAAATCGGCGCGTGGTGAGGTCTCTCCCTCTTTGCCACAAGCATACATCTGTTCTATAAGCCGCCAATACTTTCAAACGGACCAGCCATGCGCGTTTCTATTTTTTTACTTGCTCTAATTTCAGCCGTCTCGCCTGCCCTCGCTCAAGAGCGGCAATGGACGCTGGATGCTTCAGAGCGTGAAGCCTATTTGGTGTTTGGAGTGCCTGATACCGATGATGTGGGTTTGAGTTTCTGGTGTGAGATTGGCTCAGGTAAAATTTCTATATTTGAACCGCTAGATCATAAACTTCTCAAGAAGGACAAAAAAATTCGAATCGATCTCGTATTGGGCGATGTGAAATTCAACATCGTGGCCAAAGCCAGCACATCGCCTGAATCACGTTCGGCCAGCCTTGAAGCATTGGTCGCCGTTGATGGCACAGTGATGCAAGCCGCTAGCAAAGCCCAAATTATTTCAGTAATCGCCTTGGGCCGCAAAAGCAGCTACCCGATGTTTGATGCCGATGTGGCAGGCTTGCTGCGCTTGTGTGCAGGCGATGTGGTGAATTAGCCGCGCAACAACTTGTGCAGCGTCACCACCGTTGATTGATC
>JANNBH010000112.1:0-17854 GCA_031385245.1 Hyphomicrobiales bacterium | reverse complement strand
CCCTTCTACACGCCCGTGTCCTTCGGAGCATTCACCGGCCCCTTCACCGGCCATCACTTTCAACCTGTTCGCAAGACACCTCTGCATGACTGGGCTGTGGAGCAAGGTGCCGTGTTTGTGGAAACTGGATTGTGGATGCGTTCCTCCTGGTTCCCTAAAGCTAACGAAGATTGGCTGGCCTCTGCCTCGCGTGAAGTGAAAGCCACAAGATCCAGTGTTGGCCTTTGTGATGTCTCCACACTGGGCAAGATCGACATTCAGGGCAAAGATGCGGGAATGTTTCTCGATCGTCTCTATTGCAATACCTTCAGTACACTGAGCATTGACAAAGCCCGTTATGGTTTAATGCTGCGTGAAGATGGCATTGTGTTTGATGATGGCACCACTTCGCGGCTGGCTGATGATCATTATGTGATGACCACCACCACGGCCAACGCGGCGCGTGTGATGAGTAACATAGAATTTTCCCATCAAATGCATTGGCCGGAGCTAGACGTGCAATATGTTTCAGTGACCGAGCAGTGGGCGCAAATGGCGGTGGCTGGCCCAAAGGCCCGCGCTACTTTACAAAAGTTGGTCGATAAGCTCGCGCTTAATGATGAAACCGTTCCTTATCTTGCTGCCAAGCAAATCACCATCATGGGTGGCGTAGAAGCGCGGCTCTTCCGCATCTCATTCTCAGGTGAACATGCCTATGAACTGGCGGTTCCTGCAGACCTCGGCACTGCCGTGGCCCGCGCTATTATGCAGGCAGGCCAAGAATTTGGCATCGTGCCTTACGGCGTTGAAGCGCTTTCAATTATGAGAATTGAAAAAGGCCATGTGGCGGGCGGCGAACTGAATGGCACCACCACGGCTGCTGATTTAGGCTTAGGCAAAATGATGTCCACCAAGAAAGATTATATCGGCCGCGTGATGGCAAGCCGCGAAGGATTGGTTGATCCGCAACGGCAATGTGTGGTTGGCATAAAGCCCGTGGACCGCACCATGAAAATTCGTTCCGGCGGGCATTTGCTGAAGCAAGGAGATGCGCCCTCGATGCAGGCTGACCAAGGCTATATCTGCTCAGTCGCATGGTCGCCCATGTTGAACATGTGGTTGGGTTTGGCGCTTCTCGCAAATGGCCGTGCCCGCCATGGTGAAATTGTGAAAGTGTTTGATGGTCTGCGCGGCCATCATTATCTCGCTGAGATTTGTGATCCGGTGCATTTTGACTCCAAGAATGAGAGGCTCCATGCTTAGAACCTCGGCATTAGCAGGTGTTGTAAAAGCCGGACGCTTCGGTGCCGATAAGGGAGCACCAGGTGTCACCCTTTCGGTTATCCATCCCATCACCATCATTATGGCCATCGCCCGCAAAGGCAAAGCCAAGGCGCTGAGGGAAGCGCTTGCGGCAATGAAAAAAGTTGAAGTTCAATGGGCCGGACCAGATCAATACTATGTCTATAATGCTCCGTACACGGAGTTAAAAAAGAAGCTCGAAGGTTTGGCATCAGTTACTGACCAAAGCCATGGCCGTGTGATGCTCCGCATTGCTGGGCCAAAAGCTCGCGCCCTCTTGGCCAAGGGCACACCAGTTGATTTACATGAGAGTGAATTTCCAATCGGTAAATCTGCACTCACGCAAATGGCGCATGTGTCAGTTCATCTCACACGAACCGGCGCTGATGAATTTACACTCTCAGTGTTTCGTGGGTTCTCAGAAAGCTTCTGGGAATGGCTGGTGAGCCAAGCAGGCGAGTATGGTTATCAGATCTCATAAAAAAACCGCCGCGAAACCAATCGCGGCGATTTTCAATAATGCGTGTTTATGCAGGTAGTTGGAAATACCAATTTGCCCACAACACAACAGCAGCACCCGCTGCCAGTGCAAGATAAGGCAACATTCCGGCTTTCTTCTCGCCCATGTCGCCATCTTTCAATCCCAGAGCTTCAAGCGCACCCTTCGGGAACTTGCCACCATCTTGTATATAATGTCGGAAGTAGAACACGGGAATGATGAGGGCTGCGAAAATTAAACCAGCCCACAAAGCGTTGGAATATCCCCACACTTTTGCGCCAGCACCCAAGAACAGTGCATTCACAAAAGCTAGCACAGTGTTCAAACCAATGAGTGCTGAAGGCGCTTTCCAAGGACGGGCAATGTGGCCAGAGTCGATGCGGTGAATCCAGCCGGCATTCAAATTCAAGAAATTGAAAATGATGTAGCCCACATTTGAAATGGCAAGCACATAGAAATAACCAGCCACGTCAGATGCAAGTGCCAGCAAGAACAGGTTGAACGCAAAGTCAGTCCACATGGCTTTGCTAGGTGCGCCATTGGCATTCACGCCGCTGAGATATTTCGGCAACCAGCCATCTTTGGAGCCTTGATAAAGCGTGCGTGATGAACCAGCCATCGCAGTCATAATGGCAAGGAACAAGGCCAAAATCATCAGGATCACGAAAATCTGCGTGATCACCGGATGCCCACCAACCATGTTGCCAAGGGCCGCAGCAATGCCAGTGCCATCAACAATGCCGGTTGCTAACATGCCCGATTGCCCAAGCACACCTTGGAAAGCAAATGGCACAAGGAAGAAGAACACGCAGCACAGCAAACCCGAATAGAAGATTGCTTTGAACGTGTCAGTCTTGGGGTTCTTCAATTCGCTGGTGTAACACACAGCAGTTTCAAACCCATATGTTGACCATGCCGCAATATAAAGCGCACCTAAAAATAAGGTCCACCCGCCATTGCTCCAGGTTCCATCAACGCCAGAATAAGCTGCTGTTGGCGGCAGCAACCCAGTGACATTGGCGCTGTCGATTGCTCCAGTAAGAATTGGCACAAGGCCAACCAACAGCAGCGGCACCAAAACAATAATCGCCAAAAGTTTTTGCGCTTTAGCAGTGGAAGCAATGCCGCGATGTTGAATGGCCAGCATCACCAGCATCAAGGCCGCACCAATTAAGAACGTGGCGTTAAAGTGAAGAGCACCAAGGCCCGGAACGTTAAGGCTCAACAATTCCCAACCGCGAATTGCCGGAGTGCCAGCAGCAGTAACAGCTGCAATGGCATCAGCCGCAAGCTTACCTGCATTGGCCGGATCAGCCAACCACGCAATAACTTCAGCCGATTGTTCGGTGAACAATGGAATTGGAAACAGCGCGTTGAGAATATAACCAGCTGCAATGGCGCAACCCAGCGAAAGCACCGGGCTCCACGCAAACCAGTTGCACCACACAGAAAGGGGAGCCACTATTTTTGAATAACGCAGCCAAGCCGTTGCACCATAAATCGAAGTGCCGCCCGACTTGTTGCCGAACATGCCTGCCATTTCGGCATACGTGAATGATTGCAAAAAGCCCATGATCATTGAAATGATCCAGACCAAGAAAGCGAGTTTGCCAGCCGTGCCAGCAATGCCGCCAATTGAGAAAAGCACCAAGGGCGGCACGCCTGCGGCCACCCAGAAGGCGCCCTTCCAGTCTAACGCGCGGACCAGCCCGCCCGAATGATTATCAGTTGACATAATTGTTCCCTCCATATGTCCCATCGTGACAAGAATGGAGTGCCCGCTTCTCGTGGCGGTATCGCCCCTTCTCAGGAAACATTTGTGAATGAGATTATATTGGCGGTCAAGCGAAACTGTGGAATAATACCTGCATCATGACTCTTTTTATGCCGCCAAACCGCAGTTTTCCAACCGCCAGCCGCATTCTTCGGCCTGGCATCCGCGCATTGCCGCCTAATGTTGAGCGCTATCCCATTCAGGGCGGTGGTTCGCTAGTGGTTGATGTTAAGGCAGGCGACACGTTCACGCTGAGAGATGTTGAAGGCGGTCAAACTGTTGAATTGGGATTCAGTGATACCAAAGGTCGCAATGATCTCTCTGCTATAGGTGGGCGTGGGCATAACATGCACGTCTTTGGTAAAGCCAGTCCCGCAGGCACGATTGCCGCGTTCACAGTGAATCAAAATGGCAGATTGAAAATCGCGGCACCCGCGCATGATATGAGCCCCGAAGCGCAAGACACCGCAACTGATATTGAGCTTCGTCTCACGCGCGCCACGCCAAAACTGAAAATAATTGGCGATGATTTGCCGGAACCCTTGGCTGATCCCTTGCAAGATATTCGTATCAAGGCTGCCACGGCGCGGGGCTTTCATGTGAAGGCTGGAGAATATATTCAGATCATCGATGTCTCTGGCCGCCAGATGACAGACTTTCAATGTTTCTCGGCGCGTAAATTGGATAAAGGAATTGAGCACGCCTTAGATGCCACCATCACCCGCACATTGACGGGCCGCGCTTATCCAATCCCCGGTCTGCCATCCAAAGCTTTCGCATTGGATTTCGAGCCGCTCATTGAAGTGGTGCAAGACACTTGCGGGCGCCACGATGCTTTTGCTACCGCTTGTAATCCGCGCTTTTATGATGACATGGGGTACCCCGGCCACGCCAACTGCACCGAGAATTTTAATTTCGCATTAGACCCTTTTGGCATTGCCAAACGCAAAGGTTGGGAAGCGCTTAACTTTTTCTATAACACGCAGATGGACCATTCAAATGTGATTGTGTCTGATGAAGCATGGTCGCGGGCGGGCGATTATGTTTTAGTGAAAGCACTCACTGATTTGGTCTGCGTCACTTCATCTTGCCCCGATGATATTGACCCAGGCAATGGCTGGAACCCAACCGACATTCACGTGCGCGTCTATGGCGCGGAACAAAAATTTCATAGAGCAGTGGCAACAAGAATGACACCAGACGCAGACCCAGTGATGACCAAAGAAACCGCTTTCCATTCTTCATTCTCAAAACTCACGCGCAACTATGGTGAGTATCGCGGCTATTGGCTGCCGAACCGTTTTAATAATGATGGACCGATTGAAGAGTATTGGGCCGCGCGCGAAAAAGCTGTGGTGATGGACCTTTCGCCTTTACGAAAATTTGAAGTGACTGGGCCAGATGCGGAAAATTTGCTGCAATACTGCATGACGCGTGACATTAAAAAGCTTTCCACTGGCCAAGTGGTTTACACCGCCATGTGTTATGAAAATGGCGGCATGATTGATGATGGCACCGTGTTCAGGCTTGGCCAAAATCTGTTCCGCTGGATTGGTGGAGACGATTATTCCGGCGTGTGGCTGCGCGAGCAAGCCGAGAAGATGGGTTATAAAGCCTGGGTGCGTTCATCGACGGACCAATTGCATAATATCGCGGTGCAGGGGCCAGCGAGCCGCGAGATTTTGAAAGAAATTTTATGGACCTCGCCGGCCCAGCCCAACATCAGCGAGTTGGAATGGTTCCGCTTTGCCGTGGCCCGCATCGGCCATTTTGAAGGCGTGCCATTGGTCGTATCGCGTACCGGTTACACTGGCGAATTGGGGTATGAAATTTTTTGTCACCCCAAACATGCAAGCGAAGTGTTTGATGCTGTGTGGGCTGCGGGGCAAAAGCATGGCCTTAAACCTTTGGGTCTTGAAGCACTGGATATGCTGCGGATTGAATCAGGTTTGATATTTGCCAATTATGAGTTCAATTCTGAAACTGATCCGTTCGAAGCTGGCATTGGCTTCACTGTGCCGCTTAAAACTAAACTTGATAATTTCATTGGCCGTGATTCTTTAATCCAACGCAAAGAACATCCGCGCCGCAAATTGGTAGGGCTTGAGATCGAGTCCAATGAAGCTGTTGGCCATGGCGATCATGTCTATGTGGGTCGCGCGCAAGTGGGCGTGGTCACCAGTGCCTGCCGCTCTCCAATCTTGGGCAAGAACATTGCACTGGCGCGAATGGATACTTTGAATTCTGAAATCGGCACTGAAGTTGAAATCGGAAAACTAGATGGACACGCAAAACGCTTACCCGCCCGTATTACAAAGTTTGCACATTACGACCCAGAGAAAACAAGGCCGCGGAGTTAATTACTTCACCTTCAAATAAGTCTCCATCGTATCATCCATCGCCTCTAACCATGGCGTGTGATGCACCGGCGACATAGTGCCGGTTACAATGCTGCGATAAGCCTTGTTGCGATAACCCATAATATCATGGGCCTTGTCGTGTTCCCATTCCACCAGCGTGTGATTGATAGCTTCAGTGTCAAGCTTTGGATAATCCGTGGCGGAAATCAATTCCTTCACATAGTCGCCTTGGAACTGAATCATCTGCTCATCATTTTCAAGTTTCAATTCACGCTTGCGCCAGGCCTTTGAATGTTTTGTCATCACATCAAGCTTAGGCACTTTAATGCGGCCTAAAATCACATCGCGCACATACCATGCCTGTGCGTCAAACATATTAAACGTGTAAAACTGATCGTGCATTCCGATGTAGGAGAGTTTCGGGTTCTGCTCCCACAACACGCCCTTATAAAGATCCAGTGGCCACAAGCGGTTTGCCGTTTTCAGGCGCAGTTCTTCGCTCAAAAATGGGAAGTGATGTTGATAACCTGTGCACAGAATAATCGCATCAACATCCTTGGTGCTGCCATCTTTGAAATGCGCCGTCTTGCCAACCAGTTTTTGCAATAAAGGTCTTTGTTCAAATCCCTTCGGCCAATCAAAGGCCATGGGCTTTGAGCGATATGATGCTGTGACTGATTTAGCGCCATATTTCCAGCACTGCGAGCCAATATCTTCAGCGGAATAAGACCGCCCCACAATCAAAACATCTTTGCCTTTAAACTCCAGCGCATCGCGGAAATCATGGGCGTGCATCACGCGGCCATTGAAACTGCGAATGCCTTCAAATTCTGGAACATTGGGCGTGGAGAAGTGACCATTGGCCACAATCACATTTTCAAATTGCTCCGTGTACATCTTATCTTTAACGCGGTCATGGACGGTTACGTTAAAAAGCTTTTTTTTCTTGTCCCATTCCACCATGCGAACAGGCGTTGAAAAGCGCACCCATTTGCGAACCTTGGCTTTTTCCACGCGGCCTTTGATGTAATCCCATAAAACCGCGCGAGGTGGATAAGATGGAATGGCTTTGCCAAAATGTTCTTCAAATGAATAATCGGCAAATTCTAAAACTTCTTTAGGTCCGTTCGACCAGAGGTAACGATACATCGAGCCATGAACCGGCTCGCCATGTTCATCAAGCCCTGTGCGCCACGTGTAATTCCACAAGCCACCCCAATCGCTTTGCTTTTCAAAGCACACGATTTCTGGAATTTTGGTTTTCTTCTTTGCTGCCGATTGAAATGCGCGGAGAACTGCGGTGCCCGATGGACCTGCGCCGATAACTGCAATGCGTGTCATAGAATATACCCCGTTTAATTAGAATCTGGAAAAATACCGGAGCTTGTCGCTAGCCCATCGTCAAATTTTGAAAGCCACTCAATTGTCATCGGGCGAAATTTTGTGAGTCCCTTATAATCGGCAAGCTCTGGCGGCAAATCGCGCAACACACGATGAAAGCGGCGCGCCCATTTGGGAACAGTCACCAGTTCATCCATTTTCAACAAATAACAGCGGATCACAAATAAAATCGCATTAGAACGCGGCAAGCGCCACAGACTTTGCAATTCGCAACGCAAGTGAACTTTGTCGCCGATATTTTCCGGCGTCACCGTCATGCGGTCAGTGCCCCATTTGTGATAATTCTCGGGGCTAGTATCAAGACGTGGATTGATCGTCATGGTCCAATTCAAACGGCGCACGGGTTTGCCTTGCTGCAAGTTGAGCAGGAATTTAAGCGCCCGATCAAACACGCCCATCTGATGCGCCAGTGGCACCGGCCCATGCCACTCCATGAAGTTCATGCCAATGTCGAAATCCAGCGACCAATCGGCTTGCGTGGTCACCATGCCGGCATCCATCCACAAATTATTGTCACGTTGATCAACAATACAAAAATCACCTTGGGCTTGCCGTGTGATATATTCCATCGGCTCACACGGCAGTGTGCTTGCGTCACCAAACGTAAATTTCTGATCAATGCTCAGAGGACGGTTGATCCAATGCCATTGATCGCCGTTCTTAGTGAGAGAAAAATGTTCAGGGTATCCCGCTGCCTGTTGCTCCATCAAAAGTTCTAGCGTGTCCCATTGTCCAGCCATCATGTGCGGCAGGGCTTGGCAACGCAGTGGATCTTCTTTCAGCACCAAGGCCCTGTCGCGCATTTCTGAAATATAATGCTCGTCCACATCAATCATATGTTCAAAAGCATAACCCTTGGGGCCAGCCGGAACGTGCGGTTCCATGTTCACCGAATACATATATTTGTCTTCGTTAAATGGAAATGGAAAGCGCCTGATGTTATCAGGGCTGTTGCGATAGGTGAAATCGCCCCTGAATGTTTCCTGTTTGAATTTAATGTTCATGGTGTCCCTCACAGATCAAGCGTAATCGCTTGCCCTTTCACGCGTGAAACGCAGATCATAATTTTTTTACCAGAAGCTTTGTCTTCAGGTTCTAAGAAAATATCATGGTGCTCAAGTGTGCCATCGCAACTTAGCACTGAAGTTTCGCACTGCCCACAGGCCCCACCACGACAAAGATAGGGCGCATCAATGCCCGCCGCTTCAACGGCTTCGAGAATAGATTGGTGTGTGCCTACAGTGATAGTTTTTTTGGAGCGTTCAAGCCTCACCTCAAAAACATTTCCAGGCGGCGGCGCTAAGAATCTCTCCGAATGTAAATTCTGCTTTGGCCAGCCGAGTGAAGTTGCTTTGCCTAACACTCCATCAATCATGCCAGAAGGGCCACACACATAGAGATGCGTGCCGAGCGCTTGGTTAGCGAGAATGGCATCAGTGGGGATAAAGAGTTTTTCCACGTCACAATAAATTTTCACGCGGGTTCCGCCATATCGTTCCATGAGTTCCCGCCAATAGGCCCCATGGCTGCGATCACGCACGGCATAATGCAATTCAAAGTGTGAACCTTCGCGGTGCATATGATCCATCATCGCCATAAAAGGAGTGATGCCAATGCCGCCCGCCATGAAAATATGTTTGCGGCCGCGCACATCATAAGGAAATTGATTGAGCGGCTGGCTGATGATCAGCGTATCACCCTGTTTCACATGCTCATGCATAAAGGCCGAACCACCACGCGAATGTTCAACCCGCAGCACGGAAATTTCATAAGCCGATTGATCGTGCGGGGGTGACATGAGCGAATAAGGGTTGCGCCGCAAAATATCACCATCACGCATGGCAACCACCACATGAGCACCACCCGAAAAAACTGGTAGTGGCAGACCATCAGCACGCACGAAGCGGAAGCGTTTTACTTTCTCCGCCACTTGGGTGATGGCAGTTACACGCACTTGCATTTCAGTGTTGATGCTCATGGGAACATTTCCACAGGTTGCGGTGCTGTGCCTGGTTCTTCGGCGTCTATGCACACGCCTTGAAAGGCAGCAAGCCTGCGAGAGTAGTGATCACGCACTAAGAGATTCAATCCGCAATGGCTGCATTTATAAGGTGATGTTTTCACATCATCAGTGATGCCCTTGCAATGCACGCATTGCACCCGCCGCGCAGTGGAGCCGCGATGTTCAGTGCGGATGGAATTAAAATCAATGCCCTGATCCAAAGCCACTTTCATGGTCTGGCCGATGAAGCCTTCAGTGCCCGAAAGATAAAGTCGCGTGCCCATTTTCGCGTTGATGAGGTTTACGCGCAAACGATTTAGCAATACTGGAATGGTGGGTGCGGACCACATATCCTCGGCAGCCACATCTGGCAGTTTACCCACGCACAAAATGTCGGACGATTTCAGAAATTCGCTACCATAGGTTTTTATTTGATCCAGCAACGCGTCAACACCCGCACCCTCAAGCGCAAACAAATGCCGCCGCGCATGGGAGTCAATGTCGAGGCCCGTATATACTGGTCTACTTTTTATGCCTTGAACCAGCATTACCCAACCACTGTCCGCTTTTTCTTTTCAGGGTCATCAAATGTTATCGTGTGGGCGATGGCCTTGGCCTTCACATTTTTGCCGCGCACTTCCAAAGCAACACCTTGCTTGGCGCAGTCCACATTAAGCCTTGCAATGGCCATCGATTTGTTGGTGAGCTTGGAATAGCTTGGGCAGGTGATCACGCCTACGCGCTTGTCACCTTGAAAAACCTCATCGCCCAAATCAGTTGGGCCATCAGCATCCACCAGCAAACCAAATATCTTAAAGCGCTCTTTGCCCTTCAAACGCCGATGCTCTTCCGCACCTCGGAACCCAACTTTGTTGGGGCTCACTGTGAAATCCAAACCCAATTCCCAAAGGGAATCGCCGGGCAATTGATCAGCGAAGGGATACATTTGCGAATTGTCATAAGGATAAAACAGCAGATAACTTTCCACACGCAGCATATCGAGAACAGAGAAGCACACAGGAATAATACCCATATCTTTGCCCTCGTCCAAAATGCGGTCCCACACCATGCCTGCATCTTGGCCGCGCACAAACAATTCATATCCGCGCTCGCCAGTATAGCCCGTGCGCGAGATCATCACGGGTGCGCCAAACAATGTAGTTTGCAAGTGGTGGAAGTATTTCAAATCACGAATGCCCGGCACATGCTTGGCCAGAAAATCCACCGCCACTGGCCCTTGCAATGAAAGATCATGCAAATCATCATCAAACAAAATCGCACAGTTGCGGCCATGGGCTTGCTTCACCAATTCTTCATGGGCGGAACCTGAGCCATGCACCAACATCCAAGAATTTGGCCCCGTGCGATAAACAATGCAATCATCGGTAAAATGCCCGCGTTCATTTAACATGCAGGCATAAACTGAGCGGCCGGGATAAATCTTGGTCATGTCGCGCGTGGTGCAATACTCAAGCACGTTAATGGCGTGTGGCCCAACGAGATGAACTTTCTTGAGGCCAGACACATCCATCAAACCTGCTTTCGTGCGAACCGCGATATGCTCTTGATAAATATCTTTATCATAGGTCCACGCGGTGCCCATGCCAGACCAATCTTCCAGCTTTGAACCCAAGGCGCGGTGGCGGTCCCCTAATACTGAAAATCTCCAAGAGAGTGGCATTGCAGTGACCCTTTCTATTTTAGAGTTGTTTCCTGAGCGGAATTATTTATTCACCACTGTAACCTAGATTTTGCCGCTTGCAAGGGCCGTAATGTCAGGAGGCTGAAAAAAATTCTTTGCTTGGGCGGAAGCAAAACTCTTCAATCTTTAGAGTCAGGTAGTGTATCGTCGATCAATGCTAAAATCACTTCACGAACTTGCTGTTCTTTCCACACAAAAATATAGTCTTCCCAATAATCTAAAGGTTGAGCTGATCAATCTTTCTGAAAACGCTACCTATAAAATTGAAGCGCCAAATGGCCAATGTTGGGCTTTGCGGATTCATCGCGAAGGCTATCACCGCAGAGAAGCGATAGCATCGGAACTGGCGTGGCTAATGGCCCTGCGCCAAGAGAGCGTTTGCATAACTCCAAAACCAGTGCCGGGCTATGATGGCAAGCTTATTCAAGAAGTCTCACATCCCTCGCTTAAAGGGTCGCGCCATATCGTGATGTTTGAATGGGAAGAGGGCGTTGAGCCAGGCATCACCGAAGACCTTAGCAAGCAATTTGAAAATTTGGGTGAGATAGCCGCGCGGATGCATATACATGCGCGAAACTGGCAACTCCCACATTACTTCACGAGGTTCACTTGGGATTTTTCTACCAGTCTTGGTGACGACAAGCCCCATTGGGGCCGTTGGCGCGATGGCTTGGGTGTGGATGCAAGGAAAGCAACATTATTAGGACGAACAGTTGCAACAATCGAAAATCGCCTCGCTGCTTATGGAAAACCTAGCGAACGCTTCGGTCTCATTCACGGAGATTTGCGCTTGTCTAATTTGCTCGTTGATGGACCAACAGTAAAAGTGATCGACTTCGATGACTGTGGATTTGGCTGGAACATGTATGACGCGGCAACGCCCATATCGTTTTATGAACACGACCCGCAAGTGCCCGCTCTTATTGATGCTTGGAAAACAGGATATCGCAAAGCGGGAATTCTTAGCCGCGAAGACGAACAAGAAATTCCAACCTTTATCATGTTGCGGCGCTTGCTTTTAGTGGCGTGGATTGGTTCCCATGCCGAAACTGATTTGGCAAAATCCATGGGGCTGCCCTACACTGAAGGCACGTTGGCTCTGTGCGAGACTTATCTGTCCGCTACCTCCTAATGCTCAACGCGCTCCATATATTGTGCGAGACTTTTTATTTGCCCAAGCCAGCTGGTCAAGGTTTTTGCATCATGCGGTGCTGCGTGAACGCCTGCTGAAAATTCTCCGCGTTGCACAGTTTCGACGGCGATGGAAACCGGAACCGAAACCAAGCGACCCATAGCTGTGCCATGCTCATCTCCCCAAGCGTCCATGCACCATGTCTCGTGATGCAAAGTTTTGCCATCGCGCTCCGCTTTGAGAGAAACAAACAGCACCACACGATCAGGCTCACCCAGAGCGTAAGAGTTTTCTTTCAAAAATTCAGCAGCCATTTCTGCCAAACGCGCATCGCCTGATGGACCAGACAAAGTTTCAATTTCGCGGAACACAGGTTCCCACGCTTCGGCCCAACCATTCAAGCGAATAGTGCCACGCACGAAATCTTTCACCTTCCAATCTTTGCCGAAGTGATAATCTTCCATGAAGGGGTAGCTGTCGCGATTTGGGTAAACTTCAAAACTTTCAGGTGTGGGCAGGGGAGCATCATAAGCGGTGATTGCATCCCATGGCCGTGCCGCTTTCAATTCTTTGAAATCACGCAATGAGCGCGATGGCGAACGCAAAGCTTTGAGCACGCCCACAGGCGCCCAACTAAACTTATATTTAAATGGGTTCGGAATCTTCGGCACACCACCACAATAGGATGTGAAGCTGATCACATTCTCTGGATGATAAGCAGCGCTCGCCTTGTAACGCCCCACCAAATCATGCGCCATCAAATGATCAATGCCTGGGTCTAACCCCACTTCATTGACCGAGACTAAACCCTTGGCCTTAAACTCCGGCTCAAGTGCGCGCATTTCTGGCGAGATGTAGGATGAGGACACAAAATTTGCACCGCGTGCCAAACACGCCTTGGCAATGTTCACATGTTGGTCAACCGGCAACATAGAGATTGCAATATCACCGGGTTGCAACGCATTAGTTAAAGCCTCTAGCGTGAAAGCACGAATATCATGCGTGAGGTTACCAACAACTTCACGGGCTTTTTCAACCGTGCGGTTCCACACCACAACCTTATGACCATTAGACAAGAGACGCCGCAAGCCGGGGCCAGATGAAAGACCAGTGCCACACCAATGAATTGTCATTTCAAATCCTCAATTGAGTTTGTAAAAATAGCAGCAGCCCGACCCCACACACCAGACTCTAAATTGTTGAGTGTGAGAAGCGATGGCAATAACTGTGTGGCATAATCTTCGCTTGATTCAACCGGCAAAAGCGAAGGCAAATTATCAATCGCCGTCACGTCCAGCGGTGGGTGATCATGCACGCGCAAAGCAGGTGCATCCCAATCCGTCACGCGATCATAAACCTTGATCGGCGAAAAATCTGATGTGGGATCACACGCAATATCACCGATCACCGTTAATTTGCGTGGCGCTGTTTTTGCTGAGGCAGGCACAAACACTGGGCAACCGGGCCGTGCCAATATGCAATTCAGAAAAATCTCATGCTCCAAGATTTCAGGGAATGGGCCACCCGAAGCGGTTTCTGCCATATCCCATTTTGTCACATGAACACCCATGGCCGCACAAAGATCAGATGCACCCGTGCCCACGCGCCCTAAAGCGCCAATTAAAATTGCCCGTGGGCGTTTGTGTTCACCCAACTCATATGCCAGATCAGCGAGCATTGCTGCCTTGCCACTATATTTTGAAACAGACCCAGCAAGTACACCGCGTTGTTGTGCGGCCCAACATTTGAGCGAAAGTGCAGCACCAGCATAACCGGCCCAATAACCAAAGGCCGCAACACGGCGACCCGTTTCATCCAGCAGATATTCCAAATCATAAAGCGTGCCACCGCCCGCTTTGAACCGCTTGAGTAAAATCTGCCCAGATGGCTGGCCCTTATAGGCATGGCCAAACATGATGTGACGATGCACCAGCGCCGTACCATCTTCAGGCAACTCTTTGAGTCCGAAAATAATCGCATCACGAGGTGCCGTGGGCCAAGAATTTTCTGGCGCAATTTCGCAGCCCGCTGCCTTATAGCCATCAATGCCAATGGCCCGCACCGAGCTGTGCTCAACCGTCACTCTAAAGCCGGCTTCAATCAAAGCCGCTGCACCTTCTGGCAGCAGCCCAACGCGCTCTTCATGTGGCCTTTGTTCGGCCCGCACCCATAAATGTGTCATATATTCTCCTGCTGCATCGCTATAAGCGACGCAAAGATTTTCCGCCATGCAGAATTGTTTGTTGACCATCCTAATAGCATATCGCTATCGTCATACAATTGTTTGGAGGCTTGAAATGACTATTGTTGCACTGTTTGGCGCTGGCGGAAAAATGGGGCAACGGCTTGCTCAAAACATGGTGGGTTCACAGTATGACGTTCGCCATGTTGAAGTAACCAAAGCTGGCCAAGCCCGCGTAAAAGAAAAATTTGGCGTAGATTGCTGGCAGCCAAATGATGCCATTAAAGGCGCAGATATCGTTGTGCTGGCCGTGCCAGATACGGCAATTGGCAAAGTGGCTGCGAGTATTGTTGATAAATTAGCCGCAGGTACGATGGTGATGATTTTAGATGCCGCCGCGGCCTATGCCGGCCACATGCCCAAGCGCGATGACATTACTTATTTTGTAACACACCCGTGCCACCCGCCAATCTTCAATGATGAAACCGACATGGCCGCCAAGCGCGATTTCTTTGGTGGCGTTAAAGCCAAGCAGCATATTGTATCGGCGCTGATGCAAGGGCCGGACGCTGATTATACGAAGGGCGAAGCCTTGGCCAAAACCATTTGGGCTCCTGTCATGCGCTCACACAGAATTACCGTTGATCAAATGGCGCTTTTGGAACCTGGCCTTTCAGAAACGCTTTGCGGTTCGCTGCTTGCTGTGATGGGCGAAGCTTTGGATGAAGTGGCGCGGCGTGGGGTTCCACGCGAGGCAGCGCGTGATTTTCTTCTGGGTCATATGAATGTTTTAGGTGCGGTTATTTTCAAAGAAACTGAAGGTGTGTTTTCTGATGCGTGCAACAAAGCCATCGAATTTGGCAAGCCTATGTTGATGCGTGATGATTGGAAACGCATTTTTGAATCAGATGAAATCGCCGCCAGCATAAAGCGCATTACCTGATATGGCTGAATTGCGGGGCGCATTGATTGGCTGTGGTTTTTTCGCCCTCAATCATTTGCACGGCTGGCAAGATACCGAGGGCGCTAGCATTGTAGCAATTTGCGATCAAAGCCGTGAACGCTTGCAACTGGTTGGTGATCAGTTTGGAATCTTGAAGCGCTATATAAATGCCCGCGAAATGCTGGAAATCGAGAAACCAGATTTTGTTGACATTGCCACGACAGTTTCCAGCCATTTGGACTTGGTTTTAGTGGCAGCCGAACTTAAAATTCCGGTGATCTGCCAAAAGCCTTTTGCAAAAAATTTGGAAGATGCCGGAGCCATGGTGCTGGCTTGCGAAAGCGCTCATGTGCCGCTGATGATCCACGAAAATTTCCGTTGGCAATCAGCCATTATGAAAGTGAAGGATGTTCTGCAGTCAGGTCAAATCGGTAATGCCTTCTGGGGCCGGATTTCTTTTCGCTCGGCTTATGACGTATTTTCGGGCCAGCCTTATTTGACTGAAGGTGAACGCTTCATTGTCGAAGATCTTGGCATTCATGCCTTAGATGTGGCGCGGTTTTTATTGGGAGACGCAATGGGTGTTTCAGCCCGCACCACCCGCGTGAACCAAAATATAAAAGGCGAAGACGTAGCCACCATACTTCTGAAACATGGCGCAGGTTGTACTTCAATTGTTGATTGTTCCTACGCCAGCAAGCGTGAGACCGAGACTTTTCCTGAAACACTGATTGAGATTGATGGCAGCTTAGGCTCGTTGCAACTATCACAAGGCTACAAATTATCTGTAACCACAGCAAAAGGCACCACGCACCACGATGTCTCACCGCCACTGCTGCCATGGGCCTCGAAGCCTTGGCACAACATTCAAGAGAGTGTGGCACTGATCCAGCAGCATTGGGTGAATTGCTTGATGACTGGAACTGAACCCGCCACATCAGGTCGCGATAATTTACATACCTTTACTTTGGTTGAAGCCGTTTATGAGAGTGCAAAAACTGGAAAGACCGTTGACTTGCTGGGTTTCAAATAAGCGGCAAATCTCCAAATGCCTTCGCCACACAATTCCATGAGGAACGTATTGCGCTGCCTACTTCTTCAAGATCAGGAAGTTCAGTTGAACGCTCGGGGTCTTGATGAAAGCGCCGCATCAGTCGCAATGGTAGTTCCAATGTGAGGGGAATGTTCGGGCGCAATTTCAACTTGGCAAGTAACACCGCATAATCAAGCTCACCTTGGCCAATGGCCACATAACGCCAACGACCATCGACCCGTACCACATCCTTCAAATGCACATGGGCTGCTACTGGTAGGGCAAAATCAATATCTGTTTCAGGGCGCGTATCACCTTCAGTGCAAGTAAGCGCGTTGGCTGTATCATAATTCATTCGCAGCGATTGCGAGTTAAATGACTGCACAAGTGCAGCACCAGTTTTGCCATCAACCATTAAATTGCTTGGTCCATTGCCCGGATTTTCCAAAGCAATCACAACACCTAGATTTTCAGCCAATGGTAAATTAGTATCCAGCACTCTTTGCAATTCGCTAAGGCGCTCAACCGTGGTTGAATTGGTGATCACATATTTAGCGCCGATACCAGCCGCAAAGCGAATTCGCCGCGTCAGCATGTCTTGCGCGTCCGCATTGCCACTGTCCATATGAGCCGAGATGGCAAGAGATCTTAAACCGTGCTGTTTTAACTTTGTAACCATCGTGCTGGCCGCCGCATCTGAAAATGCAGTCTCATCAAAAATCATATACCCCTTGATGTAAGCAGGCTCTACCAGCGCGATGCCAATTTTGGCAATTTCAGCAAAGGCAATATCATTGTCATAACCATCATAGGCCACAGTGGAAACGCTGATCTGTCGAGAGGTCATTGATACTACTTCTTTAGAGGCGCAATTGTCACGGTAGCTTAAACAATTCCTGAAGAAGAACCCGCTACGGCTGGCCGTTCAACTGATTTCGCTTTACGATAACCAGAGGCGCGGTAAGTTTCGATTGGTTGAAGTGCCCCACCTTTACGCAAACGTGCCTCAGCCAAAATCGGAGATACATCCGTAATAAATGCTGACTTCAACGTGCGATGTGCAGCTATCACATCATTTTCGTCCTGTAGAGCGGCCAAGGCTTTTCTATCCACCAAAGACGCTTGCACATAGCAGCGCAAAATTTCTGTGGCTGAGGACATGAGGCTTTCAATCGGGTCAGTCACATTATGCGATTGATCAATCATATAAGCCGGATTGAAGCCTGCAACTTTGCGTTGCTCGGCATCCACCAATTCATTGAACACGAGGAACAGGCGGAAGGGATCAATGGCGCCAGCATCTAAATCATCATCGCCATATTTTGAATCATTGAAATGAAAGCCAGCAAGTTTATTTGCATGGATCAGCCGCGATACAATTTGCTCTATATTGATGTTGGGTGCGTGGTGGCCAAGATCGACCAAGCATTTTGCCTTGTCGCCAAGTTGCGTGGCTGCCAACAGACTAGAGCCCCAATCAGCAATCACAGTTGAGTAAAATGCAGGCTCATACATTTTATGCTCAAGAAACATCAGCCAGTTTTT
>JANNBH010000084.1:0-34092 GCA_031385245.1 Hyphomicrobiales bacterium | reverse complement strand
AGCCAATTTTGAAGGCTTCAGGTCAATGGCAGCTACTCTGTCATTAGCCATGACCCTCACGGTTGCTGTTGCAGAACGCCGCAGCAACTCCAAAACTTGAAACAGAACAAACATTCTATCTTGACTTAAAAATAGAATTGTTGTTTCATATTCAGTGAATTTACGCTTTAGGAGACTCCCATGACGTCACAAAATGGCGCCGTAAACACATTGGACGTAATCACCATGGGCCGCTGCTCGGTTGATCTTTATGGCCAGCAAATTGGCGCAAGGTTGGAAGATGTGGCCTCCTTCGCAAAATCCGTGGGCGGTTCGCCCTCCAATATCGCTATCGGCACTGCGCGTCTTGGCCTCAAATCCGGCCTCATCACAAGAGTGGGTGACGAGCAGATGGGCCGCTTTGTTTTGGAACAAATGGCCCGAGAAGGTGTAGCCACCACAGGCATTGCCACTGATAAACAGCGCCTCACAGCGCTGGTCCTCCTCAGTGTCGAAAACGACAAAACTTTCCCCCTGATTTTCTACCGCGATAATTGCGCCGACAGCGCTTTGGACGAGTCAGATGTGGATGAGAACTTCATTCTCTCGGCAGGTGCATTGCTCGTAACCGGCACCCATTTTGCCAAGGCCAATACTGACGCCGCCCAACGCAAAGCCATGGCCATTGCTAAAAAACATGGTCGCAAAATTATTATTGATATTGATTACCGCCCAAATCTCTGGGGCCTCGCTGGCCATGCCGCGGGCGAAGAGCGCTATATTAAGTCCGACAAAGTAACCGCGCACTTGCAATCTATATTAGCTGATTGTGATTTGATCGTAGGCACTGAAGAAGAAGTTCACATTGCTGGCGGCAGTGAAGATACGCTCGAAGCTTTGCGTAAAATCCGATCTTATTCCAAAGGCACCATCGTTTTAAAACGGGGGCCCATGGGTTGTGTCGTCTACCCAGAGACAATTCCTGCATCTCTAGATGAAGGAATTGTCGGAACAGGCTTCCCCATTGAAGTCTATAATGTTTTAGGTGCAGGCGATGCTTTTATGTCGGGCTTCTTGCGCGGTTGGTTGAAGGGCGAAAGCTTTGAGACTTGCGCCACTTGGGCCAATGCCTGTGGGGCCTTCGCCGTGTCGCGTCTGCTCTGTTCACCAGAATATCTCACCTGGGTTGAAATGCAATACTTCCTCAAAAATGGCAGCAGGCATCATGCCATCCGCAATGACGAAGCGCTCAACCACATCCACTGGGCCACCACGCGCAGAAAGCAGCCTGATCAAATTCTATCCTTCGCCATTGATCATCGTAAACAGCTGGAAGACATGGCCGATAAGCTTGGTGCATCGCGAACCCGTATCGCCCCCTTCAAGCGCTTGGCCATGCAAGCCATTGGTAAAGTGTCTGGCGGCCAGCCGGGTTTTGGCACTTTGCTGGATGACACTTATGGCCGCGAAGCTATGTTTGATGCCGCAAAATTGGGCTTGTGGATTGGCCGCCCTTTGGAGCAGCCGGGATCACGCCCCTTGCGCTTTGAATTCACGCAAGATGTGGGCGCAAGACTGGTCGATTGGCCTGTCACCCACACCATCAAATGCTTGGCATTTTATCACCCCGATGATCCGCAAGAGTTAAAAACTGAGCAAGCCCAAAAACTACGAACCCTCTATGAGGCCGCACGCAAAGTGGGCCGCGAACTTTTGGTCGAAATCATCGCCAGCAAAAATGGCCCGATGGATAACCACACAATTGCAAGAGCCATGGTGGAACTCTACGCGCTGGGTATAAAGCCAGATTGGTGGAAGCTTGAACCACAAGTATCTTCTGAAGCCTGGGATGAGATTGCCAAAGTTATAGATCAGCACGACCCGCTCTGCCGAGGCATTGTTCTGCTCGGTCTCGAAGCTCCGGCGGAAGAATTGGCCAAGGGCTTCAAAGCCGTAGCCAAACAAAAATATGTAAAGGGCTTTGCAGTGGGCCGCACAATCTTTAATGAAGCAGCACAAGAATGGCTGCGCGGCTCCATCAGTGATGAAGCCGCCGTCACCATGATGGCCGAAAAATTTAGCAATCTGGTGAAAATCTGGAATGGAGAGCGAAGTGTTTAAAGAGAAAAAAACGATCAGGCTAACTACGGCTCAAGCGCTGGTTAAATTCCTAACCAAGCAGATGGTTGTTATAGATGATAAGAAGCTGCCAATTTTTGCTGGCATGTGGGCGATCTTCGGCCATGGAAATGTGGCAGGCATTGGCGAAGCGCTATTTCCAGCCCGCAAAGAACTTCCAACCTACCGTGGCCACAACGAGCAAACCATGGTTCACACCGCCATTGCTTATACCAAAGCAATTGCCCGCCGCCGTATGATGGCTGTCACCACTTCATTAGGCCCTGGGGCATTGAACATGGTCACAGCTGCAGCCGTGGCCCATGTGAACCGCTTGCCTGTGTTGCTTTTGCCTGGCGATATTTTTGCCAATCGCAAGCCTGATCCGGTGCTGCAACAAATTGAAGATTTCAATGATGGCACAGTGTCGGTCACTGATTGCTTCAAGCCCGTGTCGCGTTATTTCGACCGCATCATGCGCCCTGAGCAACTGATACCAGCGCTCAACCGCGCTATGGTTGTGTTGACTGATCCAGTTGATTGCGGGCCTGTGACGCTTGCCATGTGCCAAGACACCCAAGCTGAAGCCTATGATTATCCGCTTGATTTTTTCACTGAAAAAGTCTGGCCCACACGCCGCCCGCGCGCAGATGAGAATGAACTTGATCAAGCTATCCGCACTCTAAGCAACGCTAAAAAGCCTGTGATCATTGCAGGCGGTGGCGTGCTCTACTCCGAAGCTTCCGAAACTCTGGCAAACTTTGCCGCCAAGCATGGTATTCCCGTGGTTGAAACCCAAGCCGGAAAATCATCGCTGCCATTTGTAAATGAACTTAACATGGGGGGCATGGGTGTAAGTGGCACAACTGCTTCAAATGTGCTCTGCAATGAGGCCGATGTTATTCTCGCTATTGGCACTCGCCTGCAAGATTTCACCACAGGCTCATGGTCGCTGTTTAAAAACGATAAGATGAAAATCATTGGCCTCAACACCCAAGTTTTTGATGCCACAAAACACCGCGCACTTCCTTTGGTTTCTGACGCAAAAACTGGCCTTGATGAATTAAGTAAAGGGCTTGGAAATTGGACTGCACCAAACGCTTGGACCACGCGCGCTAAGAAAGAACGCTTGAGCTGGATTGCTATCGCTGAAAAATATACCAAAGCCAGCAATGTTAATCGCCCTGCAGACTCACAAGTGGTGGGGGCTGTGCAACGCGCCCTTGGCAGTGCGGCGCATGTGATGGGTGCTGCGGGTGGCCTACCCGGTGAAATGCACAAACTTTGGCAAGCAGGCATTCCAGGTTCCTATCATATGGAATATGGCTTCTCATGCATGGGGTATGAAATTGCCGGGGGACTTGGAATAAAAATGGCAAGACCAGATGCCAATGTTGTTGTGATGATAGGTGATGGCACCTATATGATGGCCAATTCCGAACTCGCAACATCGGTGATGCTCGGCCACAAAATTACAGTCGTGCTACTCGATAACCGTGGCTACGGCTGCATCAACCGTTTGCAACACGCAACTGGCAGTGAACGCTTTAACAACCTGTTTGACTATAACGTGAAGCAAGATGTGTCACCGGCTATCGATTTTGCTGCTCATGCGGCAAGCATGGGGGCCATTGCTGAAAAGGTTTCATCACTTGCGGATTTGGAACACGCTCTTGAAAAATCGAAATCAAACACAAAATCCACTGTCATAGTAATCGATACTGATCCTATGGCAACAACGGATGCTGGTGGATCATGGTGGGATGTGGCTGTGCCTGAAGTTTCAGATCGCCCAACCGTGCAAGCCGCGCGCAAAAAATATGTGAAGGCGCTGAAGAGCGAACGCTAGGAAAACCAGAATGCCAAAGCTTCTCGTAAAACCAAAAAAGGGTAATGGCCGCGTCACCCATGTCACACCAAAATCTGCCAAGTGGAAATATGTGGGCTTTGATGTTTGGAGCACAACCAAGGGCAAAACTACCAAAGGCTTGGAAGCCAAGCGTGAGACCTGTTTGGTTTTTGTTTCAGGCAAAGGCAAAGTTACAATTGGCGGTAAAGATTTCGGTGTGATTGGCGATCGAATGTCGCCCTTTGAAGGTAAGCCTTGGTCAGTCTATGTGCCGCCCGGTGTGAAGTGGCAGGTGACGGCAACAACTGAAATGGTGCTCGGCGTGTGCTCCGCACCGGCCAAAGGCAAACATGCGAGCCGCATCATTCCGCCAGAAGGCCTCTCTCAAGAAATCAGAGGCAAGGGTTCTAACACAAGACACGTAACCAACATTTTGCCCGAGTTAGACCCTCTGGCTGAAAGCCTACTGGTTGTTGAAGTGATAACGCCAAATGGCAACACCTCATCTTATCCACCACACAAGCACGATAAAGATAATCTCCCTAAAGAATCTTATCTCGAAGAAACTTATTATCACCGCATCAACCCGCCACAGGGCTTTGCTTTTCAGCGCGTTTATACTGACAATCGCAAGTTAGATGAAGCAATGGCGGTTGAAGATGGCGACGTTACCTTGGTGCCCAAAGGCTATCATCCATGCGCCACAGTGCACGGTTATGATCTTTATTATTTAAACGTGATGGCCGGCCCCAAGCGCACCTGGAAATTCCACAATGCGCCAGAACACGAATGGTTGATGCCGAAACCTACCACATAAATTTCCTTTGATAAAACTGGCAAAGGGTTGCTAGCCTTCATAGAACTATATTGAGTCATAGGCCAGCTTCAACCACAGCTTTATCGATTTGAAACGCTATGTCATCCATACATTTTTTGGCATCGCCACCATAATCTTGGCCGCTGAGCAATTTGCCAAGGCCCACTGGAATCTCATTATTTGAGAAGCCAGCCCACAATGGCATATCAGGCTCGGAAGCCATGGCATTGTCGATGGTCCATTTCACCGTTTCAAGGTGACGTGTTGTGCCAGCCCCAACGACAGCCTTTGCCTTCACGCGCTCATCCGCAAATGATGAGAGACGCATGGGCGCAAAACCACCAGCCAAAGTGCAGCGGGTCATAATGTCTTTAGAGCACGCCCATTGCATAAAAATCCATGCGGCATCAATGTTCTTGGAGTATTTAGAAAGACCCAGAATGGAACCGCCTTGATGGCCATTGTTTGGAATTTCTCCAAAGCCGGCATCAGAAACAGCCCGCAATGGCTTGCCAGTGATGGGGCGCAAGGGTTCCCACAGGCCCTTCACTTTTGAATCATCAGCATCTTGGCCGGGAAAATCCTCATCCCATGTATTCACCAATGCCACCTGACCAGACACCATCATTTGGAATTGACCATCCCAAGTTGATGCCGTGGAATGTGGCGGCGCATTCTTCAACATTTCCTGATACCATTGAAGCCCACGAACACCGGCTTTATCATTACCAGAGAACTTTTTGTCTTTTGTGAAGATCGAACCCCCTTCATTCCAAACAGCCTGCGTCCAATCGCAATTTAATGAGTAATGACCAGATTTTGCTTGTAGACCCGTGCCAAACATGCCGTTGCCCTTTTCAGCTTCGGTAATCTGCTTCACGGCTGCGGTGTATTCATCAACAGTGGTTGGCGGGGCAATTTTGAGTTTTTCAAAAATGTCCTTGCGATACATGGTGATGAAAATTGGAATGTCGAAAGGAATACCAACCCACTTGCCATCATAGAGCGCCAAACCATCAACCAGTGGCTTGGAAAAATCTTCAAAGTCAAAACCCGGCATGGCCAAGTCAGGCTTGTCTTGATAATAAGCAACGGGGTCAATCGTATCTTGAGCAAAAGTGGCCACCCATAACTGATCAAGATAATAGAGATCATAAGTGCCAAGCTGGCCTTGCACATCTTGCGTCGCTTTGGCCAGAACTTGCTCAAGCGGAACAATTTCAATTTCAACCTCAATGCCAGTTGGATCAGTAAATTCTTTCTTGATCTTATCGAGTACGACTGTGGGTGGCGTTGCTTCCGACGTGTAGCGAATTTTGGTGCCCGTAAATTTGGAACCAACATCAACCAACCACTTGTTCACTTCGGGGTTGCCTTCGGCCAAAGCCTCGGTGCCAAGCAGATTAAGATTGCCACGGAAAGGCCGCGTATTGCCAAGAAGTCCAGCAGCAAAGGCTGAAAAGCCAACACCACCTAAAGCCATTTTTTTCAAAAAACTTCGCTTGGAAATGCGGCGTGCAGCAAAATCGGCGGCGACATCCGCAATAAAGGTCTGCTTATCGTAGTGCTTAAAGCTCATCATAAGTTTCCCTTTAAAGTGTTGCTTTTTGAGTGCTCGTCCATGATCATTTCTTGAGAGCCGAGGGCGAGCGAGTCAAAACTCCGAAACTAGCATTCCACAGCTTTCAAATGCATCACAGCAACATAGCATTACTTGGTTTTTGATTTCCTCTTTTCCACATCGCGGCGCGTAGGCGCAAACACCGCATGGGCCGAAACATCTTCCGCTTTCAATGCATCAGGTTGACGGCCATAGGTTTTGAAGCGCTTCAAAACACTCGCCATTTTATTTTCCGCCAATATCACAGGCTTGCCTGCAACTGTGGCCGCCCAATACATATGGCACAACGCTTCCACCTCACCCGCCAACCACAAAGCCTTGTCTAAATTATTTGAAAAACAAATTTGACCATGATTGGCCAGCAGACACGCCGTGCGATCTTTCATCGCCTCAAGCATCGCATCTGATAATTCTTGCGTGCCAAACTCGGCATAATCTGAAACCCGAAGTGAGGTGCCACCTGTCACACCAATCATATAGTGAAAGGGCGGAATTTCCTTGTGCAAACAAGCCATCGCCGTGGCATAAGTTGAATGCACATGCACAATGGCACCTGCTTCTGGCCGTGCTTTAAAAATATCCATATGCATCCGCCATTCTGTTGATGGCAAATAATCACCCTCATAACCACCATCCAAATCCATCGTCACGATGTGATGGGGCTTCATTTTTTTATAAGGAACGCCCGACGCAGTGATCAAAAATCCTTCCGGCACCCGCACGCTCACATTGCCTGAGGTGCCTTGGTTGATACCCTCTTCATTCATGGCCAGGCAAATTTCGATCACCTGTTTGCGTAATTCGAGATGTTTGAGCATTGCCATGATCGTTTCCTCTAAAAAATTTCAGATGATCCCGCGATAACATCAGTTGAGTTGTTGCGTCTAGTCTGTTCCCGTGAAATCATAGGCACCATGCAAAAACTTAATGAACAAGACCAAGCACCGCGTGGCATTGTTGTTGTCGATGTTGGTTATACAAACACCAAAGCAATTTTATTTTCGTCCGATTTAAAAATCATAGCTTCGCGAAAAATTGCTAGCGCGCATCGTGATGGTGATGATTATAAAATCATCGATGCTGAACCAACGATGGAGTTTCTGAAAACTGCGCTACGAGAGCTCGATGCCATCATGCCCGTTGATGTTGTTGTACCTTGTGCCCATGGTGCGTGTATCGCCTTGCTAGGTGCGGCAGGAGAACTTGCTTTTCCAATAATGGATTATGCATCGCAACCACCGCCCGATGTGATTGCAGATTACTTGAAACTGCAACCGCTGTTTTCTGAGGTCTATTGCACATTATTGCCCATGGCTCTCACCCATGCGTTGCAGATTTTTTGGCAACAAAATTTGAATGCCGAAAAATTCAAAACCGTCACAACAATTTTACCATGGATTCAATACATCGCATTGCGCTTGTCGGGCGTGGCCGCCACTGAAATTTCATCAATGGCCTGTCAAAGCCAATTGCTAAATGTGAATACAAACGCTGCTTCAAATTTGGCAATCAATCATGGCTGGGCAAAGTCTTTTGCGCCTATGCACAAAGCCTGGAAAAACCTGGGCGCATTGCGCGCCGAGTTTGCCGGAGATAAATTTAATGGCCGCGCTGCAGTGCTGGCCGGTGTTCACGATTCAAATGCCAATTATTTGCGCTATCTCGCAGGCGGCCTCGGCAATTTCACCTTGCTCTCAACCGGCACATGGGTGATCAGTTTTAACAGTGCAGCCGATATTACCAAACTTGATCACACCAAGGATACCAACACCAACACAGATGTGCTCGGCAACACTGTGGCGTGCAGCCGGTTTTTTGGAGGCAAGGAATTAGAAGTTCTGAGCGAAGGTGCTTCAGCAGATTTGGCTGATCTTAAGCTCGTGCAAAAGCTATTGGAAACAGCAACCATGGCCCTTCCCAGCTTCACTGATTCAGGAGGGCCATTCCCCGGCTCCGGCAATAAGGGTCGCATCACCGGTTTGCCGCCCGCTAACATGGCTGAACGCGCCAGCCTTGCCGCACTTTATTGCGCTTTAATGGTATCAGCCCAACTCGATGCTGTATCGTCTGAGAACCAAGTAATTGTTGATGGTCCGTTTTCAAAACATTACGTTTTTTTAGCCATCCTCGCGCAATTGCGCCCGTCCCAAAAAATCCACACCTCTGATCTGAATGATGGCACCGCTGCTGGAGCTGCTTGTTTGGCACTTTTTCAAAATGGAAAACCGCCTGTCATTGAAATTGAACTTAACGCCGTTGCACCAGCTCATTTGCAACACCTCCAAACCTACTGCAAAAAGTGGCAGGCGAGCATCAAACAGGGTTAACGGTTTTGCAACCAACTGAGCGCAAGGTTTCACCTCGTTAGTTGAGGTGTAACATGCGTAATCCATCCATTGAATGTGCCGATTTCACAGTGTCTTGTCCTGAATCGGCTTTAGCAGGTTCTCCTGTTGATGAAATCCGCGCCAGAGGCAATCTTCCTTTGGTGCTTGAGCAAGATATGGTCATTGAGCTGAAACGTAGTGATCTTTTGGAAAATTGGCGTGAAACCTGTGCGCTAGGCCGCAAGCGTGCAGATAGTTTAATGCAAGAAGCTGCCACGCGTATTCAAGCAGCATTGGACGATGATGAGTTTATTGATGCGCCAAGCTTGGCCACTGATGCAGCAACATTTTTCCTTCTGGCCCTACGGCAAAAAGGCGTGAAATTTCCATGCAACATTCCGTCTTGTGCGGTGAGTTATTTCCACGACGAGCATGATCATCACCATGGCGAAGTGGTGATGAACTAAGAGATGTCAGGGGATACGCCCATTTCTGCTGCAGATTACGGAAAGTCTCTCAGCGGATTAGGCTTCAATTTAATTGTAAAAGATATTACGCATAGTGTACGTTTTGCCGAAATTGTGCTGGAAGCGACTGTATTTTTTAGAACGGCCAACTTCGCGGCTATGAAACTGGCGGGATGTGACTTCATGTTCCACGCCGATGAAACGTATGACGATAATCCTTTAAGCGGCAGCATCGCAGCGCAAGAATTAAGAGGTGTGGGTGTCGAACTGCGTGTTTATGGCTGTGACCCTGATAAAGCTGAAGCCACCGCGAGAGAATCAGGATATACGGTGTTAGCAGGCAGCATGGATAAACCTCATGGTTTGCGCGAAGCGATGCTTTTGGACGATGACGGCTATGTCTGGATTCCATCAATTCACCTAAAATAATAAAAACTTCTTCCAACCTATTGAAGTTTTGTAGAATTAGTGAATAGTTGAACAATGGAAACAAAGCAGCTTTCAGCGTTTTTTGGCTCAGTTGGCCAAGTGACTCGTTTAGAAATATTGAAGCTTCTTGCTCCTTTGTCAAAAGACGAGTCGGCAACCGGCATGGCAGCCGGCAAAATTGCCGAAGCTTTGGGCGTTGCCCCACCCACTTTGTCATTCCATTTGAAAGATATGACGCTGAGAGACATTCTTCTCCAAAAGCGGGTTGGGCGAGAAGTTCATTATCTTGCAAACCTAGAGCTTATCCTCAAAGCGTTGGAGGATTTAGTCGTCCAGCTTGAAAAATAGAATTAATGTTCTATTTTCTGGACTGAATGATTTATTTGTTCCATTTCAGCTGGAACTCGTGTATAGAAGCATCATATGCTAAATCCGTTCATCACATATTTAAGAGAGAACTCACATGGTCAAGGAAATCGGTCACTTTATCAATGGCAAGCATGTTAAAGGTGCTTCAGGCCGCTTTGCCGATGTTTATAATCCAAACACGGGCGAAGTTCAGGCTAAAGTGTCACTCGCTTCCACCGCCGAGCTTCGTGCCGCTGTGGAAAATGCCAAGGCCGCTCAACCAGCTTGGGCCGCCAAGAACCCACAATTCCGCGCCCGTGTGATGATGAAGTTTGTTGAGCTTGCCAACAAGCACCGCGAAGAATTGGCCACATTGATTTCAATTGAACATGGCAAAACCGTGCCCGATGCTTTGGGTGATTTGCAGCGCGGTGTGGAAGTGGCAGAATTTGCTTGTGGTGTTCCGCATTTGGTCAAAGGCGAATTCACCGATGGCGCTGGCCCCGGCATTGATATGTATTCCATGCGCCAAGCCTTAGGCGTTGTGGCTGGTATTACCCCATTTAACTTTCCCGCCATGATCCCATTGTGGAAATGCGCGCCAGCCATTGCCGTGGGCAATGCCTTTATTATGAAGCCATCAGAGCGAGATCCATCTTGTCCGATGCGTATTGCAGAACTGTTCTTAGAGGCAGGCCTACCACCAGGCATCTTGAATGTGGTGAACGGCGACAAGGAAGCGGTTGATGCAATTCTCAATGATCCAGATATTAAGGCCGTGGGCTTTGTTGGCTCCACTGCTATCGCCCAATATGTTTATGCCGGGGCCACCGCAACCGGCAAACGCGCGCAATGCTTTGGCGGTGCAAAAAACCACATGGTAATTATGCCAGATGCGAATTTGGACCAAGCTGTTGATGCCTTAATTGGTGCTGGTTACGGCTCAGCTGGCGAACGCTGCATGGCCATCTCAGTGGCTGTGCCTGTTGGCAAAGCCACAGCTGATGCTCTGATGGCAAAGCTAATTCCGCGCGTTGAAAAACTCAAAGTAGGGCTGTCCACTGATCGCGAAGCCGATTACGGCCCGCTGGTCACCAAGATGGCGCTAGACCGCGTGCGCGGCTACATTGATATTGGAATTAAAGAAGGGGCCACACTGGCAGTGGATGGCCGTGGCTTCAAAATGCAAGGCTTTGAAAATGGTTATTTCCTCGGCGGCACCTTGTTCGACAATGTGACCAAAGACATGCGTATTTATAAGGAAGAAATTTTTGGCCCTGTGCTGGGAGTGCTGCGTGCTGAAACGTATGAAGAAGCTTTGGGCCTGTGCAATGATCATGAATATGGCAATGGCGTTGCGATTTACACGCGTGATGGCGATGCGGCACGTGATTTTGCAGCCAAAGTGCAAGTGGGCATGATCGGCATTAACGTGCCCATTCCTGTGCCTTTGGCTTATCACACATTTGGGGGCTGGAAATCTTCAAGCTTCGGCGATTTGAACCAACACGGCCCAGATGCTATTCGCTTTTACACCAAAACCAAAACTGTAACCTCGCGCTGGCCTTCGGGCACTAAAGAAGGCGCACAGTTTTCAATTCCAACAATGCGGTAAAAATTGACAAAGCTAGACCTCCCCAATGGCTATTATGATCTGCCCCCAGGCAAACTGGCCAACATCGTCACCTGTTTGGAAATGACTGCAAATCCGCTGGCAGGCCCCCAGGCCCTACCGGCGGGTTATACATTACAGGTGGCCGATCCACATAGGCTCGAAGCTTACCGTGCCTTGTTCAGCAAAGTGGGCATCGATAATATGTGGTTTTCACGCGCCATTATGGCCGATGAAAAACTTGCAGCCATACTGAGCAATCCGCAGATCGAATCCTACACTCTCTATAAAGGCGATGTCGCAATCGGCATTCTCGAACTCAACTTCACTGAAATGCCAATCTGCGAGCTCGCTTTCTTCGGCCTGACCAAAGAAGCCATTGGCTCTGGCCTTGGTCGCGCGTTGATGAATGTTGCCATTGCCAAAGCCTGGGCAAAACCGATCAATAGGTTCTGGGTTCACACCTGCCATTTTGACCACCCAAACGCGATTGGTTTTTACCAGCGTTCAGGCTTCAAGCCCTATGCGCTGATGGTCGAAGTACATGACGACCCGCGCCAAACCGGCCACATGCCGCGAGGCGCTAGCCCACATGTGGCCTTGATAGAAAAATAGGCTGCGTTTTCTTGGCGTTAAGGTTTTCTCGCCTAGGTTCAACTTCTGATCAGAAAGTGAGCACATGTATAGCATTCTCAACCATCTCGGCCCAGAAATTCCGTTCACACTTATTTTGCTGGCGCTGCTTGGTCTCAGATCAAACGTAAGCCCACGCACAAATCTATGGATCAATGCTAAGCTTGATCAAGTTTGGTCGATAGTTGATGTTTATGACGGCAAAATTGAAAACTGGGGCCGCACTGTTGTAAAGTCTGAACTGATAGATGCGCCAAGCCAAACCTTTCGCAAAACCTATACAACCACTTTGACAAATGGCGTGCAGCGTTCTGCAAATGCATTGTTTCGCGTTTCTGAGCGCCACGAAAATCAGAGAATCGTTCTTGAGCGCTGCGGCCTTGAGGGTAAATCGCTCAACAATGAACTTCTGAAAATAATCCACGAGATTTCCGCAGAAGGCAATGGCACCCGTTTAAAAACGATTTATCATTGGGGTTCACGCCCGTTAATTGCTCAACTTCTCGCACGCGCTGATTTATGGAGCGGGGCTTACCGCCTGAAGGGCCTCGCCGAAACAGGTGAACCAAATGAGCGGCCATATTATATGATTTCAGCGCTTGTTGCAGTGATCACTGGCGTCATCACCATTGCAGCCTTTGGCATTATGATGGGAATAACCTTTGCACTGCTTCTGGTCTTTGCATTGTTCATCCATGAGCTTGGTCATTTACTGGCCTTCCGCATGATGGGTCAACCTTGGGGCCGCATGATATTTTTACCATTTCTGGGGGCGGTGGCTGTTCCTCGCTTGCCTTTTGAATCGCAAGGTCAAGCGGTTTTTGCGGCGCTCATGGGCCCGGGGCTTTCAATTCTTCTCGTGCTCGTATGCTCAACACATTTGGTTTTAGGGGGTGAGCTTAATCCCATGCTTGCCGTTCTTGGCATGGTCACAGCAGGCTTAAATCTGTTTAATTTGGTCCCGGCTGAACCACTTGATGGGGGCATTGCGCTGCGTTCAGTCTTTGCCCGCTTAATTGGCAATAAGGCCCATTATGGCTTGATGATAATTGGTGCAGTGGTGGTTGCGGCTGGACTTTATTTCAGCCAAATCATTCTTGTCATTTTTGGCGGGTTGGCAATCTTGGCAAATTTAAAAGCCCGCACCATTGATGCTGGGTTAGCACCCCTCTCGCAATTGCAACTTTATATCACAGCATTTGGTTATGTGGCCATCACCGCAAGTCACATTAGCCTGCTCCGCTACTTTGTCGAACAAGCTGCCCTCTTGAAAACCTGATCAAGCTCTTTCAATAGAGTGTGCATGAGTTTGATCACCACATACGAAGCTTTGCAAAACAGCGGTAAAATTAAAGTGGACACAGCACAGCGTGCAGTGTTGCAAAATCTTGAAGACCTTTCTACACTTTTGAACGCGCAAAACCGCGCCAGCATTTTCTCAAAACTATGGCGCACAAAACAAGTGCCCTCACGTGGCCTTTATATCTGTGGTGAAGTGGGCCGCGGCAAAACCATGTTGATGGATTTGTTTTTTGCCAGCATCAAAAACCCACAGAAACGCCGCGTGCATTTTCATGCTTTCATGCGAGAAATTCACGCCAAACGCGCCACACTTAAATCTGACGATGTGATTTCCGAAATTGCTGACGGTATAGCAAAGCAAGCAAGATTGCTGTGCTTAGATGAAATGCAAATCAGCGATATTGCCGATGCGATGATTATTGGCCGCCTGTTTGAAGCTTTACAAAAACGCGGTGTTTGCTTTGTCACCACATCCAACTTGCCTCCCGATCAGCTCTATAAAGAAGGATTGAACCGCCACATATTTTTGCCCTTCATTGTCAAGCTTAATACTGAATTGGATGTTTTACATTTGGGCGATGGCCGCGATTACCGTTTGGGCCGCATTGCCGAGCGGCAAACCTACTTAATACCGCTTGGTAAAAATGCCGATGCCGAAATGAACCAAATTTGGAGCGACCTGACGGACGGCATAGATGGTGAACCCCTTGAGTTAGAATTTCTGGGCCGCAAATTGCATGTGCCTCATGCCGCCCATTCTTGCGCGCGATTTAGTTTTTCAAACTTGTGTGAAAACCCGCTGGCCGCCCCTGATTACTTGGCTATAGCCAAAAACTTCCGCACAGTTTTTGTAGAAAACATCCCAGTTTTGAAAGCCAGCCAACGCAATGAAACCAAGCGCTTCATTCTGATGATCGACACTTTTTATGATGCGGGAACAAGACTCGTGGTCTCGGCTGCGGCAAAGCCAGAATTCCTCTGCCCAACAGGTCAGCACAAAGCTGAATTTTTACGCACAGCTTCGCGGCTGCAAGAGATGCAATCAGCGAGCTGGTGGAAAACGACGTGAAATGATGAGCGCACGTCATCAATCTTTTCTTGATGCTGCGGCGCAACAGGTCTAGGAAGACCGAAATTTCGAGATAAAACACGAGGGTTAGACAATGGCACGGAAGAAAATTGCTTTGATTGGCGGCGGTATGATCGGGGGCACATTGGCTCACCTAGCTGCGCTCAAAGAACTCGGCGACATTGTGATCTTTGATATTGCTGAAGGCTTGCCACAAGGCAAAGCCCTCGATCTCAGCCAGTCAGGTGGCGTTGAAGGCTTTGATGCCAAGCTTTCAGGTGCCAATTCTTATGAAGCTATCGCGGGTGCCGATGTGTGCATCGTCACCGCCGGTGTGCCACGCAAACCCGGCATGAGCCGCGATGATCTGGTGGGTATCAATCTCAAAGTGATGAAGTCAGTGGGCGAAGGCCTAAAAGCCCATGCGCCAAATGCTTTCGTGATCTGCATCACCAATCCTCTCGATGTCATGGTGTGGGCGCTACAGAAATTCTCAGGCCTGCCAACCCATATGTTGATTGGCATGGCTGGTGTTTTGGATTCAGCCCGCTTCCAACATTTCCTCGCCGAAGAATTTAAAGTTTCCGTGAAAGATGTAAATGCCTTTGTGATGGGTGGACATGGCGACACCATGGTGCCCCTGACACGTTATTCCACAGTGGCGGGCATTCCAGTTCCTGATCTGGTGAAAATGGGCTGGAGCACACAAGAAAAAATCGACCAAATCGTGCAACGCACCCGTGATGGCGGTGCTGAGATCGTAGGCCTTTTGAAGACGGGTTCCGCCTATTACGCGCCAGCCTCATCGGCCATTGCCATGGCTGAAAGCTACTTGAAAGATTTCAAGCGCGTGTTGCCTTGCGCTGCCCATCTCACCGGCCAATATGGTGTGAGCGGAACCTATGTGGGTGTGCCGATTGTGATTGGTGAAAATGGTGTGGAACGCATCGTTGAAGTACAACTCAACGCCGAAGAAAAAGCCGGTTTCCAAAAATCAGTTGATGCCGTTCATGGTTTGATGGCTGCTGCAAAAACTTTAGCACCGGAACTTGCATAATGAACATTCACGAATATCAAGCCAAGGAACTCCTTCGCAAATTTGCTGTGGTCACAGGCAAGGGCACTGCGGCCTTCACCGTTGATGAAGCGGTGAAAGCAGCAGAAGCTCAGCCCGGTCCCATCTGGGTTGTGAAAGCGCAAATCCATGCGGGCGGTCGCGGACTTGGTGGCGGTGTGAAAGTTGTAAAATCCATTGCTGACGTGAAAACCGAAGCCACGCGCATTCTGGGCATGACTTTGGTAACGCCACAAACTGGCCCCGAAGGCAAGCTGGTTCAGCGCCTCTACATCGAAGAAGGCACGGCCATTGCGCGTGAACTTTATCTCTCAATGCTGGTGGACCGTGAAACCTCCAACGTAGCCTTCATTGCATCCACCGAAGGCGGCATGAGCATTGAAGACGTGGCGCATAACACGCCCGAAAAAATCATCACTATTCATGTGGATCCTGCTGCGGGTTATCAGCCTTATGTCGGTCGCCGCATCGCCAATGCCTTGAAGCTGGAAGGCGATCTCGCCAAGCAATGCGGCAAGATGATGGGCCAACTTTATAAGGCCTTCATCGAAACTGATATGAGCCTGCTTGAAATCAATCCTTTGGTGGTGAGCAAAGACAATCAGTTGATTTGCTTGGATGCCAAAGTGAACTTCGATTCCAATTCCCTGATGCGCCATCCAGATATTGTGGCCTTGCGTGATCTCACCGAAGAAGACCCCAAGGAAATTGAAGCTTCAAAATATGATCTTTCTTATGTGGCCTTGGATGGTTCCATCGGCTGCATGGTGAATGGCGCAGGCCTTGCTATGGCCACCATGGACATCATTAAGCTTTATGGTGCTGAGCCTGCCAATTTCCTCGACGTGGGCGGTGGTGCGACTAAAGAAAAGGTTACGGCAGCCTTCAAAATCATCACCGCCGATCCGCGTGTGAAAGGCATTCTCGTCAACATCTTTGGTGGTATTATGAAATGCGATGTGATCGCCGAAGGTGTGGTGGCCGCTGTGCGCGATGTGGGCCTGAAAGTTCCGCTGGTGGTGCGCTTAGAAGGCACCAATGTGGAACTCGGCAAAAAAATCATCACGGATTCAGGGCTCAACGTGCTCCCCGCCGATGATTTGAACGATGCTGCGCAGAAGATTGTGAAGGCTGTGAAGGACGCGGCTTGAGTATGAACCTAATTTTCTCTTCATTTGTCATTGCCGGACTTGTTCCGGCAACCCACACTACACACTCAGACACAGAGTATGTTGCACCATGGGTCGCCGGAATAAATCCGGCGATGACAATAAAAAGTAATGTTTCTAAGGAAATTATTTAATGTCGATCCTCGTCACCAAGAGTACAAAAGTCATCTGCCAAGGCTTCACGGGCGAAGCGGGCACGTTCCATTCGGAACAGGCGATTAAGTATGGCACCAAAATGGTGGGCGGCGTTACCCCAGGCAAAGGCGGCACTTCGCATTTGGGCGTTCCCGTGTTCAACACAGTAATGGAAGCGCGCGAAACCACGGGCGCTGATGCGTCCGTCATTTACGTGCCGCCTCCCTTCGCAGCTGATGCCATTCTTGAAGCCATTGATGCGGAAATCCCTTTGATAGTGGCAATCACCGAAGGCATTCCGGTTTTGGATATGGTGAAGGTGAAGCGGGCGCTGTCTGGTTCCAAGTCCCGTCTCATCGGACCAAACTGCCCAGGCGTTCTCACCCCTGATGAATGCAAGATTGGCATTATGCCTGGCAACATTTTCAAAAAAGGCAGCGTGGGTATTGTCTCGCGTTCCGGCACTTTGACTTATGAAGCCGTGTTCCAAACCACCCGCGCTGGCCTTGGCCAAACCACGGCGGTGGGCATTGGTGGCGACCCGGTGAAGGGCACAGAATTTATCGACATGCTGGAAATGTTCTTAGCCGACGATGAAACCAAATCCATCATTATGATTGGTGAAATTGGCGGCTCCGCTGAAGAGGATGCAGCCGAGTTCATCCGCACCAATAAAATCAAAAAGCCGATGGCAGGCTTTATCGCGGGCCGCACCGCTCCTCCGGGTCGCCGCATGGGCCATGCCGGAGCCATTATCTCTGGAGGCAAGGGTGACGCAGGCTCTAAAGTGGAAGCCATGAAGCGGGCTGGTATTTTTGTGTCAGATTCGCCCGCACTTTTAGGTGAAACTCTTTTGAAGGCATTGCAGAAATAATAAATTAGTCTTATTTAGTTTGTAGAACTTCCAATTGGTAACACGGGCGATTGCGCCCACTGGCATGACAGCGATTGCGCTGTAAGCCGGACGGAACTGAAGGACGGCACGATGAATAAACCAGACCCGCACGCGGCATTTGAAAACTCATATGCTCTTTTTGGCGACGACGAACAAAGCCAAGGCCCGTCATGGGCAAGGCCAGATTGGCCACCCAAGCCCTCTGATGAATTAACCGCGGCCCTTGATGGCAACTGGGCGCTTTACGAAAAAACCTTAGCTCCCAAAATTGATGCCCGCGCCAAAACAGCAGCCGTTGCCGCTCCATCAGCCCCCCCAGTGGTAGCCGAAGATGTACGCAAAGCCACTTTAGATTCAGTGCGCGCTTTAATGATGATCCGCGCTTACCGGATGCGTGGCCATTTGGCGGCAGACCTTGACCCCCTCAATCTCAAAGGCCCTCTGCAACATCCAGAACTTGACCCCGCATCTTACGGCTTTGGTCTCGAAGATTTAGACCGCCCGATTTTCTTGGACAATGTTTTAGGCATTGAAAAAGGCACCATCCGCCAGATCACCGATATTCTGAAACGCACCTATTGCGGCACGCTGGGTGTGGAGTTTATGCACATCACTGACCCAGACCAGAAAGCTTGGGTGCAAGAACGCATTGAAGGACCCGACAAAGAAATCACCTTCACCAAGGAAGGCAAGAAAGCCATTCTCAATAAGTTGATTGAGTCGGAAGGTTTTGAGTCCTTCCTCAATGTGAAATATGTGGGCACCAAACGCTTTGGCTTAGACGGCGGCGAATCGATGATTCCAGCCCTCGAACAAATCATCAAGCGCGGTGGGCAACTGGGTGTCACCGATATCGTATTCGGCATGGCGCACCGCGGGCGTTTGAATGTTTTGGCCAATGTGATGTCAAAACCCTTCTCGGCCATTTTCCATGAGTTCCAAGGCGGTTCTTCTACACCTGATGATGTGGAAGGTTCAGGCGATGTGAAATATCATCTAGGCTCCTCTTCAGACAGGGTGTTTGATGGCAACACAGTTCACTTGTCGCTCACCGCCAATCCATCGCATTTAGAAATTGTTGATCCTGTAGTATTAGGCAAAGCCCGCGCCAAACAAGATCAAAAAGGCGACAAGGAACGCACCACCGTTCTGCCCCTGCTGATCCATGGTGATGCAGCTTTTGCTGGCCAAGGTGTGATTGCGGAGTGTTTTGGACTTTCTGGTTTGAAGGGCCATCGTTCAGGTGGCTCCATTCATTTCATCGTCAACAATCAAATCGGCTTCACCACGTCACCACTCTGGGCTCGATCTTCACCTTATCCAAGTGACGTTGCCAAAATGATTGAAGCGCCGATTTTCCATGTGAACGGCGATGATCCCGAAGCTGTGGTCTTTGCTGCCAAAGTGGCCATGGAGTTCCGGCAGAAATTTAAAAAACCAGTTGTGATCGACATGTTCTGTTATCGCCGCTTTGGCCATAATGAAACTGATGAACCAGGTTTCACGCAGCCGCTCATGTATAAAAAAATCGGCGCCCACAAAAATGTGGTGGCGCTCTATGGCGAAAGACTCGTGGCTGATGGCACCATCACTGAGCCTGAATTTGAAGAGATGAAAGCGGCCTATCGCAAGAACCTTGACGATGCACTTTCAGTGGCCACTGATTACAAAGCCAATAAAGCCGATTGGCTGGATGGCCGCTGGGCTGGCATGAAGGCCGCAGCTGATCAAGATGATGCCCGCCGTGGCCAGACCGGGTATCCGATTGAAAAATTAAAAGAGCTTGGCTTAAAGCTCACCAAGCTGCCAAAATCTTTCAAACCCCATAAAACCATGACCCGCGTTTTGGATGCGCGGCGCAAAATGATTGAAGATGGGGCGGGCATTGATTGGGCTTCAGCTGAAAGCTTGGCCTATGGCAGCTTACTCAGTGAAGGCATTAAAATTCGCTTGTCGGGCCAAGATGTGCAGCGCGGCACCTTCTCGCAGCGCCATGCTGTGTTGGTCGACCAAGAAACCGAAAAGCGCTACACACCACTCAATCATTTGGTGAAAGAGCAACAGACAAAAATCGAAGTCATTAACTCGATGCTGTCTGAAGAAGCCGTGCTGGGTTTTGAATATGGCTATTCACTGGCTGAACCCAATGCCCTTGTGTTGTGGGAAGCGCAGTTCGGAGATTTTGCCAATGGCGCGCAAGTTATTTTTGATCAGTTCATTTCATCGGCTGAAAGAAAGTGGTTGCGAATGTCTGGCCTCGTCTGCTTGCTTCCGCATGGCTATGAAGGCCAAGGGCCAGAGCATTCATCAGCAAAGCTTGAGCGCTTTTTGCAGCTTTGTGCCGAAGATAATATGCAAGTTGCAAATTGCTCAACGCCCGCAAATTATTTCCACATTTTGCGCCGTCAGCTAAAGCGCGACATTCGCAAGCCTCTGATTATTATGACGCCAAAATCTTTGCTGCGGCACAAGCGTTGCGTTTCAACGTTAGAGGAAATGGGCGAGCAATCCACCTTCCACCGCTTGCTCTGGGATGATGCCGAATTTTTGAAGAGCGAAAAAATCAGGCTTGTGAAAGATGATAAGATTCGCCGTGTCATTCTCTGCACCGGCAAAGTTTATTATGATCTTTATGAAGAACGCGAAAAGCGCGGGCTCAATGATATTTATCTGCTGCGTGTGGAACAGCTCTATCCATGGCCACATAAAGCCTTGGCACAGGAATTGGCACGCTTCCCCAAAGCTGAATTTGTCTGGTGCCAGGAAGAGCCCTTAAACATGGGGGCATGGTCTTTCGCACAAGCCAATTTGGAGCGCGTTCTCGATTTCATTAAAGTGAAAAACCCGCGTCCACGTTATGTGGGAAGAGCAGCATCTGCTTCCACCGCCACAGGCTTAATGAGCCGCCACCTGAAAGAACTCAAAGCCTTCCTCGACGAAGCGATGGCATAAGGAAAAAATTATGAGCAAAGATATTCGCGTGCCAACTTTAGGTGAATCTGTAACCGAAGCCACCATTGCCAAATGGTTCAAAAATGAAGGCGACTTCGTAAAAGCCGATGAGCCGCTGGTGGAATTGGAAACTGATAAGGTGACTGTTGAAGTTCCAGCACCCGCATCTGGCAAGCTTGAAAAAATAAATGCGGCTTCAGGTGCAACAGTGCTGATCGGCGCTTTGCTCGGCTCAATTGCTGAAGGTGCCGCCGGAGTGGAAACACCAAAAAATGCGGCACCAGTTGTGGCAGCACCCGCCCCGGCTAAAGCCGCAGAAATTTCACTCTCGCCAGCGGTTCGCAAAGCCGTTGTTGAAAATAATTTGAACCCCGCGGAAATTTCGGGCTCAGGCAAAGATGGGCGCATCACCAAGGGTGATGTAATTGCTACCTTAGAAAAACCTGCGGCACCTGCACCAGCACCGTCCGCCCCACGTGTGTCTGGCGGTTCCGAAGAGCGTGTGAAAATGTCAAGGCTGCGCCAAACCATTGCGCGGCGGTTGAAGGATGCCCAGAACACCGCCGCCATGCTCACCACTTTTAATGAAGTGGACATGACAAATGTGATGGCCATGCGAAACCAATATAAAGATGTGTTTGAGAAAAAGCATGGCGTGAAACTGGGCTTTATGAGCTTCTTCGTAAAAGCCTGCATTCAAGCTTTGAAAGATGTGCCAGCTGTCAATGCCGAAATTGATGGCGAAGACATGGTTTATAAAAATTATTATCATGTGGGCGTGGCTGTGGGTACTGATAAGGGCCTTGTGGTTCCCGTGCTGCGCGATGCGGATATGCTCTCCTTCAGCGGCATCGAAAAAACCATTGCCGCTTACGGCAAAAAAGCCCGTGATGGCCAGTTGCAAATTTCCGATATGCAAGGCGGAACATTCACAATTTCCAACGGCGGCATTTATGGCTCGCTCATGTCCACACCAATTTTGAATGCACCACAATCGGGCATTCTGGGTATGCATAAAATTCAAGAACGCCCCATCGCCATGAATGGCCAAGTGGTGATCCGCCCGATGATGTATCTGGCGCTTTCCTATGATCATAGAATTGTCGATGGCAAAGAAGCTGTGACATTCTTGGTGCGCGTGAAGGAAACCTTGGAGGATCCACAACGCGCGTTGTTGGATTTGTAACACTCCCTCATGCTGAGGTGCGAGCACTCCGCGAGCCTCGAAGCATCCCGCGTGCGCCCTTTGAGGCCTTGCAAAATGCAAGGCACCTCAGGGTGAGGTACTGAAAGGATATTAGACAATGACCAACGACGTCACCATAATCGGCACCGGCCCCGGCGGATATGTCTGCGCCATTCGTGCCGCACAGCTTGGTTTGAAAGTGGCCGTCATTGAAAAACGCGCCACCCATGGTGGCACCTGTTTGAATGTGGGCTGCATTCCGTCCAAGGCGCTGCTCCATGCCTCTGAACTCTATGCGACAAGCCAGCATAGCTTTACCAAGATGGGCATTATTGCTGAATCAAAAATAGACTTCCCCAAAATGATGGCCTTCAAGCAAGAAGCCATTGATGGCAACACCAAGGGCATTGATTTTCTGCTGAAGAAAAACAAAGTCGATGTGATCAGAGGCACGGGCAAAATTCTGGGCACTGGAAAAGTTGAAGTTGCCGGGCAAATTATCGAAAGCAAATCCATCATCATCGCCACAGGTTCTGATGTAGCCCGCCTCAAAGGAGTTGAGATTGATGAGCAGCGCATCGTGTCTTCAACAGGTGCACTTGAACTGAAAGAAGTTCCAAAGACTCTCACCATCATTGGCGCAGGTGTTATTGGTTTGGAACTCGGTTCCGTCTATGCGCGACTTGGTTCTAATGTAACCGTGATCGAATACCTCGATCGCATTTTGCCCGGCATGGATTTGGATGCGGCCAAAGCTTTGCAGCGCTTGCTCGAAAAGCAAGGACTCACTTTCAAGCTTTCGAGCAAAGTAACTGGAGCCACCGCATCGTCCAGCACCGTTTCCTTCACTGTTGAACCCGCCACTGGTGGCGTGAGCGAAACTTTAACCTCGGACGTGTTGCTCGTGGCCATTGGACGCAATGCTTATACGGATGGGTTGGGCTGCGATGAAGCTGGCATCAAGCGCGATGGGCGCGGCCGCATTGAAGTGGGCGACCATTACAACACTTCACTCGCAGGTGTTTATGCCATTGGCGATGTAATCAAGGGGCCGATGCTGGCACACAAGGCCGAGGATGAAGGCGTTGCCCTTGCTGAACTTCTGGCTGGACAAGCGGGACACGTAAATTATGATGTAATACCCGGGGTAGTCTACACCTCGCCTGAAGTAGCAAGCGTGGGTAAAACCGAAGACGAACTCAAGGCGGCTGGTATTGCTTATAAAGCCGGAAAATTTCTGTTCCTTGCCAATGGCCGCGCCAAGGCCAATCAAACCACCGATGGCTTTGTAAAAATCTTAGCCGATGCCAAGACTGATAAAGTTTTAGGCTGCCACATCGTTGGCGCACAAGCAGGCGAACTTATTCACGAGGTTGCAGTGCTGATGGAATTTGGTGGATCGGCTGAAGACCTCGCCCGCACTTGCCATGCCCACCCCACGTTATCAGAAGCTGTAAAAGAAGCCGCTATGGCTGTATCAGGCCGATCTATTCACAGTTAGATCGAATTTTAGCAATCGGTGTAAACCTATTGCAAGCATTGCAAGTCATAGTGGGGCAAAGGGGACTTCACATGACCGCCGCTAAAAAAGACATCGACATTCTAATTTTAGACGATGACGTCGATTTGCTCACCAGTGTTGCCGAGCTTTTGGCTGATTGCGGCTATAAGGTGAAAGGTTTTGCCGATCCTGAAAGTGCAGTTGAATTTGCAGTAGATCAAACCTTCGCCATGGGTCTGTTCGATTTCCGCCTTGGCAGTGTGAAAAATGGTTTGGACGTTGTCGAAACTTTGCAAATTATGGGCTCTAAAGCAGCTTATGTCATGGTGACCGCCGACGTTGAACGCTCCACCCAGCTTCGCGCTGCTGATCTCAAAGTGTTTGAATTCATGCGTAAACCTGTGCAGCCACAAGAACTACTCGACACGGTGACCAGAGCCATGGAACACATTAACGTCGCTGCATAGCTTAAAGCCCTGTTGTTGGCCTTGGTTTGCTGCCATCGCTGAACCGTTCAAATCTGAATGGTTTTGGATCAACACAAGGTTCTTCGCCTACAACAATTTGCGCCATTAATTTGCCAGCCCCCGGCCCCAAGCCAAAGCCATGGCCGGAAAAGCCAGATGCCATAAATAGGCCCTGCACTTTTGCAACAGCGCCAATCACCGGCACAGCATCTGGTGTTGCATCAATCACGCCGCCCCAGGTTTCAGCAATTTGCATGTTTGCAAAAGCCGGAAAGACTTTTTTAATTTCGGCGGCCGCCTCATCCAAAATCCACTGGGCAGGCTCAGGATCAAGAATGCGTACCTGTTCAAATGGCGAGATCTGATCAAGCTCCCAACGCCGCGCCAACTTAGCTTCTTCAAAAAAGCGTTTGCCAAAACGCAACCTAAGCCCGCGCCAATCCAATTTAAAAACCGGCAGAAAATCAAAAAACAATCGGAAACTATCAGGCACAATATCAGCAACGGATACAAAATTATGGGTCACTGTATAACCCCCATCTAAGCGCTTGCGCGCCGTGCATTTGCCAGCCGAAAAACTGGTGGTTATGCCACCATCAAGCGCTGCAGTCCGCATAACCGAACCAAGCACCCCCAGTTGCGGAAATGAAATTCCTATATTGTGCAAAAATCGACGAGACCAAAATCCACCCGCCAGCACCACGCGCGAACATTTAATAACGCCGCGCTCAGTTACCACAGCGCTCACCTGCCCAGCAGAGGTTTCAAGTCCTCGCGCCGCACAATTGGTAAAAATCTGGCCGCCAAGTTTTTGCAACGCCCGCGCCATGGCAGGCACTGCGATGAAAGGTTCGGCCCGTGCATCAGTGGGCGTATAAAGAGCGCCAGCGCGTTTCACTGTTGAACCCGGCAGCAATGCCGAAACTTCATCGCTGCTGATCAGCCGCGAATCTATGCCATTGGGCTTGGCATAAGTGTTCAACCACTGCTCATACTTTACCATTTCTGCATCGGTGTCGGCCACATAGGCAATGCCGCAGGTTCTAAAGCCAGTCTCAGCATTCACACGCTCATTCATGCCGCGCCATAATTTAAGCGATTCTAAGATCAATGGAATCTCGCGCGGGTCACGCCCCATCTGGCGGCACCAGCCCCAATTGCGGCTGGACTGTTCAGCAGCCACTTCGCCTTTTTCGAGAACCACGACGGAAAGCCCACGCTCAGCTAATTCCAGCGCCGTGCAAATCCCGGCAATGCCAGCGCCAATCACCACCACATCGGCTTGGGCTGGCAAGGTTTCGTTAGGAATAATTCTTTCGATCACAGGCATTACCGCGAGAATGCCTTGCGATATTGCTCAAGTAAATGGGTGCGATTGACTTCGGTATAAATTTGCGTGCTCGACAGACTGGCATGGCCCAGCAAATCTTGAATCACGCGAAGGTCAGCCCCATTGCCCAACAGATGAGAGGCAAAGGAATGCCGCAATGCATGAGGAGTGGCAGAGTCAGGCAGGTTCAAAGCCCCACGCATCCGCTCCATCAGAAGCTGAATAATGCGCGGAGATAATGCGCCACCTTTCACTCCACGAAACAAAGGTTCGTTGGGTGCCAGCGCCAGCGGGCAAAGTTTCAAATACGTTGCAATCGCATCTTGTGCCACGCTCACCACAGGCACAATGCGCGTCTTGCCACCCTTACCTAAGATCACCAGCGGATTAACTTGCGCTTGCTTCACTGTGAGACTCAGTGCTTCAGAAATACGAAGCCCACAAGCATAGAGCAGCGTGAGCACGGCCGCGTCACGCGCTTTCACCCAAGGCTCATCATGCTCGAACACATCCGCCGCTGCCACTGCACGGGCCGCATTCTCAGGCAAGGGCCTTGGCACCGAATGGGCAATCTTCGGCGCCCGCACCACGCCAAGCGCTGCACATTTGAAATCACTAGAGCGTTCGGCATGGCGAAAGAACGATCGTATCGCCGACATTTGCCGCGCTAGCGATCGGTTTTCTAATCCTTGGCTACGGCGCTTGGCCATGAAGCTGCGAAAGTCGGCGGCTTTTAAACTAGTAAGGGATGGAATATCCGCCGCCTCACCCAAATAGCTCTGAAGGAAGTGACCTAACTGCGTTAAATCATGCGCATAGGCCTCAAGCGACTTGGCGGCCAAGCGCCGCTCAGATTTCAAAGCCTGCAACCACTTTAAAGCCACTAAAGCTGCATCAGGTGCCAACCCAAATTGATGTAACGCTTCACTCATGTGTCAAACCTAGAATCGAACCCGTTAAGGCTTTGCCAAGTTCTGGTTGACATTGCATTGCAACATAACTATGTGAAAGCCATCGCAAGCCAGCCTCGAAGAATACGTGAGGCGCAATTCATGCAGCCGTTCTAGCTGGAGCGAATATCCCGAACAATCCTTTCACGTAGGGGAGTTTAAGCGCCAGCCCGAGCTGATCGCGTGAATTGTCACGCGTCTGCATGTCGGACGTGGGCTGCGCTTTCCCCATTGCTCCGACATTGGAAAAACTTGTGAATTCATTCACCGAACTAAATTTAAACGAACTCCTTCTGAAGGCTATTGCCGCAGAAGGTTATGACAAACCAACCCCTATTCAAGCCCGCGCCATTCCGCCATTGATGCAAGGCAAAGACCTTTTGGGCATCGCCCAAACTGGCACCGGCAAAACCGCAGCTTTCGCTCTGCCTATTTTGGACCGCTTGGCCAAACACGCCGAACGCCCAGCCAAAGGCACCTGCCGTGCTTTGATCCTTTCTCCAACGCGTGAGCTTGCCGCGCAAATTGGCGAGAGCTTCAAAACTTACGGCAAATATATGAAACTCTCCCGTGCCGTAGTGTTCGGAGGAACTTCGCTTGGCAAGCAGATGGAAATTCTGCGTGGTGGTGTTGATGTGCTGGTGGCAACACCTGGCCGCTTGGTCGATCTCATTGAACGCCGCGCTGTGACGCTTTCAAAAGTGGAAGTGTTTGTGCTTGATGAAGTGGACCAGATGCTTGATTTAGGCTTCATCCATGCCATTCGCAAAATCACTGCCATGTTGCCAAAGAACCGCCAAAACCTCTTCTTCTCCGCCACCATGCCAAAGGAAATTTCTAACCTTGCGTCTGGGTTGTTGACTGATCCAGTGCGCGTTGAAGTGGCTCCGGTTGCAACAACTGCTGAGCGTGTGAACCAATCAGTTATTCATGTGGAGCAAGGCAATAAACCTGCTTTGTTGAATGAACTGCTTAAAGATAATAACATGACCAGAACCCTTGTGTTCACCAGAACCAAGCATGGTGCCGACAAGGTTGTGAAAAGTTTGGCTGGCGCAAATTACACTGCCGCTGCCATTCACGGCAACAAGAGCCAGCCCAACCGCGAGAAGGCGCTGGCCGGATTCAAAGCTGGCAAGATTCTCGTGCTGGTGGCGACGGACATTGCCGCGCGTGGTATTGATGTGGACGGTGTTTCCCATGTGATCAATTTTGATTTGCCGCATGTGCCAGAATCCTATGTGCATCGCATCGGCCGGACTGCTCGTGCGGGCGCCGAAGGTGTGGCGATTGCTTTTTGTGCTGGTGATGAACGCTCATTGCTGCGCGATATTGAAAAAACCATCCGCCAAACCGTTCCAGTGGTGCAGCACGCATTGGGCAAAGCAGTTTTGAAACCAGAGGAAAGCGAAGCCCGCAGACCAAATGGTCGCTCAACAAAACCTCAAGGTGGCAAACCTCAAGGTGGAAGATTCCATCGCGGCCAAGCTGATTTCAAAAACAAACCAGCCCATGAACAACGTGCTGAACAAACTCACGTGGCTGAAAAACGCGCCCCACAAAAGCGTGAAATGCCAGAAGGTTCGAAATGGACTCCCCTCGCTGGTGTGCCATCCATCATGTATCAAAAGGCCAAACCAAAAGCTGATGCTCGCCCTGAAAACCCAAACAAGCCTTGGTTCAAACCCAAGGGCGATAGCATGAACCGCAATAGGAAACCCGGCGGCAGTTTCGCCGGAAAACGCGGCGATAGCCGTCCTGCCGGTGGCTACAAAGGTCCCCGTCGCGCTGAGGCTTAACATCTCTGATTCACCTTCTCCCTGTGCGGGAGAAGGTGTAGATTAGTTGAATGAACCTGCGCCAAAGCATTTCCTTTGTAACTGCTGCAACAGCATGGGCAGCCCTGCTGCTGCAATTTTATCTCATCATCGGAAAGATGACCTCTGAAGGTGCCACAGTGCTGACAGCCATCTGGCGTTTCTTCGGATTTTTCACAATTTTATCGAACATCGCAGTGGCTCTTGTGGCCACCGCGATGATTTTTATAAATGTAAATGCCGTCACGCGGTTGGCCACAGTCTCAGCCATCGCCTTTGTCGGGATTGTGTATTCTGTTGCTCTACGCGCCACATGGCAACCGACAGGCTGGCAAGCCGTAGCCGATCATATGCTGCATGATGCAACGCCACTTTTGTTTGTCGTTACATGGTTGTGTTCCGTACACGGCACCCTGCATTGGCGCGACGCCGGATGGACCATCGTGGCCCCCGTGGCCTATTGCATTTATGCACTGGCCAGAGGAGCAGACGACGGTTGGTACGCCTACTGGTTTCTCGACCCCACCCAACTTGATGCAATGCGAATGATAGGAAGCATCGCGGCTCTGTCGATGTCGTTTATTATTTTGGCGCTGGTGTTTATTGCAGTTGATAGGAAGTTAGCCCGCTAATCTCACCTTCTCCCCTCGAGGGAGAAGGTGGATCGCGCCTCTTCCTTGCGCGAGACGGATGAGGGAGGCTGGTAATAATCAATGCGCTTGCTACCTACCAAAATAATGATCATAAATCAGAGCTCACTCGACATAACAGGTAAGATAGGTTTCTGAAGTAATGCCAGCATCTATACCAGCGCTATTTGGTTCAAATTCTTTTTCCTGTCCACATTGTGGTGCACATGCAGATCAAACTTGGCTTAATGTCTATGGCAAAAAGTGTAAGGAAAACGCACCATTCCTCACCGACAAAAAGACTTTGGATGATTTTTCCCGCAATAGGCCAAAGGACTTTGATGCAGCACAATTTGAAGATTTGAAAGAATATCTCTTAAAAGCCAGCGGTGACCTGTTGTTCTTTGAATCTTCGGATACAGACTATACAAACCAAGTAACAAATCTTCATCTTAGTCGTTGTTACTCTTGTAAAAAAATTACAATTTGGCACAGAGATAAGATTCTCTACCCTCGCATAAAATATGAAATTGAACCAAATCCAGACTTACCTACTGATATCCAAGATGATTTCAATGAAGCAAGGAGTGTGCTTGATGTCTCTCCAAGAAGTTCAGCTGCACTTTTAAGGTTGTGTGTCCAAAAGCTTTGCATATTTCTTGGGAAGCCGGGGAGGAACATTAATGATGACATTGCGAGTTTTGTAAAGGAAGGACTCGATCCCAGAGTCCAGAAAGCTTTGGACTTCGTAAGAGTCGTCGGCAACGAGTCGCTACATCCAGGCCAGTTGGACATGAAAGATAACCGCGAAGTTGCAGCTAAACTTTTTACCCTAATCAACTCTATCGCACATTCTCTCATTACTCACCCAAAAGAGTTGGATGCACTCTATGAAGAATTGCCAGAATCGAAATTGAAGGAAATTGAAAAGAGAGATACAAAATAAAAAAGCCCGCGATCATCTCGCGGGCTTTTTAAATTCATCCGTTCACTGACGATTTACATCGCAGCCTGCAAGCCCTTCAAATGTTCGACATTCTCCAGAGCCTTGCGTTTGCCTTCATCATCTTTGGCCGCAGTCACTTCGTCTTCCGCAGTCTTGATCTGAGCGCTCATCGCACTTGCATCAAGCTCTGCCATTGGAATGGCGGTCTCGGCCAACACTGTGAGGCCCTTGGCGTTCACTTCGGCAAAGCCGCCACGCACGAAAATTTTCTCTTGAGCGCCGCCATCTTTGGCCACGGTCACAATGCCGGGGCGCAAGGTTGAAAGCACGGGGGCGTGTTGCGGCATGATTGTCATTTCACCCTCGGTGCCGGGGATGATGACGGACGAAACATCGCCAGAGAATAGAAGTCGGGCGGGGGATACGAGTTCGAAGTGCAATGCCATTTTAGAATTATCCCTTGTTCAAAGAGCCCCCTCCGCCCTTCGGGCACCTCCCCCGCGAGGGGGGAGGATTAGAATTTTATGCTCCCCCCTTCACGGGGGAGCTGTCCGAAAGACTGAGGGGGCCCTTCGGTCGTATTAAATTAAGCCGCTTCCGCAGCCATTTTCTTGGCTTTCTCTACGGCTTCTTCAATGGTGCCAACCATGTAGAAGGCCGCTTCTGGCAGATGATCATAGGCGCCATCACACAGGCCTTTGAAGCCCTTGATGGTATCGGCCAATGGCACCAATTTGCCGGGCGATCCAGTGAACACTTCAGCCACGAAGAACGGTTGGCTCATAAAGCGCTCGATCTTGCGGGCGCGGGCCACGGCAATTTTGTCGTCTTCAGAAAGCTCGTCCATGCCCAAAATAGCGATGATGTCTTGCAAAGCCTTATAGCGTTGCAGAACTTGCTGAACGCGGCGTGCAGTTTGATAATGCTCATCCCCAATAATGCGGGCGTCCATCATGCGTGATGTTGAATCCAGTGGATCAACCGCTGGGTAAATGCCTTTTTCAGCAATCGAACGCGAAAGCGTCGTGGTGGCATCCAAATGCGCGAAGGATGTGGCAGGGGCCGGGTCGGTCAAATCGTCGGCTGGCACATAGATGGCCTGCACCGAGGTGATCGAACCTTTTTGCGTTGTGGTAATGCGCTCCTGCATGGTGCCCATGTCGGTGGCCAAAGTTGGCTGATAACCCACGGCTGATGGAATGCGGCCCAACAAAGCAGACACTTCGGAACCCGCTTGTGTGAAGCGGAAAATGTTATCAACGAAGAACAACACGTCTTGACCTTCGTCGCGGAAATGTTCAGCCACTGTGAGGCCGGACAAAGCAACACGCGCACGCGCACCTGGAGGCTCATTCATTTGGCCGTATACGAGGGCTGCCTTGGAGCCTTCGCCGCCGCCCTTCTTGTTCACGCCGGATTCAATCATTTCATGATAAAGATCGTTGCCTTCACGGGTGCGCTCACCAACACCTGCGAACACCGAATAACCACCGTGGGCCTTGGCCACGTTGTTGATGAGTTCCATAATCAAAACTGTTTTGCCAACGCCAGCGCCGCCGAACAAGCCAATCTTGCCGCCCTTTGCGTAAGGCGCGAGAAGATCCACAACCTTAATGCCGGTCACCAGAATTTCAGCTTCGGTGGATTGCTCAACAAACAATGGCGCATCTTGATGGATGGCGCGGGTGAGCTTGGTTTTCATCGGGCCTGCTTCATCCACAGGTTCGCCGATCACGTTCATAATGCGGCCCAAAGTTTCAGGACCAACCGGCATCATAATCGGCGTGCCCGTGTCATAGACTTCTTGACCGCGAACCAGACCTTCAGACGAGTCCATAGCGATGGTGCGAACTGTCTTCTCACCAAGATGCTGGGCCACTTCAAGAACAAGGCGGTTACCATTGTTGGTGGTTTCCAGAGCATTCAAAATTTGTGGCAGATCGCCATCAAACTGAACGTCGATCACAGCGCCCGTTACGGCAGTGATGCGGCCAACGAGGCCGGAAGATTTTGCGACAGCTTTTTTCGCCATGATGCGGTTCCTTCTAATATCTTACAGCGCTTCTGCGCCGGAAATAATTTCGATGAGTTCTTTAGTAATCTGAGCTTGGCGCTGGCGGTTATATTTAATCGACAGCTTGTTGATCATGTCGCCAGCATTGCGTGTGGCGTTATCCATAGCACTCATGCGGGCACCTTGTTCGGAGGCAGCGTTTTCGAGCAATGCACGGAACACTTGTGTGGAAATATTGCGTGGCAAAAGATCGCCCAGAATTTCGCCTTCATCAGGCTCAGCTTCATAAACCGCACCAGCCAAATCTGCAGCAACAGCACCACCGGAAACGGCAGCAGGAATAAGTTGCAGCGCAGTTGGCTTTTGCGAAATCACCGATTTGAATTCAGCAAAGAACAATGTGCACACATCAAATGCGCCTTCGCCAAACATGCGGATAATTGCAGCGCCAACACCGGTGGCATTGTCATAACGCACAGCTTTTTGGCCACGGAAATCCACCGCGTCCACGATGTATTTGCCGTAGACACGCTTCAGCGCGTCATTGCCTTTTTTGCCAACTGTAAACATCTTCACAGTTTTTCCTTGAGCTAAAAGCTTTTCAGCATGTTCGCGGGCAAGGCGGGTGATTGACGAATTGAAACCACCGCACAGGCCGCGCTCTGCTGTGCAAACAACCAGCAGATGAACTTGATCTTTTCCAGTTCCAGCCAACAACAATGGCGCACCCGATTGACCAGCCACAGCGCCCGCCAAATTCGCCAGCACCACAGCCATACGTTCCGAATAGGGACGAGCGGCAACGGCTGCTTCCTGCGCACGGCGCAATTTAGCAGCGGCCACCATTGGCATGGCCTTGGTAATCTTGCGGGTCGCCTTAACCGAGGCGATACGGTTACGAAGATCTTTAAGTGAAGCCATTATGCTCTCTTATGCAAAAGCTTTAGCGAAGGCATCAACCGCAGCTTTAAGCTTTGGCATCATCGTATCAGAAATGGCTTTTTCAGTGCGGATCGCATCCATGATATCCATGTGCTTGTCTTTGAAAGTGGCCAAGAGACCATCTTCAAAATCACGAACACGGTTCACAGGGATAGCATCGAGATAACCATTCACGCCTGCATAAATCGCTACAACTTGTTCTTCGGTTTTGAGCGGTGAGAACTGCGGTTGCTTGAGCAACTCAGTGAGACGCGCACCACGGTTCAAAAGCTTTTGTGTTGAGGCATCCAAATCAGAACCGAACTGAGCAAAGGCCGCCATCTCGCGGTATTGAGCCAATTCGCCCTTAATCTTACCAGCAACCTGCTTCATCGCTTTAATTTGAGCCGCAGAGCCCACGCGTGAAACTGAAAGACCAACGTTCACAGCAGGACGAATGCCTTGGTAGAACAAATCAGTTTCCAAGAAAATCTGCCCATCAGTGATCGAAATCACGTTGGTTGGAATATAAGCAGAAACGTCGTTGGCCTGAGTTTCGATCACAGGAAGTGCGGTCAAAGAACCAGCACCAAGCGAGTCATTCAACTTGGCAGAACGCTCCAGCAAACGCGAGTGCAGATAGAACACGTCACCAGGATAAGCTTCACGGCCTGGTGGACGGCGCAGCAGCAGAGACATTTGGCGGTAAGCCACAGCTTGCTTGGACAAATCATCGTAAGCAATCAAAGCATGCATTCCATTATCGCGGAAATATTCGCCCATGGTACAGCCAGTAAACGGTGCAAGATATTGCATTGGCGCTGATTCAGAAGCGGTTGCTGCAACCACGATGGAATATTCCATCGCACCAGCATCTTCCAAAATCTTCACAAACTGAGCCACCGTAGAGCGCTTCTGGCCGCAAGCCACGTAAACGCAATAAAGTTTTTCTTTATCCGGGCCATTCACGTGAATGGATTTCTGATTGAGAATAGCGTCGAGAATAATCGCAGTCTTACCAGTCTGGCGATCGCCAATGATCAATTCGCGCTGGCCACGACCAACTGGAATAAGAGCATCAACGGCCTTGAGGCCCGTCGACATCGGTTCGTGTACAGATTTGCGCGGAATAATGCCCGGCGCTTTAACGTCCACGCGGGAACGAAGCTTGGTCTTGATCGGGCCTTTGCCATCGATAGGATTTCCGAGCGCGTCAACGACGCGGCCAAGAAGTTCAGGACCGATTGGAACTTCCACAATTGCGCCAGTACGCTTAACCGTGTCGCCTTCTTTAATGTCACGGTCATTACCGAAAATAACCACACCGACATTGTCGGTTTCAAGGTTCAAAGCCATGCCGCGAATGCCGCCGGGGAATTCAACCATTTCGCCAGCCTGAACATTGTCGAGGCCATAAACGCGGGCAATACCGTCGCCTACGGACAGAACCTGACCAATCTCAGCAACTTGGGCATCTTTGCCAAAGTCCTTGATTTGTTTTTTGAGAATTGTCGAAATTTCTGCGGCGCGAATA